>JBAZUN010000541.1:0-3757 GCA_041661365.1 Candidatus Latescibacterota bacterium
TCCGTTCTCCGGGGAACCCGCTGTCGAAGTCGTACCAGGCATGGTAGAGCGGGTGCGCGATCGACAAAGGGACCAGGCGAGACTCCGGGCCCAGGGCGGTCCGCAGGGCATCGACCATCTCCCACAAGAAGTACCGGCTTGGCGGACTCGGCGGTCGAGCCGGATCGGCCGGACGGATCACCAGGAATCCTCCCCCGCGCAGGTACCGGCGCAGGAGGAGGTACTCCTCGGTGGAGAAGCGGGTGAACTGCCCGGGTGGCACCCACAGTCCCGCGCCCTGCCTCAGACAGTGGATCGGATCGAGCAGCAGACGCTCGGAGAGGAAGTAGTCGTACCGGTTGGGACCGACCCGGGCGTGGAGGCCGATCCCGGTCAGAGCCGCGGCCAGGTTGTCCACATCCTCCCCCGAGCCAGCACCGCTGACCCGCAGTCGGGTGAGGTTGATGTACCCGACCAGGTCCCTTCGACTGGTCGGATCGATGAGCACCGCGGCGTGATGGCGGTTGGCCATGGCCAGGTCCGAGAGCCGCAGCAGGTCGGTCGGCTCCATCGGAGGGCCCTTGCCGCTGCCGCCCCTGCCGCGGCCCAGGAGCGTCCCGGTTGTAGGCGAAGGCATGACCTGGGTCGAACCCCAGGAGTACCCCGATCTGGTGCCAGGGAGCAAACCGCCGCCGGCCGGCAGATCCCCGGCACTGCCGGTCAGCCCCGGGTACCCAGTCGGGCCTTCGGTTCCCCCTTCCTCCAGGGAAGCCGTCGAGGGTTGACCGGTGAGCCAGGCGGGGATGCCGGGCCACGCAGTCGCCGGTTCTGGACCTTGCCCCAGGGCCGCTCGATCGCCGCCCTCCTCCGCGGGCAAGGGGGGCGGCAGCCACGGCTCGAACACCGGCGGCAGGGAGAGCCGCACCTGCACCACGACCTCGTCGTCGCCTTTGGCCCCGTGCATGACCTGCTCCAGCACCAGCAGGCCAAGGAGGGGCAGGAGCGCGGAGGCGAGCAGGCAGGCCCGGAGTCGGTGGTCGCGGGCTTGATGGGCGAGCCACGAATTCATCGCCGCAGGTTACCGGGCACAGCGGAAGCCCACGTTGACCGCCCGGTAACCGGGCACCAGGCCGTAGCGGTACGACGCGCGGAGGTAGTCGTCCGCGTTGCGCCACGAGCCGCTCCGGACCACGCGGAACCGGCCGGTACCGGGTCCCAGCGGGTTCCCCCGCGGACTACGAGCATAGTACTCGGCCTCGTACCAGTCAGCGACCCACTCGGTGAGGTTCCCGCTCAGGTCGTACAAGCCCTCGGGGGTGGGCTCGAAGCGGCCCATCGGTGCCGTCGCCGGGTACCCATCGTCGTACCCGGAGATCACCGTCCAGGTCGGCATCGCCTGTCGCGCGCTCTCGTCGGCCACGTTCCCCCCTCGCCGGCCCTGGGGCGGCCCATCGCCCCAAGCAAAGCGCCGTCCCTGCGGCCCTCGGGCCGCCCGCTCCCACTCGGCCTCGGTCGGCAGGCGCTCCCCGACCCAACTGCAGTAGCAGGCCGCCTGAGTCCAGTCGACGCAGTTGACCGGGTGCGCGTCCCGCCCCGGTCTCCCCCACGTACAGGCACCGCCCTGTTCCGGCGGCATGCAGGCCCCGGCCTCCACGCAGGCCCGGTACTCCGCCACCGTGACCTCGAAGCGGTCGAGCCAATACGCCTCGAGCGCTACCTGGTGCACCGGTCGCTCGTCCGGCTCCCCCTCCTCGCTCCCCATGGGGAATTCCCCAGCGGGTATCCTCACCATGAGCTCGCGGTGGCCTGAGGTCGGGGTCCATTGCGAGGCGGTCTTCCGCTCAGCGGCCGCGGACTCGGCCTGTCGGGCCTCGACCAGGTGTTGTCGGGTTGCGGCGGATTCTGTTGCGATCGGAGCGATTGCAGTCACCGTGTGCTGGTCACCGTACTCCCGGAGCCACACGATGACACAGGTTATCAAGATCACTCCGACCGCGACCACCGCACACCGGAGCAGCCGCGAACGCCTTCCCTGGTTTTCCACGTGGGCGTCCTCCTGGTCCAACCGATCGCCGTCGCCGCGACCGGATGGTCGTTCAGCGCCACCTTCATCGGCCATGGGGTCACCTCACCGACCACGAACCACCCCGGGGCGTCGATCATCCCGGTAATATGAGCCACGAGCGATCGGTTTGTGCTAGGCCATCCCTTTCTCCAGCACACCGATGCTGGTCCGCGGGATGAGGGCGTAGACCACGCGCCGGAAGGAATCGATCGACGCGCGCCGGGACAGGTAGTGCCCCACCACCACCGGGGAACGATGTAGGGAGGATGACCAAGGCCAATTTCGTTGTCCCGACCGACCAGTCCCCGGACAACGGAGCACTAAGCGCAGTCGCGGCGCACGCGGGTGCACCAGCCACGCATCTGGAGGCTATCGGGCTTGACAATCAGCCAAGAAACTGTATTGTTAACAATACTAAATTGATCGGGTAATTGAACTATGAGCTCTCAGAGGGTAATACCGTGAGTCACCAATTGGGTGCACAGCATCGACGCGGCTGGATCGGCCCAGGACCGATGGGCAACGCTGCCGCAGTCTGTTGTCGGTGCATCTGTAGGGTGCCCGGCGGCGGGAGGCCAGTGCGCATGCAGTGATGATTTGCTGCGTCGGCGCACCACCTTCCCACTGCCGGGCTACTCCTGCGGCAGTGGGTTTTCCGTTTGCGGTGCGAGCGCGCCGGACTACCACCAAGGAATCTTCAACGGAAAGCAGGGAGGGAGATGAAGCAGCAGATCAAGCAGACGATCGCAGGGGTGGCAGCGCTGTGGGTGCTGGGCGCCGGGGGGGCCGCGTGGGCGGGGGTGCCGCTCAACACGCTCCAGGGCGGAGGCGGGGTGGCCTTCAACCCGCTGGCGTACCTGGCCGGCCAGAACCAGGAACCCGGTCGGCACTCGCTGCTGAGCAAGCCGCAGTTCGGGGTGTGGTACGTGCACCTGGGCGATGTGGACGTGGACTGGACTGCCTTCGGCGTGGCCGAGACGGTCGCCGGACGGCTGGAGCTGTCCTACGGCCACGAGGTCATTGCACCGGCGGCCAGGAACATCCACAAGAACAACCTCGGGGCCAAGGTGCTGCTGGTGCCGGAGAACCAGGCGGGCAGGACGTGGGTCCCGGCGCTGTCCGCCGGACTGGCCTGGAAACGGGCGGATGATGCTCCGGCCGGGGTCGACGCGGCCGGGTTGGACCTGTACGCGGTGGCCACCAAGCTGGTCACCCAGCTTCCCCGCCCGGTACTCATCTCGGCCGGAGTCCTGTCGACCTCTGAGCGGGTGACCGGGGTCTTCGGGTTCGACCCGGACCGCAAACTCACCGGGTTCGCCAACCTGGACGTGATCCCCCTCAGTTACCTGGCCCTGGGGATCGAGCTCAAGCAGGGCGCGCGCTACCAGGCCTTCAAGAACGCCAGCTACTGGGACGCTCACCTGGCGTACCTGGCCGGTCCCCATCTGACCCTGGTCGCGGCCTACGTCAACGCCGGGGACGAGACCTCGACCCGCACCGTGGGCCTGGGGAGCGGCCTGGTGCTCAGCGCCCAGCACGCCTTCTAGGGCCCGACCCCCGTACCCAGAAAGGAGTCTCTCATGGCCTATCAGTTGGACACCCTGGCGCTCCACGCCGGGCAGCAACCGGACCCCACCACCGGGGCCCGCGCCGTCCCGATCTACCAGACCAGCTCCTACGTCTTCAAGAGCTCGGAGCACGCCGCCAATCTTT
>JBAZUN010000542.1:0-1179 GCA_041661365.1 Candidatus Latescibacterota bacterium
CCCGCAAACTGGGCCCGCTGCAGGGCGCCGATCAGCCGGGTGACCCGGTCGAGCACCTCGTACCGGCTCACCGGGCCCGGCGGGCACTCCTCGTCCAGCGAGTACGCCAGCAGCGCCGGGGACGACCGGTACCTGGACGCCAGGCCGGCCCAGTGAGGGAGGACCACGCGGTCGAGGTAGTCGCGGTCCTCGAACATCCCGGCCGGTGTGTAGGGCGGCTCCAGCCGCAGCAGGTCGGGGGCACCACCGCCTTGCAGGATGACCCGTACTCCGTGCTTCGCCCCGGCGGCCAGCCAGGCCTCCCCGTGACGACCGATGTCGAGGTTGTTGGCCCAGAGGCAGTCGAAGCTGTGCGCCTTCAGGTCGGCGCATCTGCCCCTGTCATGGTGCGCTCCCTTCGAGCGCCTAGCGCGGCCAGCCGAAGGCCAGGCCCACGCTCAGGTGCCGGTGATACCCACCCTCCAGGGGGTTCACCAGGACGCCGACCTCGGAGCGGACCGCCAGCTTGCTCAGGTGCGGGCCGACGCCCAGCCCGACGTTCAGGGCCAGCAGGTCATCCCCCTTGCGCAACAGGGCCTTGCCCGACCCGGTCAGCTCCAGTCCCGCGGCCAGGGGGCACGTCCACAGCACGGTGGGGTGCAGCTCCACGGTGTCGCCGGCATCCAGACCGCCGCCGAAGGCGAAGCCCACCGGCGTGAACAGGGCCAGGTGGCCGGGCACCAGGGCCACCTTGGGCCCGAGGCCGACCACGTTGAATCCGTTGTCCCCCTCGACGCGCTCGTACCGCCCCCTCAGGTCGAGACCATCGGCCAGCCCCGCGCCCGCCAGCAGTCCGTACCGCGTGTCGCTGCTGCCGCCGCTCTCGCGGTTCACCACCGAGTACGCGGGCGTCAGCTCGTAGCGCCTGGGACCGAGCAGGCGCCCCCCCTGCAGCTCGGAGAACGTCGAGATGCAGCCGGACAGCCCGGCCAGGCACAGGACCAGCGCGACCGCAAGCCCCAGCTCCCTCGGGGCTCGGGCCAGCGACCGGTGTGCCGCACCACGCATCAAGCCCACGGCCAGCCTCCTCCAGACGAGCTCGACCCAGGGGCAGGATGCGTCGATTCCCCGGGGCTGTCAAGCGCTGGGCCGGGGTGGGTCAGAGGTCGCTCCGGGCCACCGGGATCGCGCGGGAGATCG
>JBAZUN010000542.1:1189-3726 GCA_041661365.1 Candidatus Latescibacterota bacterium
CGCCGGGGCGCTGCCTCAACGCCGCCGGCAGTACCAGCCGGTGGCCCGCACCAGCACTACCGCCGAGACCAGGGCGGCGGCACCGGAGAGCCAGAACACGTACGCCGCATCCCACCGGGTCAGGGCGTATCCCACGGCCGGCATGCACACCACACCGGCCACCGACTCGGCCAGGTAGCGCATGGCGATGTACGCCGAGCGGTGCTCGGGCGGCGACAGGGACAGCGGCGCGAGGAAGAACATGGTGTTCAAGGCCGAGGCGCCCACGGCCAGCACGGCCACGCAGGCCAGCACGGCCGTGTACGACCCGGCGCGCGCGAACAGCACCATGCCGGCGGCCGTGGCCGCGCCGCCGAGCAGGGCCGTGCGGCTGATCCCCCAGCGGTCTGCCAGCCATCCCTGCAGCGGGCCCAGACCGATGCCGACGACCGCGGTGACCACGGCAAAGTGCCCGACGAAGGTGTCCGGCAGCCCGTCCCGGCGCAGCGCCGTGGGCACGACGAAGGTGTACCCCGCGTTGCCGGCGAACTTGGCCATCGCCGCCACCAGCACCCAGAGGAAGACGCGGTCGCGGCGGATGGTCTGCAGCGACTCGCGCAGGCCGGGCAGCCGCGCGGCCGCCGTGGTCTTCAGCCCGGGTAGCTCGCGGAAGAGCAGGTACGCCAGGTACCCGGCAGCGCTGACGCTCAGCCCGATGGCACAGGCAAGGGTGTACCCGGCCGGGAAGGGCCGGCGCGCCAGCAGCAGGCTGAGCCCCACGCCGCCGGCCAGAGAGGCCAGGCCCGCCACCGAGCCGGCCACGCCCGTGACGCGACCGCGACGCTCGGGTACGGTGATGCGGCTGAGCAGGTCGACCTGCAGCACGCTGGACACGGACCCGGTCAGGCCGCTGGCCGCGGTCGCGGCGAGCAGCATGGCACTGAACACGCCGAGGGTGGTCGAGGTGCCTTCCACGGCCAGCAGCAGCACCAGTGGCAGGTATACCAAGGCGCTGGCCGAGTTCCACAACAGGGTGGCCAGACCCTTGCGCCGGCTCTGGCCGCTGAGGTGGGCCGCCAGGAGCATGGCCGGGACCCCGACGGCGCTGGCCACGGTGCCGAGCAGCCCGATGACCAGGTCGCTGCCGCCGAGGCGCACCAGGATGGCCGGAGCCAGCGCGGCCGGCATCATCGGGCCGGCCAGGGCGGTGGCCATCCCCTGCAGCGTCAGCAGGACGGCGTTGCGGGTCTCGGCGCGGCGAAGGGTCGCCCGCCTTCCGGCGGCCGTCGGTGTCTGACTCACCGTGCTGCCCTCGTCCGGTTCAGCGTCCGTAGACCTCCACCCGCCCGAACTCGCAGCGGCCGATCTCGCCCGGCACGGTGTGGTCAAGGGGCTGGCCGTGGTAGGGGACCTTGCCCACCAGCAGCGCCGCGGTCTCGCCGGCAAGCTTGCCGCCCTGCTCGAACCGGCTCACCTGCTGCCAGTGCACGCCGTCTGGGCTGCGCTCGACCACCCCGGCGCGATCCAGCCAGCGGGCCCGCAGCCAGACCCATTCGTCCGCCCGGCAGGTGGAGAAGAGCGATTGGCTGCCCAGCACGTCGCTCTGGAGCTTGCCGTCGCTGCGGACGCCGAGGCGCAGCACCGAGCCATCGGCCCAGCGCAGCGCCGCGGCTGGACCCCAGGACATGCCCCCGTCGGTATCGCCGCGCAGCTTGACCACCAGGCCGCCCGCCTGGAGCTTCAGCGGCACCTCCAGATACGCATGGGTCGACGCGCGGCCAGTGACCTCCAGCGCCCCGTCGACGAGGCAGAAGGGCGCCGTGTTCGTGGGGGAGACCCGCTGCTCGCCTGGCGGCAGCGTGGCGAAGTCCAGCACCAGGGCCGGCTGTCCCCACTGGGGCGGCGCCGCCAGCGCCGCCTGTTCGGCCGCCCGGGCTGCAGCCTTGGCCGCCACTTCGGCCTGGCGCTGGTCGACGGTGCGATCGGTCTCCAGACGCAATTCCGGCGTCAGTCTGGCGGCATAGGCCGTCGCGTAGACCTCCAGGCTGCGGTCGTCGCCGAGCCAGCCAGCCAGGAAGTGCAGGCGCGCATTCGCCCGCAGGACGCTGGCCGCCAGGTCGGCCTGTATCCCCGGCGGCCCGTTGAGGCACAGCACGCCGATGCTGTTGTGCAGGTTGTAGCCCGAGACGAAGTAGCGCAGGTAGTCGAAGTCGCCGTAGATGCCGCCCTGTCCCTCGCCGCGCAGCACGAGGTCGACGTACGCATCAGCCTGCGGCAGGTAGCACTGCCCGGGCCCCAAGGCGCCGGTGGAGTGCCACTCCAGGATGCCCTCCTCGCCCAGCAGCTCGCGCGTGGCCCGGGCCAGGGCGTAGAGCGCCGCCGGGTTCTCGGTATACTGCCCGTCGAAGTAGAGACCGTCGGGCTTGAACTCGTGCACCACCCGGGTAATGGCCGCCATGAACAGCCCCATGTTCTCGCCGGTCGCCCATCCCGGCGGGAAGCCGGTCTGCTCGAAGTGCTCGAAGCTGTTCATCGCCCGGGGCTCGAGCGGCGTCCCC
>JBAZUN010000543.1:0-3681 GCA_041661365.1 Candidatus Latescibacterota bacterium
CTCCCGGGCGCGGCGAGCAACACCGGCGGGGAGTGGATCGAGGCCGGGTACCCCGGTGCCGACCTGGCCGCACTCGACCGGGCCGCGGCGCGGCTCCTCCCCACGGCCTGCCTGGCCTACCCGCTGGCCCGACAGGGGGAGCGCTTCCCCTTCCTGGCCGCGGACGCTGCCGGGTTCTGCCTGCCCGAGCCAGTTGACCCGATCGAGCGATTCGCCGCCTGCCTGCAGGGGACCGCCTTCGTGGAGCGGCTGGCCTACGAGGTCATCGATACCATGGCCGGCACTGCCGGCGGCGAGGTCTACACCACCGGCGGCGGAAGCCGCAGCGAGGTCTGGATGCAGTGCCGGGCCGACCTCACCGGCCGGGTGATCCACCGGCCCGAATGCCCGGAATCGGCCTTTGGCAGCGCGGTCCTGGCCGCCTCGGCCACGGTCCACGGCCGGCTCTGGGACGCGGTCGCGGCCATGGTCCGCCTCGATCGCTCGGTCGCCCCGAACGAGACGCGCCGCGAGCGGTACGACGAGTTGTACTCGGGTTTCCGAGCCGAGCTGGACCGTCGAGGCTGGGGATGAGCCTGTACAAGGCGTGCGACATCCGCGGGCCGGTCGAGGAGCTCAGTCCGGAGCTCTACCGGACCTGGGGTCGGGCCTTGGGGAATCGGGTGGGACCGGGCGCGACCTTCCTGGCCGGCGGCGACGTGCGGCTCACCACCCCGGGCTTTCTCGCGGCGCTGATAAGCGGGCTGGCCGAGGCCGGGGCCCGGGTCGTCGACCTCGGTGTCCTGCCCACCCCGATGGCGTACTTCGCCGGCCGGCACCTCGGTGCGCCAGGAGTAGCCGTGGTCACCGCCTCGCACAGCCCGCCCGGGATCAACGGCCTCAAGTGGACCGTGGACGAGTTACCTCCCACCGAGGCGGAGATCCTCGCGCTGCAGCGGTCGGTGGAGGAAGGCCTCGCCGGACCGCGTCGGCCTGGGGGATCGCGGACGACCTTCGATCCGGCCCCGTCCTACCGCGACTGGCTCTGCCGCCGCTGGCAGGGGACCGCGGTCACCGGCAAGGCCATCGTGGACCCGGGGAGCGGCTGCTGGTCCGGCCGGGCCGCGCCGTTGCTGGCCGCGGCCTTTCCCGGGCTGAAGGTCGAGGCGATCCACGACCTTCCGGACGGCCTCTTCCGGGCCCGCAACCCGGACTCGGCCAGACCGGAACACCTGACGGCCCTGATTGCGGCCGTGGTCGAGCAGGGGGCTGACCTGGGGATCGCCTTCGACGGGGACGGCGACCGGGTCTCCCTGGTCGACGAGGAGGGGGTGGTGCTCAGCCCCGAGGAGACCGCCTGGATCCTGGTGCAGGGCCTGGCCGGGGAGTGGCCGGGCCGGGTCTTCGTCTACGACCTCAAGTGCTCGAGCCGGATCCCCGAGGAGGTGCGGCGGCTCGGTGGAACGGCCGAGCCCCAACGAAGCGGCCACGCCTTCATCCGCACCCGGATGATCGAGCGTCAGGCCCTGTTCGGCGCGGAGATCAGCGGCCACTACTTCTACGGCGAGCTGCGGGGCGGGGACGACGGGCTGTTCACCGCCTGCCGGGTCCTGGCCGGATGGGCCGCCGGCGGTCGTTCCCTGGCGGCCATGCGGCGCGCCTGCCCGGCGATCCACGCCACCCCGGACCTGCGCCTGGTCGTTCCCGCCGAGGAGCAGGAGGCCGTCCTCGCCCGGGTGCGGAGCGCCTTTGCGGAGTGGCCTCAGTCGACCCTGGACGGGGTGCGGCTCGAGTTCCCCGACGGCTGGGCCCTGGCCCGGCGGTCGGTGACCGCGGCCGAGCTGACCTTCCGCTTCGAGGGGGACAGCCGTTCGTCCTTGGACCGGATCGTCCGGGAGTTCGCCTCCCGGATCGGCGGTCTGGGCGAGCGGCTCGAAGCAGCCTACCAGACGCAGAAAGCAGGCACGCCATGAGCGGCATTCTCGAGGATCTCATCCGCACCTCGCACGCCCTGGTCGCCAACGGCCTGGTGCGCGGCGCCGGCGGGAACGTCAGCGCCCGCGAGGACGACGTCATGTGGATCTCGCCCAGCGGCTTCTCCTTCCTCGACGCCCAGCCCGAGGACTACCCCGGGGTGTCGATCGCCCGAGGGGAGATCGTCCGCGGGGAGCGGCGGCCCTCCTCCGAGGTGCTCATGCACCTGGCGATCTACCGCCGTCGACCGGAGATCCGCGCCGTCATCCACACCCACCCGCCGATCACCATCGCCCTGACCGCGGCCGGCCACGAGCTGCGGCCGATGTACCCGGACTACTACGTCTACCTCGGCCGCAACGTGCCCCACCTGCGCTACATCACCCCGACCACGCCGGAGCTGGCCGCGGCGGTGGAAGAGGTGGCCCAGGCCCCGGACTGCCACGGGATCGTGCTGCGCAACCACGGCACCATCACCCTCGGGGTCTCGGTGAAGGAGGCCTACTTCCGGGCCCTGGCCGTGGAGGAGCAGGCCTTCATCCAGCACGCGGCCCTGCAGGTCGGCCAGCCCTACTTCCTCAAGAAGTCCGAGTGCGTGCGTCTCGACGAGCTGGAAAGCGAGGCCTATCGCCGTGAGCTGCTGGCGCGGATGAAGGGCTGACCCTCATGTCGAATGGAGTCGAGGGGCGGAGGCAGGGGCGATGACCGGCAGGGAGCGGATCAGGGCCGCCCTGTCCGGGACCGGGGCCGAAGCGTCCGGCGCGGTGATCTGCTACGAGGGGATCTTCGTCCGCGACCATTGGGACGCGCTGACCGGCCTGCCTTGGTGGTACGCCGAGGCGCCCGATCCCGACCTGCAACTGGCCTGGCGTCGCCGGGCCATCCCCCGCACCGGCCTGGACTGGTTCCACCTGCCGCAGTGCCCCTCCCGGGAATACCGGGCTCGGTACACCGTGGAGGAGCGGGAAGGGCGCGTCGTGCGGCTCGACCGCGTTACCGGTACCGCCCGCGAGCTCTCCCGGCCGCGGATCGGCGGTTGGGGCGGTCCTGGACTCCACTCGGTCCACCCCGAGTCGCTGGCGATCACCGCCGCGGCGATCGAGCAGTCGGTACCCGATCCACCCGAGCGCGATCCGGCCGAGGTCCGCCGCGACGGCCGGGCTGATCTGGCCGACCTCCTGCTGGCCGAGCTCGGCGGTGAGCGGTACCCCCTGGTCCACGTGGCCTCACCCCTCTGGCGCTGCTATCAGCTCTGGGGGTTCGAGGGGATGATGACCATGGTGGCCACCCGGCCCGACCTGGTGGAACGGGTCTGTCATCGCGGCCTGGCGCTGGAGCGGTTCGCCGTGCGCGAGGCCGCGGCCCTGGGCGCGGCGGGGATCTGGATCGAGGAGTGCCTGACCGACATGATCGCCCCTCGCGCCTTTGCCCGGCTCAACCTGCCGGTCCTGCAGGAGCTGGTGGCCGAGATCCGCGCCGCCGGGATGCAGAGCATCTACTACTACTGCGGCGATCCCCGCGACCGCTGGGATCTGCTCTACGCCGTCGGCGCCGACGCCCTCTCCCTCGAGGAGAGCAAGAAGGGGTTCACCGTCGAGATCGAGGAGGCGGTCGATCGCGCCGGTGGTCGCGCTGCCCTGCTCGGCAACCTCGACGCCATCGGGGTGCTGCAGGACGGCGGCGAGGAGGAGCTGCGGCGGGAGGTGGCCCGGCAACTGGCCGCCGGAC
>JBAZUN010000544.1:0-3674 GCA_041661365.1 Candidatus Latescibacterota bacterium
GATGCTCATCACCTCGCCGACCGCCCGCATCTGCGTGCCCAGGCGGTCCTCGGAGCCGCGGAACTTCTCGAAGGCCCAGCGGGCGAACTTCACCACCACGTAGTCGCCCGACGGGGTGTACCGGTCGAGGGTCCCCTCGCGCCAGTACGGGATCTCGTCGAGGGACATGCCGCCGGCCAGCTTGGCCGAGACCAGGGCGATCGGGAACCCGGTGGCCTTCGAGGCGAGGGCCGAGGAGCGGGAGGTGCGCGGGTTGATCTCGATGGCGACGACGCGGCCGGTGCGCGGGTCGTGGGCGAACTGGATGTTGGTGCCGCCGATGACTTTGATCGCCTCGACGATGCGATAGGAGTAGTCCTGCAGCCGGGCCTGCAGCGCGGGCGCGATGGTCAGCATCGGCGCGGTGCAGTAGGAGTCGCCGGTGTGCACCCCCATGGCGTCGACGTTCTCGATGAAGCAGACCGTGATCATCTGGTTCTTGGAGTCGCGCACCACCTCGAGCTCCAGCTCTTCCCAGCCGAGCACCGATTCTTCGACCAGCACCTGGCCGATCAGGCTGGCGGCGATGCCGCGGCCGGCCACGATCCGCAGCTCCTCGACGTTGTAGACCAGACCGCCGCCGGTGCCCCCCATCGTATAGGCCGGCCGCAGCACCACCGGGTACCCCAGCTCGGCGGCGATCCGCTCGGCATCCTCGACGCTGAAGACCGCGGTGCTGCGCGGCACCTCGATCCCCAGACGGGCCATGGTCTCCTTGAAGGCGATCCGGTCCTCGCCGCGCTCGATGGCGTCCAGCTCGACGCCGATGACCTTGACCCCGAACCGCTCCAGCACCCCCATCTTCGCCAGCTCGGAGCTGAGGTTGAGTCCGGACTGTCCCCCGAGGTTGGGCAGCAGCGCGTCGGGCCGCTCCTTCTCGATGATCTGGGCCATGCGGGCCACGTTGAGCGGCTCGATGTAGGTGACGTCGGCCATCCCGGGATCGGTCATGATCGTGGCCGGGTTGGAATTCACCAGGATGATCCGGTACCCGAGCGAGCGCAGGGCCTTGCAGGCCTGGGTGCCCGAGTAGTCGAACTCGCAGGCCTGGCCGATGACGATCGGCCCGGAGCTGATGATCATGACGCTGTCGATGTCGGGGCGCTTGGGCATGGTGGCTCCTCAGAGAGGCGAGTTGCGGGCCGATGAGGTGATCAGTCGAGACCGAGCAGGGCCAGGCTGTCGCGGTGGATCAGGGCCTCGATCTCCTCCGCTCGCAGCCGGGGGAGTTGGGTCCCCTCGAGCATGCCGTTGAGGCAGCGCAGGCCCTCGATCGAGGCGTCAACGGTGGTGAACGGATAATCGGTGCCGAAGAGGAGCTTGTGCCAGACGCCGTATTCCTGGGCCAGCATCAGGCTGTGGTAGAGCTGGAACGGCCGGTAGTGCAGGGCGCTGACGTCGGCGTAGAGATTGGGGTGCTTGCGGATCACCGCGATGCACTCCCCCTCGTACGGGTGCCCCAGGTGTCCCAGGACCAGCCTGACCTCGGGGTACCGGCGGGCCACCTCGTCGAGGTGGCGGGGGAGGGTACACTCCAGCGGCGCCTGGGAGACGAAGGTGGTGCCGGTGTGGAGGAGGACCGGGAGCCGGTGCTCCTGGACGTAGCGCCAGAGCGGATCCAGTCTGGTTTCGTGGGGAGAAAAGCCGGCGTAGATCGGCAGCAGCTTTACCCCGCGCAGGCCCAGCTCCTGATGACCCCGGCGCAGCTCGGTCTCCCAGCCGGCCTGGGTCGGATCGACCGAGAGGAACCCGATGGTGGTGTCGGCGTGGTTGCCGGCGTACCGGGCGACGTATTCGTCGTCGACCCAGATCCCGGACAGACGGGCCTTGCCGCCGAAAACGATGGTGCGGTCGCAGCAGCCGGCTGTGGCCCGGTACTGCTCATAGGTGACGGTGAGGTCGACCTCGACCCCGGCCCGAGCGATCCGGGACTGACGCCGGGCCTCGGCCGTGAAGTGCTCCCGGTAGTTCCAGGCGTGGCAGTGGACGTCGACGATCACGGGGCGCTCCCGGGCGCGGAGGAACAGGGGCGGTGGGTGGGTTCGGTCGGGGGCGGAACTTAGGCCCCGGCGGCCGTGCCTGTCAAGAACGGGTTCTTTGGAGCTATCCATCCTTCGAGGGACGACCTCGTGGGATGAGGCGACGGGGGCCCCTGGTGCGACTCCCTCCGGGGCATCCCCGTGGTCCATCCCATCTACCTCGACCAACTCGCTGTATCTCGGTTCGCCCTTGCATGCCCGCCTTGCCCTGCGTACTTCTGAGGCCGCGTCGGCTCGGGCCGATGCCCCGGCGCGGCCCGTTCAGCGGTCCCACCCCCAACGGAGGTGGAGATGGAGTCAGAAGTCAGGTACCACCTGCTGCGGCCGGCCCAGGTCGTCAGCCGCCGCCAGGCCTGCCCGGTAGCCTACATCCCGATCGGGACCCTGGAGTGGCACGGGGTGCACAACCCCCTGGGCGCGGACACCCTCCAGGCCGAGGGATTGGCCATCCGCTGCGCGCGGCAAGGCGGCGGACTGGTCTTCCCGCCGCTCTACTACGGCGAGAGTCGGGTCGAAGCGCTGATGGAGGCCAACGCCCGCGACCGCGAGGCCATCGCCCAGGGGATGGGGCTGTCGCCGGACAACTTCCTGCCCGAGCGGCATCCGTTCACGGCCAGCGAGCAGGCCGTCGGGTATCACCGGCTGCTCCTCCACATCCTGGCCGAGGCCGAGAGCCTGGGGTTCAAGGTGGGGGTGCTGGTGGCCGGCCACTACCCGCTGATCGACCACGCCCGGGCCGCGGTCCTGCAGTTCTCTCAGCGGCTCCACAGCCGGCGTCAGGGGATGCTGGCCTGGGCCTTCGTCGACTACCTGCTGGTGCGCGACGTCTTCGACGGTGCCGGCGATCACGCCGCCGGCTGGGAGACCTCGCACCTGATGGCCCTGCATCCAGAGACCGTGGACCTGTCCCTCCTGCCGCCGAAGGGCGAGACTCTGGTGGGCATCGGCGGTCGCATCCCGCCGCAGGACGCCACGGCGGAGTTCGGCCGTCGGACCCTGGAAGCGGCAGCCGAGGTCGCGGTGCGCGAGGTTGCCCACCGGCTGGCCCACCCCGAGGCCTACCGGGGCCATGGAGACGCCCTTCGAGATGGAGTGTGGCGAGGGGAAGCATAGCAAGGCGTGCCGGTGGCCGCCCCCGGCGGCTTGACAGCCGAGCCGGGGCGTTGCTTCATCCTGGCGCGGCGCGATGTTCTCAGCGTCCAAAGCCGAGTGTGGCGCCGTTCCCGATCGGATCAGCCGGCGGTTTAGATCGACCGAAGGCGGCCGGGCCACGGCCGCGGGAGACCCTGGCCAGCGAAAGGTGGGTACGCGGTGTCCGAGCCCCAGGACCAGGCAGCGCAGGAGGTGGGGGCGCAGCTGATTCGGCTGCGCCAGGAGGTGGCCGAGCTCAAGGCCGAGGCGAGTCGATGCCAGGCAGCCCAGGAGCGGGAGAAGGCCGACCACGAGCTCCGCGAGCGTCAGCAACAGGCCCGGTACCGCGTGCGGGAGCAGGTCTGGCGGATGCGGCGCGTGGCCGACATCACCCTGGTCCTGGCCGCGGTCAGCGACAGCCTGCGGGCCATGGGCGTCCCCTTCATGTACTGCGGCGTCAACATC
>JBAZUN010000545.1:0-3624 GCA_041661365.1 Candidatus Latescibacterota bacterium
GAAGGCAGCCCAGGTACTCCTAAGAGCCGGGCAACGCGCCCTCTCCTTACAGGCATACGTCGAAGCGCGCGGCTATTTCGAACAAGCCCTCGAGGGATGCCAGGACACCGCGCCGAGGACCTTGGTCGCCGATCTCGAAGAGGCCATGGGGGACACCTTTTGCCCGTTGCCGGATCCTGAACAGGCGCATTGCCACTGGGAAGCAAGCCTGCGGAATCAGGACGATCCTCTGCGTCGTAGCGCCGTGTACCTGCGGATGGCATTCCATTCAGGCAGCGATGGCCCCCACACAATCTGGCGACACCTGCAGGCTGCACTGCGGGAGACCGACGGGCACCCCGACTCGCCTGAGCGCTGCCGCGCGCTGACCGCGCTGGTGCAGGCCGGTTCGCCTGACTCGGCCACCAACCGCATGCGCGCCTGCGAGGCAGTACGCCTGCTGCGTCGCCATCCCGCTCCCCGGCTGTGGGTCGGGCTGCTCCTCCGCCTGGCGGCGATACGGGATCGCCGCCGACTCCGTCTGGGGCGGAATCGGCGGCTCCTGCGTCGGAGCATCCGTCTGGCCGAGGAGTACGAGTGGTGGGATCAAGCCATCGTTGGCCGTTGGGAATTGGCCCAGACGTGGCGCGGCGTCGACCTGGGACGGGCGATCGCCGGCTTGGAGGATGCGCTCTACCTGGCCAAGTGCTACCTGCCGCCGCAGTCCGGGGTCACGGGTAGTTTGCTTCAGTCCCTGGGAAGGTACCAGCTAGCAAACGGCGAGACAGCGCAAGCGCGCCGTTGCCAGCAACTCGGGCAGTGGGGCGCCACCGAGATGATCGCTTGTGGCGCGGACGCGCTGATCGAGGCGGAGTGCGCCTGGAAAGCGTTCAGCCAGGCAGCTCACACGGGGTATGCCTCCGGCTGCGTCACCGATGTTGGCCTCAGCCAGCAGCTGTCGCGCTGGCAGCGTCTAGCCCAGCGACTGGACAGGCAAGCAGAATTGAAGACGTTGGTCGCCCACCTGGCAGAGGCCTTCCCGCAGGCGGATGCGCCCCAGTGGCTGAGCGGGCCCGCCAGCGACCAGGCGTCCTTACCCCTCAGCCAGGACATCCCCGTCAGGGCGCTGGTCTGGCACGCCGTGGGTGGCGACGACCGGCACACTGTCCGTGCCGCGGACGAGGTGGAGATCCGCCCTGGGCCCGAGGTGGGACTGGGCTGGCTGAACACGGCGCCCTGCTTGCTCGCGGACGTCACCGGCGATTTCGAGCTGCAGGTCAGGGTCGGCAGCTCCGGCCATCCCCAGCGGGCTGGTGGTATCGTGGTCTGGCAGGGGCGCCTCCTCCTCCGCCTCGGCAGCGGCATCGACCACATTGGCCAGGTCTCCCTGTGCCAGGCGGACGGCCTGGAGATGCGATACGCCGGCGTCGGGTGCTTGCCGGCGGGCCCGGTCTGGCTCCGCCTGTGTCGGCACCAACGACGCTATACGACCCTGGTCAGCTCGGACGGCGCGACCTGGTACGACTGTGGGCAGCTCGAGTTCGGGACGGCCAGCCCTATCGAGGTCGGGCTGTTCGCCGAGTGCAACTACGAGTTCGGCTTCCCGCAGCCGTTCCCGGTGCAGTACACGGACTTCCGTCTTCGCGTCGACGCCAGCGAGCACCCGACCGGCACCGGCCGGCACACCCCTCTGGCGCCACCGTCGAGGTCGCCGGTCTATCCCCTGCCGCAGTGCCCTTCCCTATTCCACGGCATGGTCGGGCAAGGCCGTGTCTTCCGCGCCTTCTGCGAACGGCTCCGGCAGGCCGCCCGCTCCGCCTTGCCGTTGCTCATCACCGGCGAGACCGGCACAGGTAAGGAACTCGCGGCCCAGGCCGTCCATCGCTTGAGTGACCAGCAGTCTGGCCCGTTTGTCCCGGTCAGTGTGGCGGCCCTGCCGCCGGAGCTGATCGAGAGCGAGCTGTTCGGGTACAAGAGGGGCGCATTTACCGGAGCCGCAGCGAACCGACCGGGGTTGTTTGTTGCCGCGGCCGGCGGCATCCTGTTTTTGGACGAGATCGGCGACCTGCCGTTGGCCCAACAAGCCAAGCTCCTGCGCGTGCTGGACAAGGGTGAGGTCCGCCCGCTGGGCGACACGCAGACGCTGATCGTGACTACACGCTGCCTGGCGGCGACGAACCGCGATCTCCAGCGCTTGGTAGGTATGGGGCAGTTCCGCGATGACCTTTTCTATCGCCTGGGGCAACCCCTCGTGGTACCACCGTTGCGATCGCGACGGGAGGATATCCCGTATCTCGTGTCCCACTTCCTCACCTTGTTCAGCCAGAGCACCCGCTACCAGATCACCGCCGAAGCGATGCAGAAGCTGCTGGCATACGACTGGCCCGGGAACGTCCGCGAGCTGCGGGGGGTGGTCGAGGGTGCGATCGGGATGTCCAGTAAGGGCCTGATCACCGTTGAGCATCTGGTGCTCAATCCAGCGATTCCTGCCACACCTTCGTCCCGGCTCGTTGCCAGTAAACCCACCTCAGCCGAGGAATTGGCGTGTCTGCTGCGTCAGTGCAACGGTGATATCACGGCCCTGAGTCGCCGCTGTGGCGTGTCCCGCAAGACCGTGTACCGCTGGTTCGAACGATACCGCCTTAACCCGGCTGCTCTGCGTGATCCTGCCCATCCCTGAGCCTGTGACGTGTCCCTGTGACAGGACACACGAGACACAGGGGATGCTACCCCTCCGCATCGCGTTAGGATAGTTTCCGCTGCTGCGCAACCTGTTGTTCCTCCAGATCATATAGCTTCTGCACCGCTGGTGCGCGCGACTGGCCTGCGGATCGCTGTGCTATGGCGATAGCAGAGGTGATTGCGGAGGCAGAATGCTGTGGATACCACGTCGTACCATCTCTCGGCAGAGGTACCGATAAAGTCCGTCCACTACCTCGAGTGGCTGGGGCTGGCGGCCAAGGCCGGTGGTGGTACACGGCAGTCCAAGGCCGCTATCGTCCGCGCGCTGGTCAACGTCGCTATGCGACTGGAGATCGATGTCGCCGGCGTTGTTACCCCGGCAGAGCTCGAGCAGCGGATCTGGCTGGCCATCGAGCGGCGCACCCGAACCGCCGGCATCCTGCCGGAGCGAACCGTGACGACCGTTCCAGCAGCCACCCCCAGCACCACAGGCGAGGACACCGTGAGGTAACCAGCGACGATCGGTGGCGAACCGACAAGGGCCCGGGAGCCGTCGTCCATGGCTTCAGGGGTGGGGCCTTCACCGTGCGGCCAACCCGGGCCTGCCATCGGTGTGACCACATAGCGTGAAGTGGGGTCGCGCCCTCCGGGATGGAATGGAGTTGGGGGACGCGCGCCGCGCCACACCGTCCTCCCACCGTGCCATTACGCACGTTGTTCAACGGTGGCTCTCGTCCGCATGTCCGTTTGTACGGGTTTCCGCAACGACTTCACACGGAGGAACTAGACATGTCACGGGACGCTAGGTCGGGATCTGGGACTGGTCTCTGCCCTTTCTCCTGGATTGAGGTCACCAAACCAGCGGGGTGTCTGTCATCGCTGTTCGGCGGGAAGGAAAAGACGGTCTCAGAGCCACAGCCGTGCATGACGTCAAGGTGCCAGCTCTGGGACTCAGCGGCCGGA
>JBAZUN010000546.1:0-3602 GCA_041661365.1 Candidatus Latescibacterota bacterium
GCGGTGCACAGTTCACTCAGCGCCTTCGGCCACGTGGTCGGCGGCGCCGAGGCCGTGGTCGCGGCCCTCCGCGAGGTCGTCACCGGCGAAGGCACCATCGTCATGCCGGCGTACCTGCTCGGGCCCCCAGCACCGTTGACCGAAGAAGATCGCGCGCGCGGTCTGGCCTGGAAGGTACCGCGCCTGGACTTCGACGACCTGACCACGCGCAGCGGGATGGGGGCCATCGCCGATCTCTTCCGTCGTCATCCGGGGGTGGTGCGGTGGCGACACCCGGTGCACTCCCTGGCCGCCTGGGGTCGTCAGGCCGAAGAGCTCTGCGTCGGCTTCGAGCCCCTGGTGCGGGCCAACGGCTCGATCCTCCTGCTGGGGGTGCAGATGGACCGCTGCTCAGCCCTCCACCTGGCAGAGGATCGGGTCCACCTGCCCGAGGAGATCCGTCGGGTGCAGGCCTGGCCGGTGCCCGACGAGGTGCGGGCATGCTACCCGGCCGACCAATGGCTGATCGGGTGCGAGGGAGCCTGGCCGGATTTCCTGCTGGTCCAGCGAGAGGCGGAACAGCGCGGGCTGGTGCGGCAGGCCCGGATCGGCGAGGCCGAGGCCAGGCTGTTCCCCGCCGCCCCGGTGGTCGACCTGTGCACCGAGCTGCTGGCCCGCGATCCCTGGACGGTCTACGGGCTGCCCGGACCGACCGATCAGTAGCCCATTCCCGCGAACAGACCACTTGCAGTGCATCGAGGTTCCTCGGGATCTGTCTCTTCAGGGGAGACCGGGGAATCGAGTAGTATCCTCTCCACGCGCTTCTCGATGATCTACCCGCGGCAGCGTTGCCCCTTGATCGCTATGTGCACAGGTTCAGGCCACGAGTGCCGACCGGATCGTGGACGCTGGTCGTCGGAGGCGCGGTCCATCATCTGCTGGGCACCTGGCCGTCGTCGCTGCGGTGGCTGCACGCATGCACCCCCCGTGATGTGTGTAAAAGCTCGTCTACCGCCGTTCAGCAAGACCGTAGGGTCTTTACACTGTAAATAATGTCCACAGGTCACATTGATGCTGTATATTGGTCATTGCAGGCCAGATGAATCCACTATTGTCGTCTTCTGAGGTCGCTCGGTGCCCGTTGACGATTTCTACGCCCGCACGCGCGAGGGGATTGCTGATCCCGGCGCCTGGCAAACGCTGGTCGACCACCTGCAGGGCGTGGCCAGGCTGGCCGAGTCCTTCGCCGGGGCCTTTAATTCAAGCCAATGGGGGCACCTGGCCGGTCTGTGGCATGACCTCGGCAAGTACCGCGCCGAATTCCAGGCCCGCCTGCGCGGTGCTCTAACAACCGTCGAGCACTCCGGCGTCGGTGCCGCGCTGGCGTGCCACTTCGACCGTGACCGCGGTGCCCCCGTCGTCTTCGAGCGCTACTTCCGCATCCTGCACGGCGCTCAGACGCCGGGAAGCGATCAGCTCCGGTAGGCATCTCGCCGGTGTGCGATCCTCGTCACTAATACGGTCTCCCCGAGGATCGCGAAGATGACCCGGTACTCGCCGACACGGTACTCCCGGAGACCAGCAAACTTTCCCGTCAGTTCTGAACAGGAAGCGGCGCACTGGGGCAACTCGTCGGCCAGCTTGGAAAGCACCCGATCGGCTTCCGCCTTGTCCAGTCGGCGCAGATCGCGGGCCACGGATTTCTTGAACGCGAGCCTATAGGCCAAGTTCGGCTTTCATGGCGTCCAGCGAGATCACCGCATCCGTCGAGTCCTTCAGGCGATCTAGCGCTATCTGCAGATCCGCCTGCTCGGCGAGGTACGCTTCAATCGCCTTCAGCACCACAAAGGATCGGGAGCGTTCGGTGGCAGCGGCCACCTCGTCCAGCTCGGCGGCCAAGCGTTCGGGTAGTCGGATGGACAGCGGGACGCTCATGGGTATCTCCACCTGGGCAAGTATGCGCATGCCTTCACTTGTCTTACAATGAATGCGCAATGTGGCATCGCGTCAACCTAACGTCTTGAGCGAACAAGGCTCACAGGAGCTCGTCAGGAGCTCGTATGGTGCTGTGCCACGAGGATGGTTTCCCCCTGTATGACCCGATTGAGGAGACCGAACAGGCACGTCGACCTTCTCCGGTGGCGTTGGCGGTTCTGTGGCATACCGAACCGATGCAGCATGGTATGACAGGGAGGGGTTCTATGTCCGCCTTCGCGCATAGTCTGCCAGGAAAACCTGATCGGTCGAAGTGGCAGTGTCTGGCCAAACACCTCGAGGCCGTGGCGGAGAAGGCCGGGGAGTTCGCCGAGTCATTCAGCTCTACGGACTGGGCCTGGAATGCGGGCTGGTTGCACGACATCGGCAAGGCCGCCGACGAGTTCCAGGCGTACCTGCTTCGAGAAAATGGTCTGGACGACTCCGAATATGACGGGATAGGTGGTAGCCGCGTGAATCACTCCAGCGCCGGAGCCGCACTGGCCGAGGAACGGTTCGCTATACCGAATTGCCCCTTGGGCCTCCCATTAGCCTATATCGCCGCGGGACACCACGCCGGATTGCCAGTCTGGTTTGAGGTCGATACCGGGCGCGCTGCGCTCCGTCTCCGTCTTGAAGAAGGCCGCCGAAATCTAGAACACATCCGTGCCGTTACCCAGACCTACGAGCAGAATCTACGGCCTATAACTCGCCTGCCATTCTTCGTTAAACGAGAACAGTTCCACCTCTGGGTGCGGATGCTGTTCTCATGCCTCACCGACGCTGACTCCCTCGACACCGAGGCGTTCATGCAGCCGGAACAGGCCAGGCAACGGACGCCCTTCCCGCCGCTGACCGAACTCAAGACGCGGTTGGATTGGCATCTGTCGGACTTGGCTGCGAAAAGCGACCCAACGCCGGTGAACCTCGCCCGCCTGGAGGTCCTCGCCGCCTGTCGCGCCGCGGCTGCGGAGCCACCGGGTCTGTTCTCTCTGACCGTGCCGACCGGTGGGGGAAAGACACTCTCAGGTATGGCCTTTGCGCTCGACCACGCGGTACGCCACGGCAAGAAGCGAGTCATCTACGTCATCCCCTACACCAGCATCGTCGAACAAACGGCGGACACGTTGGCCAAGGTCTTCGGGCCGGAGAACGTCGTGGAGCACCACAGCAACCTCGATCCAGACAAGGAGACCCCGCGCAGTCGGTTGGCGGCGGATAATTGGGACGCACCCATCGTCATCACCACCAACGTCCAGTTCTTCGAGTCGCTGTACTCCGCCCGCCCGGGTCGCTGCCGCAAGCTGCACAACGTCGTCAACAGCGTGGTCTTGCTGGACGAGGCGCAACTGCTGCCGCCGGAACTGCTGACGCCTTGCGTGGACGCGATGAACCAACTGGTACGGCATTACGGGGTCACGATGGCTCTGGCCACGGCAACTCAGCCGGCACTACCGGGCCTCGAGAAGCCCAGGGAGATCGTCGCTGACCCGCCCGCCCTTTACCTTCGGCTGAGACGGACGAAGTATTTCTTCCCAGCGCCCACGAGCGAACCGACAACCTGGGAAGCTTTGGCGGCACGCCTGCAAACGCACGAACAGGTTCTCTGCGTGGTCAACACCCGTAAGGATTGCCACGATCTCTTCAGC
>JBAZUN010000547.1:0-3599 GCA_041661365.1 Candidatus Latescibacterota bacterium
GAGGAGCACGAAGCAGTCGACCTAGTCCATCTTGTCGAAGTACCCCAGCCAGGGCATGAACTGGGGCTGGTGGATGGCGACGATCACGGCCCCTCCGCCACGACGAAGATCGGGTTGGTCACCAGGCGGGAGGCGCGGGACTTGACCAGCAGGCGGTAGTAGGTCTTGGCCCCGGCGGGGAGCGGTTCGTCCACGTGCCCCAGGTCGAGCGGGGTGGTGCCCCGGAAGCGGGCGACGACCTCGCCCGACCGGACCAGCCGGACCTCGAGCTCTTCCTCCTGGCCGTCGGCCCGGGTGAGGCGGGCGTGGACCCGGACCGGGCCCGCGGCCGGCACCGACTCGCCGGAGACCGCCATCCCCAGGTCGGTGTCGACGCGGAAGCGCTCCAGGGCCAGCCGCTCGTCCCCTCCTCGCACGGCGTAGACCCGCCCCAGGCGGAGGGCCTCCAGCACCGCCGGCGCCGAGCGCTCGCGGGCCAGGACCACGGTGAGGATGTCGTGGATCCGGTTCCGGTGCGCGGCGTCGTCGTAGTGGTAGTCGATCTCCCCGGTCCCCCACACCGGCCGCGGCCGCTCCCCCCGCAGGTACTCCTGGAGCACCTGATCCCATTCGGCGCCCGGCTCGATCGCCGTGACGTTGTCGCCGTAGAGCGCGGCAAAGCCGGTGTAGTTCCGGGTGGCCAGCAGGTCATTGGCGTGGGCTGGGGTCTCGCTGAGGATGCGGACGCGGCCGCCGAGGAGCTCCGTCGGCGGGATGGTGGAGCGCGCTTCGGGATGGGCCCAGAGGACCAGCCCGCCCCGGTCGCGGACGTAGTCGATGTAGTGCTGGTAGGGCGCGGCCCCGAGGTCGCCGTGGTACTGGTCCCACAGGGGGACCTTGAACGGGTAGTTGTTGATCAGGGCCAGGCCAGCGATGACCATCACCGGGTACCGCACCGCGGCCGGGTGACGACGGCGGGCCACCCAGCCGTAGACCAGGGCCAGCAGGGGCCACAGGTAGAGCAGGCTGGTCCAGTGCCAGACCTCCAGGTTGCCGCTGTCGATCACCGGCAGGTGCTCGTAGAACTCCTGGCGGCCCAACCCCACGGCCAGGAGGTGCTTGTTCCAGTACCGCGCGGTCCACTGCCGCCGATCCGCGTCGACCTCCCAGTAGTAGAACGGCGCGGATTCCATCCCATCGATGAGGATCAGCTCCGGGTGCAGCTCGTCGACCCGCCGGATCTCGGCCAGGTACTCGGCCGTTGCGCCTCGGCCCAGCACCGAGCGTTCTTCCCGACCGAACCGCACCAGGCGGCGGAGGAAAGGCAGGCCGTACTGGGCCGAGAGCAGGTCGGCGTCGGTCACCACCACCACCTCGACCCCGTGGGCGACCGCCTGGGCCGCCACCTGCTCGATCGATTCCTTGCCGGTGCTGAAGGTGGTGTGCACGTGGATCGCGGTCGCGAGCGGCAGGTACCCGTCCTGGTCCGTGGCCAAAGCCGGTCCGGACGCGACCAGGACACCGGCCAGCGCCAGACCAACCGCCCATCGCCCCCTCCCCTGAACCCCGTTATTCTCTTGCCGTGACGCCAATCCCCTTCTCCTCGATCAGTTCGTCGTACACCTGCTCAATGGCCGACACCATCCGGGTCACCGAGTACCCGGTGGCGCGGAGTCGGGCCTGTTGACCGAGCCGCTCCCGCGCGTTCGGGTCCGCGGCCAGCAAGGCCAAGGCGCTGGCCAGCTCTGCCGGGGCCCGGGGCGGCACGAGCAGCCCGGTGCAGTCCGGCTCGACCAGCTCGGGTATCCCCCCCACCGCGGTGGCCACCACCGGCAGCCCCGCGTACATCGCCTCGACCAGGGCCTTCCCCATCCCCTCGTTCAGCGAAGGGAGGGCGAAGATATCCATGGCCCGCAGCACCTGGTACACGTTCCGGCGCCAGCCGGCGAAGACCGTCCGCCCCTCCAGACCCAGATGCCGCGCCTGGGCCTCTAGGTTCAGGCGCTCCTCCCCGTCGCCGACGAGGAGGAGCCAGGCCCGGGGCAGCTCTACAGCCGCGAAGGCGGCCAGCAGGTCGGCCTGCCCCTTTACCGCGGTGAGCCGGCCCAGGGTGCCGATGACCAGAGCCTCAGCAGGTATCCCCAGCTCTTCGCGGACCTGCGCCCCACCCGCGGGATCGGCGTCGAACGGCGCAAAGTCGACGCCGCTGTGGATGACCCGGAACCGCTCGGTCGAGCCGATCCCCAGGGCCAGGTGATCCTGCACCTCGCGGCCGGTCAAGGCGATCAGGCGGTCGGTTCGCCGGGCGGCCCAGCGCTCCATCATAACAAACATTCGGGTGAGCAACCGGCCGTGGTACCCGGTGAAGACGTGGCCGTGCGGGGTGTGGACCACGGCCGGCACCCTGACCCGGCCGGCCGCCAGCCTCCCGAGGATGCCGGCCTTCGAGGTGTGGGTGTGCACGATTCCGTACCGGCCGGCCCGGATCACCGCGACCAGCTCACGCGCGGCCATGAGGTCGGCCAATGGACTGATCGGCCGCACCAGGTGCGGGATCTCGACGAACGGCACCCCGCGCTCCCTGGCTTCCTCCCAGGCCGGACCGCCGGCCTCCCGCGTCGGCCCGACCGCGATGCTCGAGGCGAACCGCGCGGGGTCCAAGCGCGCCGCGGTGAGCAGGGTGTTGTCCGCCGAGCCGCCCCGGTCGAGCCGGGTGATCACGTGCAGCACCCGCACCCGGTCCCCGCTCACCGGCAGGCCTCCCACAGCCGCTGGGCCTGCACCCGGCGATCGAACTGGCGCCAGACCCGCTGCCGGCCTTGTTCCCCCAGGCGGCCCCGCAGGGCCGGGTCGCGCAGCAGTCGCCCCAGGGCCGCGACCACCTCATCCGGCTTCTCCGGGTCGACGAGCAGGCCGGTCTCCTCGTCGACCACCGCGTCCTCGACCCCGCCGGAGCGACCGGCCAGCACGGCCAGGCCGGCGGCATTAGCTTCGAGGTAGACGATCCCGAACCCCTCGACGTCGCCGCTGGCCGGGATCTGCCGGCTGACCATGGCGAAGAGATCGGCCGCGGCGTAGAGCGTCGGCAGCTCGGCGTCCGGGACAAAGCCGCGGAACTCCACCCGTTGTTCCACCCCCTCGGCCGTGGCCAGGGACTCCAGCTCGGCCCGTATCGGACCGTCCCCGACCACCGCGTACCGCACCCCGGGAACGACCTCGGCTAAACGTGGTAGGGCCCGGATCACGGTGTCGTGTCCCTTGCGCGCAACGAGACGGCCGACCGACAGGATCACCTCCGCGCCGGTCCACCCCAGCCGCTGCCGGATCGCCTCCCGGTCGTGCGGTCCGTCGAACCGGCTCGGATCGATGGAGGGGTTGACCACCAGGATCCGCTCGGGCGGTACCCCGCAGGTGGCCACGGCCCGGCCGGTGAACCGGCTGTTGACGATGACCCGCTCGGCCCCCCCTAGAATCCGCCGCAGCATCCATCCCCACGGAAAGCGGTCGCGGAACTCCAGCAGATCGGCCCCGTGCACGTACGGGAAGTACCGCACCGCGCGGAAGCGACGGCTGCAGGCCCAGCCGACGAACCCGGCGGAGAAGAGTTGGCCGCAGTGGAT
>JBAZUN010000548.1:0-3579 GCA_041661365.1 Candidatus Latescibacterota bacterium
GACCGCCAGGTCTCGCGGCAGCTCGTCGGCCAGCGGGAGCCAGTCAGGACCGGCAACACTCAGACCCTGGTCGCGGAGCGTGGCTACAGCCTGGCGGACCGCCGCGTCCGTGGCATCTGCCCCGTGCGCCTGGGTCGGCAGGTCGCCGCAGGCGACGACCTGGCCCCCGGCCTGCAGGAAGGTCGACAGCCGGCTCAAGGTCTCGAGCCGGGTGATCGTGGTGTGGGGCAGGACGACGGCGAGGTACCGCGCCGCGCCGACGTGCAGGCCGTCCTCGTCCACCACGGCCTCCTGCAGGGCGTCCTCGTCGATGAAGTCAAAGTCGATCTGGTGCTCGGTCAGGAAGGCCGCGACCCCTTCGATGCTCGCTCGCAATCGCTCCAGCGCGGGGAGCGGCGGCAGGGCATGCCCCGGCGGCTTGGGCCAGATCCCCTCCGGGTACGCTGTCTCGGCCCAGACCGTGGCAGTAGGGTAGAGCACGGCCACCGGCACCATGGGACGGCCGGCCTGCAGCAGCTCGCTGATCCGGCCGACGTACTCGCTGAAGCGGGAGAAGTACCGCCAGAGCGAGGTCTGCCAGGAGATCGGCGGATGAGCGATCCCGGCCGGGCCCTCATCCGGCGTGCAGTAGCAGATATGGAGGACCATCAGGTCGATCCCGCTGGCGGCGATCCAGTGCCAGATCCACTTGAGCTGCTCGTAGCTCCAGGTCGGCCCCAGGCCGGCGTAGACCTCGATCAACGAACGGGACCGGCCGGACAGGCGGGCGGCCGAGGAGGCCAGCTTCAGCTCGCTGGCCGGAACGCGGCCGGCGCCGGCGGTCCAGTCGACGCCGGGAACGGTCATCGCGGCCAGGGTGCGCAGCGGGTCGGGCTGCCAGAACACACCCGCGGCCAGGCCCCACGGCCAGTTCTGCCAGAGATGGCCTCCGTAGAGGAGACCGCGGCTCTGGCACCAGTTGCGCTGGTAGTCGA
Source organism: Candidatus Latescibacterota bacterium (assembly GCA_041661365.1). GTDB lineage: Bacteria > Latescibacterota > UBA2968 > UBA8231 > UBA8231 > CAITNQ01. The sequence continues at coordinate 975 of JBAZUN010000548.1, forward strand.
AGAACCGCTCGGCGTAGAGCCGCGACACGACCTCGTGGAAGTCGCAGCGGAAACGGCGGGTCTGCGGACCGACGTCGGCGAACAAGGCGGCGAGGTGCGGCAGGGGGTCGTACCCCTTGCGGCGCTGGAACTCGTCGACCAGATCCGGGCACCAGCCCGGGGGCTCGAACAGGGCAGGCTCGTCGGTGAAGACCCCGGTGATGACGGTGCCCAGCCTGCCGGACAGGGACTCCGCGTACCGCTCGTGGGTCTCCTGCACGAAGCGGACCATGGCCTCGGCGCTGAGGCGGTTGACCTCGCCGCGGCCGAACCCCTGGGCCAGGGACGGCACCCCCTGCCGGCCCGGGGTGCTGCCGACGCGAACCAGCAGCGCCTCTTCGGCCGCGGAGCGGGGGATTCCCCATGCCTCGCAAGGGATCGGCCGCAGATCAGGCAGCGCGAAGGCCGCCAGCAGGTTCTCCTCGGGCAGACTCTCCCCAGGACTCAGGGTCAGACGGCTGGCCTGCAGCCCCACGGAGCGGAAGGACTCGGTCTCCGGCAGGTGCATGGCCACCGAGCCGCTGGGGCAGGCGCACTCGTCACCGATCCAGAGCTGCAGGTCCAGGGCCTCGGCCTTGGCGCAGATCCGTCGCATCATCTCCCACCACGGCTCCCGCAGGTAGATCTCGGCCAGGTCGTACATCGGGATCAGGCAGACGACGCCGACGCCTTGCCGGTGGAACTCCTCCAACTGACGCTCGAGCTCAACGCGGTCGAGCGGCGCCGAGCCGTTGAGGAGCCAGAACGGGACCGGTCGGGAAAGCGGCCGGGGGGCGAGAAACCGCGGCTCCAGGGCGGCGACCGAGCGGGTACGCTCGTCGATCAGGTCAGCGCGGCTTGGGTCTCCCGGCTTGGGGATCGGGGCGATCACAGCACCTCCCGCAGCAGGTCGAGGTAGCGGCAGTACTGGTCGTACGAGGTCTCCCGCGGCACGGCGTGGTCGCACCCCGGGATGTACCCTCCCTGGGTCACGGCCGGCGCGATCTCCTCGCGCAGGTGGCGCTCCAAGGCGTCCCCCTCGGCGTAGAGCAGCCGCTTGTCCACGCCGCCGACGAACGCGACCCGGGGGTGGGACCGGCGCAGCTCGTGGACCTTCATTCCGGCCTGCACCTCGACCGGAGAGAAGCCGGTGACCCCGACCTCGAGGTAGAGCGGGATCAGGGCCCGGAAGTCACCGTCGGTGTCGATGAAGAGATGCCGAACCCCCCTCGCCTTGAGCAGGTCGATTACCTGCCGGTAGTACGGCGCGAGGAACTGGCGGAAGAAGGCCGGCGAGATGAAGGAGCCGTTCTTGTACGCGATGTCCTCCCCGAGGATGAAGTAGTCGATCTCGACCAGGGAGGTGGCCGCCTCGATCATCGCGAGCTGGAAGCGAACCCAGTGGTCGCCGATCGACCGCAGCAGCTCGGGCTGGTCGAGGAAGGCCATCAGGTGACCCTCGGGTCCGAGCAGGGATCGAGGATACCCGAAGAAGCCGCTCATCCAGGAACGGACCGCGCACCGTCCGGCCGTCTGGTCGGCCCGCAGCAACGCCAGGTCCTCTGGCCGGGCCGCGATCCGCGCCGGATCGGGAACCAGCCGGAGGCGGTACTCCTCCCAGTCGGCCGAGGTGGCGATCGGCGGTCGGATCACGTGCTGAAAGGAGATCCGCTTCGACCGTTGCACCAGGGAGCCGTCGGCCAACTGCTCGATCCGGCTGTCCTCCTTCTCCTCGATCACCCGGGTGGGGAACGGCGGGTCCGGGGTCTCGACCCAGGCGATGGCGCGCAGATCGTCGAAGCCGAAGTGTCGCTGGAAGTCGGCCCCGACCGGGTACCCCTCGCGCTCCCATCGCGGTAGATCCTCGGGACCGACCGTCTCCTGGAACGGAGCCCGGTCGACCGGGGCGAAGTCCAGGCAGCGGAGGTACCGCTCGCGGGTGGTCAGCTCGGATAAGGCAGGCCTCATCTCATTCGTCCTCGATCAGGGAGGTGGCCAGGGGCTCCCCGGGCAGATGCCACTCCTTCCTCTGGACCGCCGGGCCCGGGACGAGACGCTGGCAGGGAACGGCCTCGTCGCCGCGGCGCACCTCTACCGGTCCGTCGATCAGGATACCGGTGAGGTGGCCAGCCTCGAAGGCCAGAACCACCATCCCGTCGCCCCGCACGAGGTAGTGATCCATGCCACAGGTTACCTCTCCCTGCATGACCTGGCGCGACCTGGCCATGGCCAGCAGCCAGTGAGCCCCCGGGCGGTCAGCCGCCTCGTAGAACCGCCAGTACGCGTCGGCCAGCGACACGGTCAGGGGCGGTGACGGACGAGGCGCTCCTTGGGCCAAGGCCACCAACTGCTCCTGGGGGTCCAGGCCGGTGAGGTAATAGACCTCGGTGCCGGCGGCCCGCACCCCGTACAGGTCGTCCTCGGTGTCGCGCAGCGGCTCGGCACCGGCCAGGCCGAGTGGGTACGCGAAGTCGATGCGGGTCGGCCGGGCATAGGCGACCAGCTCCGCGGCAGCGCTGGCCGGTCCCGGGGTGTGCAGCCGCTCGCGCATCAGCGCCAGGTACTCGGACAGGGGCAGGGGCGCGAT
>JBAZUN010000549.1:0-3522 GCA_041661365.1 Candidatus Latescibacterota bacterium
CAGGGCCCATGAGCCGCGCACCCCCACCTCGAAGACGTGGCTGTCCAGCTCGCCGAAGACGAAGTGGTCGTCCTCCTGGTCGCCGTCGTTGTCGACGTTGTCGACCCACTGGGCGAAGGACCGCCGGTAGTCGTAGGCCGGCTCCACCTCCAGCTCGAGCTGCGAGACGGGGCGCATCTCGACCTCCAGGCCGACAGAGCCCGCGCGGTTGTCGCCGCCCTGTCCCCAGGTCACGGCACCCGACACGCCGCCGCTGACGGGCTGGCGCTCGTCCGACCACACCTCCACGGCCCAGCGGGTGGACCCGGGCGCCCTCATCACCGGTCCGCCGCGGCTGCCCAGGTCGTCCCAGGCGTCGAGGACCAGGTCCAGGCCGGTCCAGAAGCCCCAGTAGCTGTGCAGGTCGTGCCACATGTTGAGGTTCAGGCCGCGCGCCAGCTGGTCGTGGTCGAAGTTCCAGTGCTGCCAGGCGTTGACGTTGTACCCGGAGCGGCGGGCGAACCAGTAGGGGTTCAGCTTCTCGTGGTAGAGGTGCAGGCCGGCCTGGATGCGGTCGTTGCGGTTCATGTACCCCAGGGCGTTGGCGTCGAACTCGGGGGAGCGCGCGTCGAGGTAGACCTGACCGCCGAAGGCCCCGGAGAGCTTCGACAGGTAGGCCACGCCCTCCCAGCCGGTGTCGCGCTGGTTGCCCTGGCCGTCCCGGCTGAGGGCGAGCCGGCTGTAGAGCCGCCAGGCGTTGTTCCACCACTTCACATTGCCGTCGACGGCGCCCACGTACGCCGGCGCGAAGTCCTCCCCGTTCACGGCGGTGAGCTGGGCACCCACGGTGGAGTTGGTGAGCAGGTCCTGCTGCACCCGGCCGACGAACCAGTTGGTGCGCGGCTCCACGCGGACGCGCCGCCGCGTCGTGTCAGCCTGCCCCGTGACCGCGTCGCCGCGCCGCTGGTCGACCCGCGCGTACTCCGTGCCGGTCACTGCGTCCAGGAGGCCGAAGGCCGTGCGCTTCTGCGTCTTGCCCGAGAGCTTCAACGCCCCCAGGATCGTGGTGTTGTCCGGCCGGCTGACCTCGTCGCTGCTGTCGGGCAGGCTGAAGCGCGCCGGCTGGCCGCCGATGCGCCGCGAGTGGAAGAGGCGCGCCGGCCCGCCGATACCGGCGATGTCGGGGCTGGGGGACTCGAACAGGGAGCTCCCCTCCAGGAAGAAGGGCCGTCGCTCCTCGTAGTAGGTCTCGAAGACACTCAGGTTGAGGACGGCCGGGTCTGCCTCGACCTGGCCGAAGTCGGGGTTGATGGTGCCGTTGAGGGAGACGCTCGACGACAAGGCGTAGCGCAGATCCACGCCCACGGTGCCGAACAGGTCGCTGGCATCCCCGTCAGGGGACCGCGTGGCACGCCCCAGGGCCACGGGGAAGACCTCGAGGATGTGCTGCGGCTCGATTCCTTCGATCCCCTCGAGGTGGCCGTAGTGCGACGTCCAGCCGTTGATCCCGCGCGGGATCAGGGCCCACTGGTCGAACTCCTGCCGGCGCGAGATGCGACGGCCGACGTAAAGCCCCCAGCTGTAGGACGTGCTCTGACCGAAGCGCAGGTTGTGAAACGGTATCCTGAGCTCCGTGCTCCAGCCGTCCGGCCCACGCGCCACCTGCGTTTCCCAGACGCCATCCCAGGTGTTGTCGTCCCAGTCGTCGTTGAACAGGATGCCGTCCTCGCGCCAGCCGGAAGGATCGACCCGAAAGTACACGCCGGTCAGGTGGTCGTGGTGCGGGTCCAGGTTGACCTGGAAGTAGTCGCGCTCGGCGCCGGCGTCCCGTCGCCCGAGCCGGGCGACGATGCTGTCGGGTGCCGTGTCGAAGCACATGCCCCCGATGTACAGAGCCTCGTCGTCGTACAGCACCCGGAAGGTGGTGCGCTGCGTGGCGGGCTGGCCCTGGTCGGGGTCGCGCTGCAGGAAGTCGGACTCCTCGGGGGCGGCGAGCCATACCGCGTCGTCCAGCCGGCCGTCGATGATCGGGGGTGCGTCCGTCCGCACGGCGCGGGCGACGCGCTGGGGATGGGCGAGCCAGGCTGCCATCCGGGCGTCCAGGGAGTCGGCGCTGCCGGCCTGCTGGGCAGCGACCGCCTTGGCCAGCAGCAGCCAGGCGACGGCCACGACGTGCAGCCTGGGAAGCTGCTTCATGGGTATACCATCCAGGTTAGGGTCCAGGGGAAAGGCGCAGCGACCGCACTCCGGCACGACACACCAATGTCACGGCATCAGGTGGATAAAGGCAAGCTCTGCCCGACCCTTCGCCGCGCCTTCAGCCGGGGCCGTGCGCCAGGCGAATGCACGCCCCCCATATCAAGTCGGAGGCTATCTGCAGGCAGGGGCGTGGATCCGCTACGTGCGCTGTAGATGCGACGCGCCGCGTGGCCGCCGGACCGACTGGCGGTCCGTCTGGCCACGCGGCAGCCGTACGGCTATGCGCCCTCGCCCTCCTCGGTCGGGGGCTTCGCGGCCACGGAGCTGCCGCGGCCGATGATCACGTCGCTCTCGAAGCCGCAACCGTCGAAGGAATGACCGAAGTTGTAGGTCTCGTTCCCGTGGTTCTTCTGCATCATGCCGATGCCGATGCGCTGCCTGAGGTAGGCCGCCAGCTCCGACGTGGCCACCACGACCTGACGGAGGTTCTCCTCGGGGCTGGTCTGTCCCTGTGGCGCGGCAGCCAGTCCCTGCAGCAGGCCGCTGTCGTCGAAGCGGGCAGCCGCCTCGGCGTAGCGCGCCAGACGCTGCACCAGGTAGTCCACGCCCTCGCACTCGCCTTGGCCGGACAGCAGGAAGGCCTCGTCGTGCAGGGCCTCCACCATGGGCAGCATGCGGATCATCTGGATCGTTGCAGCGTCATCGGCCATCTTCGTGCTCCTTGCTGTGGGTTAGGCCAGGGACTCCGGGGTGATGCCCAGGTCCGCCAGCCGGGCTCTCAACACCTTGCGGGCATAGTGCAGGCGCGCCTTCACCTGGCCCGGCGAGCAGGACAGCACCTGGGCCATCTCGTCGTAGGTGAGGCTCTCGCGGTGGCGTAGCAGGATGAGCTCGCGCTGGGGGCCCGGCAGCTCGTCCACGGCGCGCTGGATGCGGACGCCCACCTCGGCGGCCATGAACAACTCTTCCGGCGAGCTGGCGGCGGTGCTCAGCAGGACGCTCTTCACCTCCTCGGCCTGCGCTCCCACACTGCGCCACCGGTGCTGATAGGCCGAGCGCGTGTAGGCCAGCCGGCGGGCAATGGCGTAGAGCAACGCCCGGCCGTTGCCCACGCCCCTGGCCCGCAGCTGCGGGCGGCTGCGCGACAGGCGCAGGAACGTCTCCTGCGCCACGTCCTCACCCTCCGTGGCGCTGCCCAGCAGCGCGCCGGCGAAACGCGCGAGGCGCGGGTGCCACTCCCGGTAGAGCGCCTCGAAGGCCCCGTCGTCGCCGTCGATCCACTCCTGCAGCAGCGTCAGGCTCATCACCCCTCCGCGTCCGGCGTCCTCACCCAGGAAGACTGCT
>JBAZUN010000550.1:0-3517 GCA_041661365.1 Candidatus Latescibacterota bacterium
ACATCCCAGACGATCTCCACATCCAAGCCTGCGTAGTCATGCACGATGCGGTTACGCAGACCCGCCATCTGGTGCCAGGGCAGGTCGGGGTGCTGGGCGGTGTAGGCGCTGGGCAGGCGACGCGCGGCCTCGCCGATGATCTCCAGGTTCCGGACCACCGCATCGACCGTCTTCTCGTCCTCGAGAAACGACTGCCGGTCAAGTCCGACAAGGTAGCGGTCGATCTTCTGAGCCGCGCCAAGCATGTCCCCGATCAGAAGGCCGGGGTCGCGCTCAGGCATCTACCAACTCCCTCTCAATACGCTCCCAGAGAGCGGGTTTGATGGCCCGGCGGGAAACCAAGTCGACCCGACGCCCCAACGCCCGCTCGAGGTCATCACCGAGATCCACGAACCGGAGCCCGATAGAGGGATCGACCTCTACCAGCACGTCTACATCACTGTCGGGCAGCGCTTCCCCACGAGCCCAGGAGCCGTACAGCGCCAATCTAGAGATCGGGTAACGCCGGCTTAGGATCAGGTGCTGCTCCCGCAACGTCCTGATGACCTGTTCACGGCTGGATGCTGTCTCTGTGTCCACTGCTGCGCTCTCCCTCTGGCGTCCGTGCATGGACTGAAGCCCGGCCCCCGGGGAACAGGGGGCGTGCCAGCGATGGCTCTATGATAAGGCATTCTAGTCTCCTGCGTCCATGTCGGCAGGCCATGCGATCGCCAGCCCAACCGTCCGAGCGGAATCGCCGGCAGGCCCCGGCCTCAGCCTGCTACCAGACGACACCTACGCTGACACCGGGGTCTATCCATTCCCCGTCTACTGCGTCTATCTTGGTGGCACACCGCACTCGTGCCCGGAGTGACCGTGCCCCTGTCCGTGCGGAGCGACCGGCATGGCCGAGAGAGATCGGCTCCTGATCGAGAGGACCCTGGCCGGCGACCGGAATGCCTTCGGCCACCTGGTGGAGCGCTACACCCCCTTGGTGCGGGGGGTGATCTGGGAGGCCCTGCGCCGGCCGGACGAGGTGGAGGACCTGGCGCAGGAGGTGTTCACGCGGGCCTACGAACAGCTCTCCCGGTTGCGGCGGTTCGACCGCTTCCCCGGGTGGCTGTGCCGGATCGCCACCAACGCCGTGATCGACCACCAGCGGCGGCGGCAGCAACGGGAGGCTGAAGCCGCCACCCGGAACCCCCGATCCGCGCTTCACCTGCGCCGGCCGGACGAGGTGCTCGAAGAGGACGAGGCTACCCGCCTGCTCTGGGAAGCGCTAGACCATCTGGAGCCGGTCTCCCGCCAGATCGTCGTCCTCCACTACTTCGAGCAGTGTTCCCAGCGACAGATCGCCCGGTTCCTGGATCGCTCGCTGCCGATGGTCAAATGGCGGCTGTTCGAGGCCAAGATCCGGCTGCACGACGAGCTCTTCGAGAAGCTCGGGCGCGAGGCCCAGACCCGGTTCGCCAGCCGCCGGCAGCTTCGGGACAAGGTCATAGCGGTCCTGCCCGTACCGCTTCTCCTCCATCCCCGACCCGGGCGATGGATGGCCTCCAGGATGCGGCGCGGAGCCTGGCTCCTGGGAACCGCAACCGCTCTGGGCGTCGGCGGGGTGGCCTACCTGGCCTGGCAGGATCGGACCGACGAGGTGTCGCTGGTCAGCCGCGAGGCGTTGCGCCAGCAGCAGGCGGCCGTGCAAGGCGAGCCCTGGGTGACCTGGACCCCGCTCCAGCCGCGGCCGGGCCAGATGGTGCGCCTGACCGCTGCAGGCCTCACGGGCACGGAGAGCGAGCCGCCGGTCCTGCACTACCTCACCGACCCCTGGTACCCCGTGGACCACGTCGTCCCCATGCACCGCGAGGATACCCTCTGGGTCGCCCGGCTCACGGTACCCGCGGCGGCCGTGGCCCTGTTCCTCTATCCGGGTCCGCCCGGTGAGGGGCCGTACCCCCTGAACCAACGGGCCTACCTGACCACCCGGAGGTATCTGGACCGGTACCGCCAGGTGCTCCTGGTCCACGATGACGCCGGCCGTCCTTTGCCGGGCGCGATCCACGCCGAGGCGCGGATGGCCAAGCGGCTGGACCACCCGGCCGAAGAGGTGCTGGCCTACACCGACCGCGAGCTGGCCCTTCACCCGGACTACCTCCAGGCCTATGCCGACCGCTGGACCGCGCTGCTGGAGCTGGGCCGACGCTCGCCCGCGGCCCTGGCCCAGGTCAGATCCGAACAGGAGGCGCTGCAGGGCCGCTATCCGGACCGGCCCGAGGTTCTGTGGTGGTCGGCCCAGGTCCCTACCGGCTGGCAGGACTCGCTCTTCCGCGAGCTTTCCCGCCGGTACCCGCAGTTCGAGAAGGCCGACGATGCCGCCTTCCGTATAACCCAGGGCTACCCACACGAGAGCCGTGTCCCTGCCGCTACCGCATCCCTCGCCGAATTTGTCCGGGCCTTTCCCGACAGCCGCTACCTGGACGAGGCCTACCGCCTCTGGCTGGCGGAGCTGTCGCGGACGGCACCGGACCAGGCCGCGAAGCTGGCGGACGATCTCATCGAGCGGTCTCAGGCAGTCCCGTCCCGATCCGCGGCAGAATCGGGCCAGTCGATCTCGATCTCCACGCCAGGCGGCTCCCTCCCGGAGGCGTATGCCTACAGCCTCCGCTTTGCCCTGTTACTCCGGGAGGGCAAGGTTACCGAGGCCCTGGGCCTGGCCCGGCGATTGATCGCCTCAGGCCTGCGCGATCCCGGTCCCTACCTCCACCTGGGCCAGCGACTGGCCGGAGAGAAGGTCGCGCCAGTCATTCCTGGAGACTCCTCGGCCTGCCCCAACGACCTCGGGCTGGCGATCCAGGTCCTCGAAGCCGCGCTCCCCTGGGCGACCCCTGAACACCTGCTCCAACTGCCTGGGTACAGTACCTACTTCGACATGCCGGCCCACGTCCGGACCGAGATGCGGCAGTTCTACCTGGACCAGGCCCTGGGCCAGCGCCAGTCCCTGCTGTTGGCCTTGGCCCGATGTCACCAGACCAGGGGCGACGACCGGGCCGCCGGGAGATGCCTGGAGGAGTCCGCCGCAGTGCGGTCACGGATCCTCGCGAGCCCTCTGCAGGACGACCCGACCTTCTTCCTGTTGGGGCAGACCAACGAGCGCTTGGGGAGGTGGGAAGCGGCGGAGCGCGCCTATCTGCAGGCGGTAGCCCAGGACTTCAGCCACCGGGGAGCCGAGGCCGGTCTCCGACGGCTGCACCGGCAGCGGTACGGTCACCTCAAGCTCCTGGCGCCGCTGCTCCAGACCTGCTACCCCCAGGCCCCGGAGTTCGCGCTGCAGGACAGCCTGGGCCGGTCGGTAAAGCGGTCCGACTACCGGGGGAAGGTGCTGCTCCTGTGGTACGATTCCTTCGAGGAAACACCGGTGCCCACCCTGGAAAGACTCAAGGCCTGGGCCGAGGCCCACCGCGAGGCAGGCCTGGAGGTGCTGCACCTTCGCCGCTCACCAGAGCCCCGGCCCTCTCCCTTAAGGCTGGCCCTGGACGACGAC
>JBAZUN010000551.1:0-3515 GCA_041661365.1 Candidatus Latescibacterota bacterium
CACCACCACCGACACCGACGACGACAGCGCCCGATTGGCTACACTATCGACCGCCCCCACCCAGTAGTAATACGTCCCCACCGGCAGACTGCTCAGACCCCCGCTCACATAGCTGGTGTCGGTCTTCGCCACCCGCGCCAATGAGTCCGTCCCCGTCGGACTGCTCCCCGTCCGATTGCGATAGACCACGTAGTGCGACAGATCACTCGCCCCGCTCGCCCCCCAGGTCAGCCCCACCTCCCCGTTCCCCCGCGTCAACACCAACCGCGTCGGCGCCGGCGGCGCCGGTAGCGCCGTTACGCTCAACGCAACCACAGCAGGACTTCCGGCTGCGTTGTGCACTATGGACAAAGTTGCTCGCCATTGGCCAGGCAGCGTCGGGGTGAACGTCACGGTCACGACCTGGGCCGGTGACCCAGGATCCACTGTAAACGTGGCGGGCGTGGCCGTGTATAGGGTGGCACCCACGCCTGCCAGAGTCATCTGGGATACGGTCAGTGGAGCGAGTCCTTCGTTGCCCACGGTAAAGGTGCGAGCAGTTGAAGAGCCGACTCTGACGTTGTCGAAGGACAACGACGTGGTCGATGCTGACATGACTGGTGCTGGCTCGGTACCGATTCCCGAAAGGGCAACAGACGACGGACTTCCTACTGCATTGTGCACGATCGACAGCGCCGCCGACTTGGGCCCGCTCGATGTCGGCGAGAACGTCACAGTCACCGGCTGGCTGTACCCCGGTTCGATCATCGCCACGCTCGGCCTGACAGCGAAATCCTGTACATCGACACCGCCAACGCTGATATCAGATACTGAGAGGGTGGTACCGCCGACATTCGAGATTCGGAAGACGCGTTCCTGGCTCCCACCGCGCTGAACGCCGCCGAAAGCGAGCTGCGATGGCGGGTTGGGCATGATGGCTCCCGCCGGGGGGGGGGTATAGAAGGCATAGAGACGTGCAGGTATCACCCCCCCCGCGATCCCAAGGTCGCCAGATGACAGCACGTAGAGCGTACCATCCGGACCCAGGGCCGGCGACTGCGGGCCCCAGTAAATGGCGAAGCTGCTCAGGGTGTACTGCCACAGGAGCTCGCCATCTGAGGCGACAACGGCGTACACGCGGTTGCCCGCGCCCATTACGTAGAGGATTCCGTTGCCGCTGAGCACCGGCGAGCCACCGAACTGCTCCGTTGAGTCCCCGATCGTACTTGCCCACACTGTCTGACCTGTGCCAGCATTCAGAGCGTAGACTTTGCCGCCACTCCGGGCCGTATAGATCACGGACCCATCGCTCGATACGGCAACTCCCGCGAAGTAACCTGGGTCACCGATGCTCCTTGACCACTTGGAGCGCCCAGCGGGGTCGATCGCGTAGACGCTATCATCCGCCACATAGATTGTGCCGTCGAGGCCAATCGCAGGGGTGCGCCACCCATACCATCCTCCCACGTCGGTCCTGCGCCATTTAAGCACTCCGTTGGAATCGAGCGCCAGGAGGCCATCAAGGTTCTTGTTGACATACACGTTTCCGTTGCTGTCCACTGCTGGGACCGCCTCAACGGCGCCAACTCGGCCGGATGTGCTGTCGCGCCACTTCAGCGTGCCGTTGGGGTTGATAGCGTAGAGGGCCGGCTCCCACGTACCTACGAATACGGTGCCGTCGCTACCCACAGCGAACGACGAATACGTCACCTGCCCCACCAACGGCCCATACTCCCACAGAAGGTCGCCGTTGAGTGCGTTCAGGGCCCTAACGTGGGTGTCCGATGAAGAGAGCCAGCTACCCAGCGCGTAGACAGTACTGCCATCGGGAGAGAGCGCCGGCGCGCTCCTCATTCGCCAACTGTCGCCTGAACGATAGGTCTTCTCCCAGCGCAACGTTCCGTCTGGGTTGATCGCGTAGAACGATTCCTCGCTGGGCACGTAGATGGTGCCATCGGGACCAACCACTGGGGAGGCGTTGTCCTGCACCCTTGAGGCTAGGTCGTACGACCACTTCAGTTGGGGCGCAACCGGCCCACTTGCAGAACTGCGGCCCGTCCGCTGTGCATCATGGCCCTGCATCAGCCACGGATCGCCAGCGGCCGCAGATAACCACGATAACGCCAGCAGGGCCGGCACGACGGCCCGGAAACGCATATGCCCTCGTTCTTGGTTCGGCTGGGTGTGCCTGTCTCCGCTAGTCAGGTTCTAGTGATCCGGTGATAGCATGTGGGGGCATTCTGCAGCGCGGCCGGTAGCCGGCCTTGCCGCCGAGTCGCGCCCGACGCCGCCCAGTCCGGTGCAGTCCCGGTCGGGAGAGGCTGCCGGATTCCTGACGTCGAGCGTCTAGCGGAGCCACCTCTTCAGGGCGGTTCGCGTCCCCCGTCTGTACTGCGCGCAACACGCAGGGGATCAGGTGGAGCGATTGCGGCCCGTCCTTGGTCGGGGAGCGGTAGCGCTGCCGCGGGCCCTGGCGCGACCTACAACTCGTCCCAAGATGGACCGCAACTTCCTGCCGCCCATTGAGTTGCTAGCGCCCCCCAACAGAGCGGGAGCTGAGAGCTTTGTAGCCCCTGGATATAAGGACCCAGCCAACGGGCGGGTAGATACCGATAGGCGGCGTGGCCGGACAAAAGGCGTGCACTCTCCCTGGCGAGCCGCCATGGACTGGGGCCCCCATCACCGCCCCTTCCCCCGCCCCCGACACCTGCAAGCAGGCCAGGCCGAGTGGCGGCCCAGGCGGGCGTTCCGAGGTCGACCATCGTATTCCAGGGTCCCTGGCTCAGGCCGGCCAGCCAGCAGCCCTCGGAGCAGCACGACCAGGAGCGCGCCCACGATCGCATTGCTGGTCACGACCGAGCCCTCGAGGCGACGACCGCAGCCTTGAGGCGCCCGCTCGCTGGCGGCGAGCTGCTCGATGCGCTGCCGGCAGCTCAGGCACGCAGTGGACCCAGGGGCATAGACCAGGGCCGAGCCGCTGTCGGCCGTAGTGCCGCCGCTGATCAGCGGTCGGCGGTGTTGGCGGCCCAGGTCGTTGAGCAGGGATCGCACCGCGAAGCTGTCTGGACAGGCAACCAGGGCGTCGGCGTGGAGAAGCAGTGGCGCGGTGTCGCGCTCGATCTTCATCGCGCACCCGGACATGGCCAGGTGCGGAAACCACCCCTCTAGCCGCGCCGCCAGGACAGGGGCTATGAGCTCACCGACAGCGCCGTGGAAGAGCACCTGTCGGTTCAGATTCGTCTCCTCGATCTCGTCGTGGTCGAAGACATGCACGGCGACACGGGCCCCCGACAGACCCAGCGCCAGCCCGAACCAGTTCCCCAGCGCTCCGGCGCCGACCAGGGCCAGGCGGCGCGGGCTGCTGGACCGGGCGACGCTGGCCAGCGCGCCGGCAGCCCCGGGCAGGTGCACCAGGTTGAGCTGGGTGGCCGGCCCATCCTCTACTGCTCGGGGCATGACCAGGCGGCGGGCCTCCTCGACCAGCAGGCCGGCCACCACCTGGCTGACCAGGGGGTTCTCAGGGTGCCGACAGATGC
>JBAZUN010000552.1:0-3513 GCA_041661365.1 Candidatus Latescibacterota bacterium
TCGGCCAGCGAATCGGCCGCGTAGCTGGCGGTCTCGTAGAACAGCTCAGGTCGGTCGGGATACTGCTGCTCGAGGGCTGCCAACTCCGCTCGGCTGCGGGCCTTCACCACCGCCCCCTCGGCCGCCGGCAGGGAGCGGAACCGGGTGCCCCAGCGCATCAGGTAGGCCTCGAAGTTGTCCGGGTACCGGGCGATCTCCCGCTCCAGGTGGGCCAGCCCCTGCTCAGGCGGCAACCCCTGCAGGATGGCCATCTGGGCCAGACCCATTTCGGCACCGCGGCAGGGCCTGCCTTGTTCGTCGTGGACCATCAGGCCCCAGGCATACTGCTGGAGCTTCCGCTCCTGGACCGCGCTCAGGCCTTCCTCGAAGCGCTGCGGCGCCGCCTCGGGCGAAACGCAGAGGAACAGGTTAGCCGCCGCGGTCGGGATCTCTACCTGGGTCGCCCAGACGCCCCGCTGCAGGACCATAGGCTGTACCTGGTCAAGCGGATAGCGATAGCCGGTGATGGTGTGCAGGTAGGCGATCCCGCCTTCGGGCACCACCATCCCGCTGGCCTCGATCCGCACCCGCTGTCCGGCGCGTGGACAGGCAGGCTGCCAGCGAAGGGTGATGACCGCTGGCGTTGTTGGCCGGCCTGCTGGCCCTTGGATGACCTCCAAGCCAGTCTCCGGGGGAGTCAACAGGGGGAGCCAGAGCGACTGGGTGGCTAGCCCCGCCAGGCCCAGGGCACCGGCCAAGCCGAGGGAGAGCGCCAGCCGCCGTCCGTACCGAGTCAGGAAATGGCCGGCAGAGCCGACCTCGAAGGAGGCCACCAGGGGCAGGACGGCCATCACCTGGTTGCGTACCTGCTGCCGGGTGCGCGCCCGCTCGCTGGAGCTCTGGTAGTGGGCCACGAAGAGCTCCTGCTTCAGAGTGCGCCGGGCCCGCCGCAGCCGCCACTTGACCATGGCCGCGGTGAGCCCCAGGAAGCGGGCGATCTCCTGGTGGGTGCACCCTTCGAGGTAGTAGAGCACCGCCACCCGGCGCTGCTCCGGCGGCAAGCGATCGAGCGCCGCCCATACCACCTCCTCCCGCTCGCGAGCCTCGTAGAGTTCCTCCGGGGACCGGGAGGGAGCGGCCAGGGAGAGGACTGGCGGGGATGAGGCGGACTGCCGCTGCTGCAGGCGCAGCCAGTCCAGGGCCCGGTTGGCGGCGACCGAGTAGAGCCAGGAGGAAAACCGCTCCGGCCGGCGCAGCGAGGCGAGCTTCTCGTACGCCTCGCAGAAGACCTCCTGGACCAGATCCTCCACGACCTCAGGACGCCGGATCGATTCGAGGACGATCCCGTGCACCAGGCCGCTGTACCGCTCCACCAGGTCGGCGAAGGCCTGCCGCTGGCCGCTAAGCGTCCGCTGGACCAGGTCCTGATCGCGCTCTGCCATGGGCCGTCTGACGGAAAGGGGGGGCCACCGGTAGTCGGTGGCTCACCCTAATAGACGAAGACGGAGCGGGGAAGGGAGGGAATTTCTGCGGGAGGCTTCCGGGCTACCAGGCGCGCGAGCAAAGGCGCATCGAGGGGAGATGCGCCAAGCGAGCGGACACAGGGACGTGGCCGGGATGGATCGGGGGCCGAATACCAGATCATTTCCTTAACGGTCTAACTCCGCGCTGGTCACAGAACCGTGGCCCAGTCCCGTTCGCGGGTCTCTTCCGGCTCCGGTGCGGCCGACCGGCCGAGAGCCCTGTCCACCTCGGTCAGGAGCCGGAACTCGAAGTCGCCCGAGCTGCTCAGCAGGCAGGATACGGCCTCCGCCTTGACAAAGGCCAGATCCTCCGGGGTGACCATGTCGGCCAGGACGATCACCGGCGTCGCGATCCCCATCTCGCGGCGCAGCCCGCGAACGAACACCGTCCCCCGCGCATCGGGCAGCACCAGATCAGCGATGATCAGGTCGAACCGCGTCTCCCGCAGCATCGGTACCGCGTCGGTGGCGCGGTTGGACAGCACCACCTCGTACCCCCGACCGCACAGCAGGACGGTGATCACCGACTGCAGCTCCAGGCTCGCCTGCACCACCAGGACGGTAGCCGCCTGTTCCGGGCTCGGACTGCCCGCCCGGCTCCGCTCTCGCCGCTCGTGGGCCAGCGCCGCCTCCACGGTCTCCGCCAGCCGCTTCTCGTCAAAGGGCTTGAGGATGTACCCGCACGGCCTGGTGAGTCGGGCCCGGGCAAAGGTGCCGCGGTCCGAGTGCGCGGTCACGTACACGATGGGGACGTCGAACTCGGCCGTCAGTTGCTGGGCGGTCTCGATCCCGTCCATCCCTCCCTTGAGCACGATGTCCATCAGCACCAGGTCGGGCCGCACCTTGGCGACGCTCTTGAGCGCCAGCTTGCCCGAGATGGCAATGGCCGGGGTGCTGTACCCCATTCGCACCAGGGCGAGCTGCAGGTCGCGGGCGACGATCATCTCGTCCTCGACGATGAGAATCCTGCCCTTGCTCATCGGGTCACCCGGCTAGGAGCCGGCCAACGGGAAGACGATCTCGAAGGCCGTGCCTTGCTCGCGGCACAGGCTGAGCGTGCCTCTGAGCTGGGTGGTCAGGTCCCCCACCAGTTGCATCCCCAGGGAGTGGGTCTGAGCGATCTCCAGCCCGGCCGGCAGCCCGACGCCGTCGTCGCTGACCCGCAGGCGCACCCGGTCGTCGTCCAGGGCCTGCAGCTCGACCAGGATCTCGCCCTGGCGGCCGTCCGGGAAGGCGTACTTGAGGCAGTTGGTCAACAGCTCGTTGAGTACCAGACCGCAGGGAACCGCGACGTCGACGTCAACCACCAGTGGGCTGGCCTCGACCCGCAGCCGGACTCGCTGGCCGACCTCCCCGTACGAGCCGTGGACGTGCGCGGCCAGGGCGCGCAGGTAATCGCCGAAGACGATACGGTCGAGGGTGTCGGACTGGTACAGCTTCTCGTGCACCAGGGCCATGGACTCGATGCGGCTGCGGCTGTCCATGAGCTTGGCCACGGTGCGCGCGTCTTCGATGGTGCCGGCCTGCAGGTTGAGCAGGCTGGAGACGATCTGCAGGTTGTTCTTGACCCGATGGTGGATCTCCTTGAGCAGAACCTCCTTCTCGTGGAGGGAGGCCCTCAACTGCTCCTCGGCGCGCCGGCGCTCGGCCATCTCGGCTTCGAGCTCCTGGTTGCGCTGCTCCAGCGCCGCCAGATCCTCCAGCCGGCTGAACCCCTCGGACAGCAGGCCGGCCATGTCGAGCACGAGCGCCAGGTGCTGGTCGCCGAAAATCCTGGGCTCGCGACTGCTCAGCGCCAGGGTGCCGTGGGAGAACGGCACGTCGACCACCGAGCGCAGCCGCGGCAGGTGGACCCGCTCCTGGTACGGGTCGTCCTCCCACAGGTCGTGGCGCACCACCGGCTCCCCGCGCTCCCAGAAGCCGACCACCAGCCGGTCACCGGAGAACTCGTAGCGTCGCCACTGGCCTTGCTGGTCCATGGTGTAGGCCGTGGTGACCGAGTGCCGTTCCC
>JBAZUN010000553.1:0-3511 GCA_041661365.1 Candidatus Latescibacterota bacterium
TACGGCGTTGCCCTCGCTTGGCGCATCTCCCCTCGATGCGCCGCCGCTCGTGCGCCTGGTAGGTCGGGCGCCTCGGGGGCCTCGGTACACAAGCTGATTTCCTTAACGGAGCACTCGCGCCTGTCGAATACCCTCATTCAGGCGGCTGCCCTCCTTGGTCCCGCTTCGTTCCCCCAAGACGAGTCCCGGCCGACTCACGGTCAGGCCCCAGGAAATCCGGTATCCTGATCCCGGATTGCGCGTCTATATTGGCGATGGACGGGTAGCGCAACGGGCGTCCCTTCCGGCACCGACCCTTTGTCCTGGCGGTCGCTCATGTTCTTCGACCGGCACCCCTCTGACGCCGACCTGGTGCGAGCCGTGGTCCAGGGCCAGACCCAGCGGTTCGCGGCCCTGGTGGAGCGGTACCAGAACCTGGTCTACAGCACCATCCTCGGCCGCACCCACCGGGCCGACGAGGCCGATGACCTGGCCCAGGAGGTCTTCTTCCAGGCCTTCCGTCACCTGACCACCCTGGACGATCCCCGCAAGTTCGGCCCCTGGGTGCGGCGGATCGCGGAGAACCAGGCGGTCGGGTTCCTCCGCGCGAGCATGGTCCGCGACCAGGAGCGGCCGGAGCTGGTGCCCCTGCCCCTGGACCGGCCCGACCAGGTGGTCGAGCGGCAGGACCAGCAGGTCGCGGTCTGGGACGCCATCGCCCGGCTTCCCGACGATCTGCGCGAGGTGATCCTGCTTCATTACATGGAAGAATGCTCCGTCGACCGGATGGCCGTGCTCCTGGACCTGTCCGAGGCCGCGGTCAAGGGCCGCTTGCGCCGGGCGCGGGCCGAGCTCAAGGGCGACCTCGAGCGGCAGGTCCGGGCCGTGGTGCGCGGTCAGCGTCGGAGCCGCGTCTTCACCCGCAAGGTGATGGCCGGGCTGCCGGCACCCTGGCTGATCGCTACCGAGGGGGACGCCGCGGTCGGGCTGGGCGGGGTATTGCTCAAGGGCTTGACCGTGGTGACCCACTACCCGGTGCTGGTGGGTTGTGTCGTCGGGTCGGTCCTCCTGCACCTGCTCGGCCTGGGGGTGGTGGTCGGCATCTGGCCGGGGAGCGGCGAGGGTTCGGGGATCCAGATCCAGTTGGTGTCAATCCCCCGCCGGGCTCCTGCCGATCTGCCGGCCGCCCCGGCCCCTGGGTATCTGGCCGGTCAAGGGGCGCCCTGGTCAGCGTCCGGTTCGGTCGCCCCATCGGCCCAGGACCTGCTGCAGATGAACCGATCCCGCTCAACTCCGACGCGACCGGATCTGGCGGAGATGGCAGACCTGCCGGCCCCGACCCCGCTCGAGCCGCCGTCCGTCCCCCTGTCTCTGGCCTCGGCGATCCCGGGTCCGGCCTGGGCCGTGTCCCTGCCGAGGGGCCAGGCCGATCCTACGGAGCCGGGCCGGCAGCCGCGCCGCCAGCCAGACCGGCAGCCGGACCAGCCCGTTCGGGTCGCCCACCTGGCCGTGGGGCCGAACAGCGTCCAGGGGACCGGCGGCAACCTGGCCCTGGCCGACCTGGCGCGTCACCTGCGGGACTACGTCGGCTTGACGGCCCAGGTCGCTGACCCGAACCCGGGTGCGCTGCGGTCCGGGCCGGTCCAGGCCACCGTCCTCTTCGTGCTCGACGGCTATCCGCTCCACCCCGAGGCCGAGGAGTCGGACCAGGACCGCCGTCCGTGGACCTTCGCCCCCGAGGAGATGGCGCGGTTGGGCGACTACCTGCACGGCGGCGGCCTCCTCTACGTCGAGGGCCAGGGCCTCTGGTTGCGCGAATGGGTCGGCCTGCTGCGCGCGGTGCTGGGAGGCGAGGGCCGGCTCTACCCGCTCCCCTTCTCCCATCCGCTCTACCGGGCCTTCTACACCTTCGAGCGGGGCTTCCCCGGGGAGAGCGACCGGCTGCCGGCCGAGGTCGAGGCGCAGGACTGGAGCAGTTCGACCCGTATCCCCGCGACGACGGTGACCCCGAGCCTGTGGGGGATTGAGCAACAGGGTCGACTGGTGGCGCTGCTCAACCCGGTGAAGCTGCTCGGGGATTGGCAGCCTGATACCGATGGCTTGACCGACGACGCCGACAGCCTGCAGTCCTCCGAACCGGGCGCGAAGCTGCCGGCCCTGCGCGCGGCGACCAACGTGGTGGTCTACGCCATGAACCAGCCCTAACAGACCAGCCCGCGGCTCGTCCCCGGGCCTCGGGCGCTCCGCGACCGGACTTCCTGGGCGTGCCGACGTCCACGCCTCCGCGCGATTAACCGGATCAGGGTCACCGACGCCGTAAGGAGGGTAAACATGTCCCCTTGGCGATGCGGGATACTGGCAACAGCGCTGGCGCTGCTGTCGAGCTGCGGCGACAACCCCACGGAGCCGCCGCCGGATGCAGACGATGAGGGTACTCCGCTGCCGACCGAGGCCTTCGCGGACTCCAGCCTGGAGACGGCCGTGCGCCAGGCCCTGGCCCTCTACGCGGGGCCTCTGACCCCGGAGAAGCTGGGCTGGCTGATCAGCCTGTCGGCCCGCGATCGGGAGATCAGCGTCTTGACGGGGATCGAGGCCTTGCACGGGCTGCGGACCCTTGACCTGGCCGGGAACCAGATCGTGGACCTGGGGCCCCTGGCCGCGCTCGACACCCTGCAACTGCTCGACCTGAGCCGCAATAAGGTGAGCGACCTGACCCCCCTGACCGGACTGCCGCGGCTGCAGGTGATGGTGGCGGCGGACAACCAGATCGCCGATCCCTCGCCGCTGCTGTCCCTGCCCAGCCTGGCCGAGGTCGACCTGACCGGGAATCCGCTGAGCGCCGCGGGCCGGCAGCAGGTGCTCGAGCTGCGCACCCAGGGGGTGAGGGTCAGCTTCTGAGCGTCGGCATCGCCTGAACCGGGGACTGGCAAGGACGCATGCCCTTCACCCGCGCGGCCATAGGCGAAGACCAGGAAGCCAAGGAGGATCGCATGACATCACCGAGCCGAACCATCCATCGCGGCGCCCTGCTGGTTCTGTGGGCGTTGACCTTGACCTTGCTCCTGGAGTGTCCGTCAGGGGCCCAGACCACGGACGAGCGGTTGCGGTGGGACCTGGAATTCGGCCGTCAGTATTCCACGGTGCCCGCCCTTGGACACGACGGGAGCATCTACCTTGGCCTTGAGTCATCGGTGCTTGCGGTGAGTTCGAGTGGCGTAGAGCAATGGCGCGTCAGGCCGGAAGGTGCCGACTACATCGACTTCCCGGTCATCGGGGCGGATGGCACGGTCTACGTGGCAGCGTCTGATTTTAACGAAGAAAAGAAAGGATATCTATACGCCTTTGATCCTGAAGGCACGGAGAAATGGCGCTTCCCGATCCTGGCCGCGGGGGGCGGCAGCGGCACGAATATTGTCTCTTCCCCTGCCGTCGGACAGGACAGGACGCTGTTGTTCAGCGCCACTGGCGACAGCACCCTCAGGGCCGTGGGTCAGGACGGCCAACTCCGCTGGCAGTATAAAGCCGAGGCGCT
>JBAZUN010000554.1:0-3490 GCA_041661365.1 Candidatus Latescibacterota bacterium
AGCGGCTGTGGGTGGTCAACGATCGGGGGAGCATCGTCTACTTCGGCAAGGAGCGACCAGCGCAAGCCGCGGTGGAAAAGCTGGCCCCGGAGGAGGTGCATCAGTTGCTCCAGGGGTTGCCCGAGGGCTTGCTGCAGGCGGACCAGCGTCTGGCCATCCTGATCCACGCGGCGGTGCAGGTCCGGTCCGAAGAGGACGGTGAAGGCGGTTACGGGCAACCCAACCGGCGTCCGGCCTACAGCGAGGTGCGCCGCATTCCGGGCGGGTGGCTCGCCGTCGCGGCTCAGAAGCCCCAGGAACGTCCCTATGTGGTGGGTTACGGGCCCAGCGAGCGCACGATGTTCCTGAGCAACTTGTTCCAGGAAGTGCTGCCCCTCAGCTTCCTGGTCTATTGGCTGTCCCTGCCAGGATGGGTCACCCTCGATGCGCTCCGCCGAGATGAACGCGCCGCGCTTTGGGGGATCTTTACCCTGGTCGGGAACCTGATCGGGCTGCTGGTGTACCTCCTCTCCCGGCGGGAGAACTGAGCCAAGCCCCGAGCCAAGGATCAGGACCGAGTGGGCTGACGGCGGAACTCGTCCAGCCTGTCGTCCATCACCAGGCACGAGCGCGAGCCCTTCAGGTCGATGGCCGGGAACAGGCCGGCCTGGGCCCGGCGCACGTCCATGCGCACCACGGCATCGAGGAAGGAGAAGGCTCCTTGGTCCACGCCGTGAGGGACCTGGCCCAGGTAGCAGGTGGTGATCGCGGCGTCCGGGGCATATCCTGCCTGGGAGCGCAGCATGGGCAGCACGGATCGCTTCCTGTACCTCTCTGGACTGACCAGGGCCAGTGGATCGGCCAACGGGCTCGGTACCCCTTCCAGCTCGCCGGCTGACGCCATCGGACGGCGTCGGCGCTGGCGGCAGGCCGGCTGGATGCGTACCATGCCTTCGCGATCGCCGTCACCAGGTTCCCCGGGGCGCCGCTGGATTGGCCTGTCACTGCCCCGTCTCTTCTCGGAGATCAGCCATGCACCGGTCCTTCCCCACGTTCCAGCACGTGGTCATCGATGCCGACAACCCGCCCGATCCCCCTGCAAGGCTGCCGGTGACCTGGATGACGACGGCTTCCCTGACCTGTTCGGGGCCAACTGGAACAACAGCTCACCGACCCATGGCGCTCTGGAGCTCTGGCTGAACCAACGCTGAGTGACCGCGCTCCCCGGCCATTCCCCGGGAACTGGAGAGCCGACGAAGGGCACGCCGATCCGAGGGACCAGCCACGAACCGCACCCGCTCCTCCTCACCGTCCGTGATCCACTCATCCTCACCAGCGGGGAAGGTCGACATGGCAGCGAGGACCCTCTTCCTCGACGATCAGCACCTGGCGAGCCAACGCGGCATGGTCCGCGTGATCCACCATGGTCAGAAGGACCCCGACAACCCGGTGCTGCGCGCCGAGGCGCCTTGGGAGGAGGGGGTCATCTGCGGCGGCACGGTGCGGCGCGAGGCTGGCGGGTACCGGATGTGGTACCAGAGCTACGGCCGCGGCACCTACCTGAATCTCTACGCCACCAGCCCGGACGGCGCCAGCTGGTACCGTCCGGCCTTGCGGCAGTACCCCGACTTCGACGGCAGCCTCGAGAACAACATCTTCCTCAGCCGCCTGGCCTTGAGGTCGTCAGAGCGGGCGCCGGTGCGGGTCAACCAGGATCACAACCCCAACGTGCTCCACACCCCGCACCAGGGCGAGGACCACGCCTATAGCCTGTTCTCCTACGACTACGGCCGCTCCGGGTACGCCGAGTACGACGGCTACCTCCTCGCCTACTCCCGCGACGGCATCGCCTGGACCGACGGTCCCCAACACCCGGTCATCCCGGGCCACGCCGACGTCGGCTGGTTCACCTACGATGGGACGGACCGCCGGTTCCGGGCGATGGTCAAGAGCTACCTGAACATCCGAGGCCATGCCCGGCGCAGTGTGCTGACCACCGAGAGTCCGGACGGACTGGCCTGGGCCCTGCCCCGGCCGGCGCTGCTCCCGGATCCCGAAGACGACGCCTGGGCCGCCGCGGCCGGAGCCAGGGGAGGCCATGCCCAGTTCTACGGCATGCCGATCTTCCGGTACGAGTCCCTGCTCCTCGGCTTCCTCCAGGTGTTCCAGGTGACCGACATTGCCAACCCCTCGCACGACGGCCCGGTCCACGTGGAGCTCGCCTGCAGCTGGGACGGCCGCACCTGGCAGCGGGTGAGCCCCCGGCAGCCCATCGTCGAGCGAGGGGCACCCGGAGCCTGGGACGCCGGCGGGGTGTACAGTGGCAACAGCCTGGTCCAGGCCGGCGAGCGGGTGGAGCTCTACTACACCGGCGACCGCGCCACCCATGGGGCATCGGACAATGCCGCGGCAGTCGGCCGGGTCTGGTGGCCAAGGGACCGGTTCGTCGGTCTGTCGGCCGGTCCTGCGGGCGGCCTGATCGAGCTGCGGCCGCAGCTCGCCGGGGGCGTCCTCCACCTGAACGCCGAGGCCTCACGCGGGGAGATCCTCGTCGAGCTGGCCGGCATGGGGGAGCCCCCCCGGATCCGCGGAGATGCCTTGGACCACGTCGTGACCCTGCCCGCCTCCTGCCAGGGACAGTCCGTCGCCATCCACCTGCATCTGCGGGACGCTGAGGTCTTCTCGCTCTGGTGGGAGTAAAGTCCCGCCGCGGCCCACGCGGGCGGTCGTCGACACCCGACCGCGGCCATCCCCGCCTCCCGGAGCCCTGTCGACGTTCGGTGGGTGAGGGTCAGTTGATGAGCTTCGCGGCCTGGACCAACTGCAAGGCGAAAACGGCGGCGAACAGGGCGTTGAAGCTGACCAGGGCCAGGGTGACGCGGATCGCCGAGCGCTTCATGGTGGACCTCCGGGTGGTGGGGCGTGAGGGTTGAGTAGTCATCGTCAGGTCGTTCGCGGGTCGGGTTTTCAGGCCACGGCGCGGAGCGCGGCGAAGAGGCTCAGCAGGCAGCCCGTGGCGCAGAGGATGTAGAGATGAGCGGTGAAGGCGGCGGTAACGATCGCGTCGAGGCTGGCGGTACGGGTCTGGGCGGCGGCGGTCTTCACTGGGGCCTCCTGGTTGGCGTGGGCATCTGGACAGGGGTATTGCAACAGTCGTGCCAGGCGGCTGGGGATGCCGGCACAGGCCCGTATCACATTACAGGATAATCAGTTGCGTCATCTCCGCTCGAGTTGGCTGAACGCCTTGCTGGGTGTCCAAGAACTGGGCGCCCAACAAGGGCGGACCACGCCAATAGCCTGTTGGGTAAGGAGTTGCGAAGGCGCCAAGGGGCTTGGCACTCAGTCGTGTCGAGCGTCGTGCACGCCGTCTCCGGCCGAAGGCCCCGCTGCCACCCTCGTCGCCGGGTGGGGCTCGCGCCGGTCCAGGCTCAGTCCCAGACCACGGATTCGAGGTGCCCTCCAGGCCCAGGGGCCGCAAGGGTTCTCGGCTGGCTGATACTCGCCGGAGGCA
>JBAZUN010000555.1:0-3487 GCA_041661365.1 Candidatus Latescibacterota bacterium
CGTGGGGAGGGACTTCAGCTCGGTAATGGTCTGGGTCAGTTGCTCCACCTCGAAGTCGGAGAGGTACTTCATCACCTCCCCGGCGCATTCCTCGCCCAGGGCCACCATGAGGACGGCCGCCTTGTCCCGCGCCGCCAGGTCCTCTTCTTCGCGCCGGAGCTCGTCCTTCTGCTGCACGTAGTATGGCATGCGGAATACCTCGAGAGAGCCGTGACTGGGAACGCCTTTCCGGCCGGGACCATCCGGTGCTTCTGGGGCGCGACGGCGTAAGGGCTTTTTTTTCAGCTTCTTCGGTCAGTGACTCGGTCTACGACCGGCGACGATCCCCGTGCCATCCCTGCAAAAACAGGGCCATCCTCGGCCAGGGCGCGGCGCACTTGCCACAACGGAGACAAGCTGTTATTTTTGAAAGCGTTTCCCCACTGAGTAGCCTACCGGCGCAGCCTGCTCCCCGCAGCGCTCCTCGCGTCGGTCCTCCCCGCCTGCAACCCTGAATAAGGGCCGAATAGTGGATTGTGTCTTCGCGGTGACGCGGGCAGGGGAACTGCTGTCCTTACCAGTTGGCCCCCGTGCCGAGAACAAGCGCCGGTTGCTGACCGAATACCTGCGAAACCCGTTCCTGGACGATGATCTGCATGCCCTGGCCCTCCGTCTGGGGGCGGCCCGGGCCGAGGTCGGCGATCTCCTCCTCGAGCTGTGCCAGGAGGGGTTGTTGAAGGAATCAGGTCGACGGGGGTACCTCCTCGACCTCGACGGTGTGGCCATGGAAGGCGACGGAGGAGACCCGGGCCAGGGGGTCGTGGCCTTGTCGCCCGAGGCCCTGATCGCCCAGCAGTCGACTCCCGCGCCCGGGGTGGCGGACGCCCTGCCCCTGGCCGGCGATCAGGCTTCCCCGACCGTGGGGATCGTCCTGCTGGGTGCGGGCGGTCGCGCCGAGCTGGCCAACGATCAGGCAACCGAGTGGCTGGGCGTACCGGCCGCCGAGCTGGACGCGACGACCTTTCAGGCCGCCACCGGGATCGACCCGACCCTGGTGCTGGACGGCGCCCCTCGGGTCTGCCTCTCCCTCCACCACCCGCGGCCGCTGCGAGTGGCGCTCCACTCCTGCTGCGTCGGTGGCTCCCCCGGGGTCCTGGCGGTCCTCCAGGAGAGCGGCGCGGCCGTCGAGCTGGCCCGGGTCCAGGCCCAGGTCCAGGAGGAGCTCTACGCCCGGCTCAGGGGAGAGGTGGCCGAGCCGGTGCTGCTGATCCAGCAGTTCCTGGAGGAGCCGACCGCCGAGGGACTCGGGCAGGCCAGGGCAGCCCTGGAGCAGGTCAATCGTTTTTTGGAGGAGTTCATGCTGTCGGGTGTCGACGGGGCGACGGACCGGCCCCGCCGCGCTTGAGGCGTCACGGGGTGGTAGAGGGGGAGGAGGCTCGATGGTACTCGACATCCGCGATCTGAGGGGAGACGGCGGCCCGCGGCCCGTCGTACCGGTGACCCCGGTCGCGATCAGCCCGTCGCGCACCCTGGAGCAGCTCCTCGAGCGGGCCGCGAGCGCGGCCTCGCCGGTGGAGCAGGCCCGCGCGGTGGAGCAGTTGCGGCAGGTCATCCCCGGCGCCGAGGGGATGGAATACCTGTTCGCCGTCCTGGGAACCGCGGATGACCTGGTCCGGCGGCTGGTGGCGGCCCAGATCCTCGGGTTCCACCGGCAGTGGCTCTCCTCGCGATCCCGCGTCAAGCAGCTCGTTCAGTTCGCCCGTCAGGCGACCGACGAGGCGCTGGCCGGCGCCCTGGTGTGGGCCCTGCGGCAGCGCACGGAAGCCTGCGAATTCCTCGCCGATCCGCGGCCCAGCGTGGCCATCGAGGCCGCCCTCGGGGTGCCGGCGAACCGACAGACCCTCCCCCTCCTGCTCGACCCCCTCGAGCGGCTGGAGCCGCCGTTCCACCAGGCCGAGGTCGGCCGGGTCCTCCTGGGGAAGCTGCGGGCCCTTCACCCCTCGCTGGCCAGGGCCCTGGTGGAGTTGCTGCTCGAGCGCAGCCGCCCTGCCGGCGCGACCCGGCTGGTCTCCCTGCTCGAATGGCTCCCCCAGGTACCGCTCTTCGAGATCTTCATCGAGGAACAACGGGCGCCGGACGAGGTGCCGCGGGGCGAGGAGGACGCGGTCCGCTCCCGGGCCCGCCAGCAGTTGGCCCGGGCCGCCCGGCGGCTGCTGGAGGAGGCGCCGTCGGCCGAGCTCCTCCGGCACCTGCTGACCCGCAGCGGCGAGGACGACGCCTTCGTCCGCCGGCACGACGGGTTCCTGCGCGCGGCCATGCGCCAGGCCGACCGCCAGGCCGGACCCGAGCTGGTCTCCCACCTGGAGCACCTCACCTTCAAGGCCTCGGAGGAGATGGTCGCCCGGCTGGCCCAGTCCCTCGTCGAGCTGAGCGGCCATCTCGACGGACCGGCCGCCGCTCAGGCCGCGGCCCTGCTCGAGTCCTGGAAGGGGAGGTCGGCCGAGCTGAAGCTGAAGATCTACCAACTGCAGCACAAGCTCGGCGCGGTTCCCTGAGCTGACTCGGACAGGCTCCTGGCGATAGCGGCAAGAGAACGACGGCTTCGGGAACGGCTCCCGGAGCCGTCCCTATTTATGCGCCCGCCAGAGGAGCACCGCGCTCAACCCGGCGAAGACCAGGTTGGCGGCCCAGGCGCCCAGCCAGGGCGGCAGCACCTGGTTCCATCCCAGGGCCTGACCGCCCTTGACGCAGCCGTAGAAGGCGAAGCAGATCAGGATCCCCAGGCCGAACCGGTTGGTCAGGCCGGCCCGGCGGGCGTTGGCGCCGAGCGGCCCGCCCAGGAGCACGATGATGAAGCAGGTCACGGGGAAGGAGACCTTCAGGTGCAGGTCGACCACCTGGCGGGTCGCGTCCTCGCCGTTGACCGCGGCCCGGCGGATGTACTCGTCCAGCTCGGCGTAGGTCATCTCCTCGGGCCGGCGCTGCTCGCGGGCCAGATCCTCTGGAACCAGGGTGAGACCGACCAGGGTCAGGGTGTCGAAGGAGACGGCGCGGGTACCGTCGTCCGCAAGCAGGAAGCGGTTTCCGCGCGCCGCCACCCAGCGGTCCTGGTGCCACGCCAGGGTGTCGGCGGCCACGCGCTCCACCGGCCGGCCTTCTGCCAATCGCTCCCAGCAGACCTGGCGCGCCCGTTGGCCGGCCGCGTCGTAGGTGCGGGCGTAGAGGAGTTGGCCGCCGACGTCCTGCAGGAGGACCTGGCGGCGCGAGCCGTCGCCGCGCCCCGGGGAGGCGATGGCCTCGCGGACCGCGTTGCAGCGATGGGTGGCCTCGGGGACCACCCGGTCGGTGAAGAGGAAGGCCAGGCCGCTGAAGCCGAGGGCGAAGAGGAAGAGGGGGAGGAGGAGACGGTGCAGCCCCAGGCCCAGGGCCTTCATCGCCGTGATCTCGTTCCGCCGGGCCAGGGTGGTCAGCGAGAACAGGGTGCCTAGCAGGGCGGCCACCGGCAGGG
>JBAZUN010000556.1:0-3481 GCA_041661365.1 Candidatus Latescibacterota bacterium
GGCGACCACCACCACGCTGTCGCGGCCGTAGTACGAGGCCGGGGGGCGCACCACCAGCACCCCGGGCGACCGCACGGTCACGGCCGAGCCCCAGCCGAAGAGCAGGTCGGTCGCGGTCCAGGTGAGTTGGCTGACGGCGTGGTCCGGGTCGGTGGTGTACCGCCTCAGGTCCAGCCGCAGGCTGTCTCCCTGGGAGATCGTGGTGTCGGGCAGGAGGAGGATCGGCGCGTCGTTGACCGGGGTCACCTCCACCCGCACGCTGGCGGTGGCCGTGGCCAGGTACGGGTCACGCACCTGGATGCCGAGGGTATACTGGCCCGAGGACTCGGAGGGACCCCATACCGAGAGCCGTCCCAGGGTTCGGTCGAACCGCGCGGCCAGGCCGGACGACGGCGAGAACCCCCAGGTCAGCTCGCCAAAGGCTTGGTCCGGGTCGGTCACCTGGCTGACCAGATCGAGCCGCAGGGTGTCGTCCTCGGCCACGGTCACCGACGATGGCAGGTGGAGAACCGGGGGATCGTTCACCTGCTGAACCTCGATCACCGCACTGTCCGTGCCCTGCAGGCCGAAGGGATCGGTCGCCACCACGGTCAAGGTGTCGAGACCGGCCCAGTCGGGCGGCGGGGTCACCGCGATGCTGTCTCCGACCACCTGGGCCAGGACGTGTCGCGCCGTGAAGGTGATGGTCAAGGTCGGATTGTCGGCGTCGGTGATCAGACTCGCGATCCGCGTGCGGTACCCGATCGGGTCGTCCTCGCGCATCACCAGCCTGGGGAAGTCGACCCTCGGGGTGTCGTTGACCGCGTTGGCGGCCACGGTCCGCGAGGTGACCGAGGGGAGGATACCGCCCAGGTCCTGGGCCACCAGGGTAAAGGGCTCCTCGTCGGCCACGGCGTTGTAGGTCAGGTTGGTGAACCGGACCACCCCCTGGTCCGCGGCCTCGGTGTTGCGCAGCAGGGTGCCGGGCCCGGTCGTGCTCAACCGCACCGACCGGGTGAAGTCCAGGTCGACGAAGCCGCTGTCGTCCAGTGCCGTCACCACCGGCTGGACCAGCAACGGACTGCCGCTGAGCGCCAGGTCCGGCTGGGTGGAGAAGACCAGGCGGGTTGCCACCGCGTCGATCCTCACCCGGTGGGTGTCGCTGGCCGCCACCCGGAGACCGCGACCTCCCTGGCTGGTCGCCAGGCCGCCGGTGGGAAAGCCGACCTTCACCGCGTGCCCCTGGGTGGCGCCGCGGCTGATCACGGCGCTGAGGAGGTAGCGCACCACCGTCCCCCGCGCCGGGGTGCGGGCCGGGGAGGCCGTCACCGTGGCCGGCGAGCCAAGGACCACCTGGGAGGAGTCCAGGGTCCCGAGCAGTCGATCGACGGTCGACAGGGTGTCGTCGCTGCTCTCGTACAGGCGGAACTCGGCGAAGTCGGCGGTGGACAATCCGGTGGCCAGGGAGTCCCGCAGATCGGCCACGGTGAAGGTCAGGCCGCGGACCGTGGTGGCGCCGTCTCCGGCCAGGGTCACCCCCAGCAGCCGCACCTCGCCGGCAGGACCGATATGACCGCCGTTGGAGAGCCCGGTGTTGGCCGGGCCGACGGCGTCGACCGTGGCCACGCGCCGCACCCGGTGGTTCCCCGTGTCGGCCAGGTAGAGGTACCCCGCCGAGTCGATGTACAGACCGGACGGGGTGAACAGGGTCGCGAGGTTGGCGGGACCGGTGTCCCCCCCCCCGCCGTATTCGCCGGTTCCCACACAGGTGGTGATGTCGCCGGCGGGATTGACCCGCCGCACCCGGTGGTTCCAGCGGTCGGCGATGTAGACCGAGCTGTCGGACAGCACCCAGACCCCGGCCGGGAACGACAGTCGGGCGTTGGTCGCCGGGCTGCCGTCGCCGGAGTACCCGGCGGTGCCGGTGCCGGCGATCGTGGTGATGGTGCTGTCCGCGGCGCTGATCCGGCGGATCCGGTGGTTGTTGGTGTCGGCCACGTAGATGTTCCCGGCTTGGTCGACGAAGAGCGCGGCAGGGCCGTTGAGCTGGGCGCTGGCGGCCCTGCCGCCGTCCCCGGCGCTCCCGGCCGTGCCGGTGCCGGCCACGGTGGTGACCCGGCCGTCCGAGGCGATCCGGCGGACTCGATTATTCCCGGTGTCGGCGACGAAGACGGTGCCGGCGCTGTCGACGAACACGGCGCTGGGGAAGTGGAACCGGGCCGCGGTGGCCGCGGTGGTGTCGCGGTACCCGGCGGCTCCGGTGCCGGCCACGGTGGTGATGACCCCGGTGGCGAGCGCCACCTTCCGGATACAGTGGTTCTGGGTGTCGGCGATGTAGAGGTTTCCCTGGCGGTCGCGGAAGACCCCGGTGGGGCCGTCGAGCGTGGCGCTGGTGGCGGCCCCGGCGTCGCCGGAGTACCCGGCGGTCCCTGAGCCGGCCACCGTGGTGATGGTGTCCCGAGTCGCGTTGATCCTGCGGATCCGGTGGTTGGCCGCGTCGGCGATGTAGAGGACCCCGACCGTGTCGCCGTGAACCCCGCTGGGCAGGTAGAGCTGGGCCGAGGTGGGCAGCCCCCCGTCCCCGGCGAACCCCTGGGTGCCGTTCCCGGCCAGGGCGAGGATCGTCTGGCCCGCGGAGGGGGAGGTCAGCAGGAGGAGGACGAGCAGTCCGAGATTCCAGGACCAGGGGGTCTGCCGACCTTGGGCCGACCGCGGTCCGGATCGGGTTTCCCCACAGGGGCCGAGTACTATCATAAGGCATTACCGTCCAAGAAACTGCCGGCTGGGCCTGGGCTGCCGGATCAAGACCAGGAGGGATGCCGGTCCTCTTCCCAAATATCGCAGGTCCCCGGGAAAAGTCCTGTTCTTTTTTGGCTTGAGAGCCCAGCGGTACAGGCTCGGTCGGTCTACCTCGGAGCAAAGATCAGACCGCCGATGGAACGCGGTTTGCTGAATCTGGGTCGTTCCCGGGTACGGCAGGGAACGGGCAGGGGAAGGGGACCGCGGCCGGGGAAGACAGGTTCGGACCTGGAGTGAGCGGTCAGCCTGTCCTCGAGCGGGTCTCCCGCGGGGAGCAGGGGAAAGGGAGCCGGGAACATATTTCCCCAGAAGCAGGCACGATTGCGCTACAGGACGGGGGCGTCACCTACCCTGAACAAGCTCCTGATGACCGTTGCGGTCTTCCTATCGCTGGGCCGGATCGGTTGGGGGCAGAGCGTCGAGATCAGCCCGCCGGAGCTCAGCCGGGTTCCGGTGACCGGGTTGGTCGACGGCCGGTACTGGCAGCAGTTGGTCATCACCCTGGATCAGGCCGACGCGGCGAGCGACAGCGCGATCAGCGTGGCCCTGCCGCTGGGCACCTCGGTCCTCGACCTCGACCTCGACGGCCGAATCGACGACGAGGTGAGGGTGGTATACCGGGCCGTGGGGAGCGAGCGGCCCGGGCTCGCGGCCAGTTCCTCCTCGTCCTCTGGTCAACTGGTGGTCGGCAGCAGGAACCCGG
>JBAZUN010000557.1:0-3477 GCA_041661365.1 Candidatus Latescibacterota bacterium
TCGCCGGTCATGGTGAGCCGCAGGGAACCGCGCTCGCCGACGATCCGCCAAGCCGACTCACTGGCGGCGGCCATGTACTCGCCGCGCTCCACCGAGAGCACGATGCCGCCGTCGCACCGGATCAGGCCGGTGTAGTGCGTCTCCGCGTCCGATCCCGGGGCCACGTGCGGTCCATACTGCGGGGCCACGCCCCAGGTGGCCGCCAGGGCTCGGCGCGGCCGGAGCGTCCAGCCGGTGATGGTCATCAGGTAGTCCAGGTCGTAGCAGCCCCAGTTGCACAGGATACCGCCGGCATTGCGCTCCCGGTTCAGGCGCCAGTCCGGTGGCGGCGTGGCGGGCGGGCCGCCGGCCGCGCCGAGGCAGCGGCAGTGCACCGTGCGCAGGGGACCCAGGACGCCCGAGGCGACCAGGCGGGCCGCCGCCTGCGTGGACTCCATGGCCGCGTAACGCGAAGAGCAGGTTGCCGCCACCAGGCTGCCCTGGGCGGCGAGATACCTGGCGAGCTGGTCCGCGCTGACGGCGGCGGGCTTCTCGATGAGCACGTGCTTGCCCGCGCGCAGGGCCTGGAGGGGCAGCTCCACGCGGTCTCCGGCGGGCACGGCCAGGACCACCGCGTCCACGTCGCCGTCACCGAGCAGGTCGGTTCCCTCGGCATACGCCCGGCCGGCGCCGAAGGTCTGTGCGGCCCATTGCCGCCTCTCCTCGATCCGGTCCGCCACCGCCGCCAGCTCGAGGTGCGGCGAAGCCGCGGCGGCCTTCAGGTGGTGCGTGCCGATCACCCCGCACCCGATGATCCCCAGTCGCACTCGGTCCATGTTCGTTCGCCTCCTTTGGCGTCGCGTTGCCGGCGGATCGCCTGGCCCGGACTGTCTAGACTAGGTCCTAGGGCCTGGCCTGTCCAGCGGCCGCGGCCGTTCAGGCGGGCAGGTGCCGAGGCAGTCTCCCGGCCCGGGGCGCCAACGCCGGGAAGGTCAGATGCGGCTCGGTCTGGTACCAGTAGGCCACCGAGCTGACGTCGTCGCCGCGGTTGTTGCCGTAGCCGTCCTCGAGGGTGACGCGGATCGAGCGGCGGAAGGGCACCGGGTCGTCGACGTGGAAGCGGTACATCGTGTACTGCCCGCGCCAGTCGTTCTCCTCGGCCGGGTGGGCCATCAGCGAGGTGCCGTGGTCGATGGCGTGCATGGCCTGGATCCCGAACCCCATGTTGTAGAACTCCTCGGTCCCCGTTCCGTGCAGTCGCGGCGGGAAGCCCTCGCCGTCGACGAAGGTCATGTCCATCCCTTCGCCCCACCACCCCGAGCTCAGGTTCTCGATGGAGTAGACCGAACCGACGTAGTGGCCGCGGCCCTGGGCGTCGAGGAGTACGTAGTTGTTGGCCGCTGAGGCGGCGGTGTCCGCGGGCTCGCGGGCCGGGTCGCAGGGGCGACGGCAGGGATCGCGCCGCCACTGGGCGTGCAGGTACCCCATGTCCGCCAATTCGTCGATGGAGGCCGTGCGCCAGTCCACGTGGTAGAAGACGAGGTCCACGTCGGTCTCGGTGTCGGCCCACAGCTCGATGCGGGCGCGGCGCCGGAAGGGCATGGGCAGGAAGATCGCCATGGAGCCGAAGCCGTCGAACTGGCCCCGGCCCAGGGTCATGCACATGGCGCGGCAGTGGTAGGCCGAGGTCCGGCCGAACCCCACGCCGAAGAAGTCGCCGAGCGGCGACTCGATCGAGGGAGTCGGCTCGTCGTCCCACCAGGCACGCAGCACCAGTTGCCGCAGGTAGAAGGGGATCCGCCGGCGGACGCAGTCGATCCCGAGCCAGATCCGGGTGACGACGCCCGGGCCTTCGAGGTCGGCCAGTACCGCGCTTTGACCGGAGGGCAGGGTGAAGGCCTTGCTCCGTCCGCCAGTGTAGGTCCAACTGCTGGCGCGCTGCACGGTGAAGTCGCGCAGCCTGGGCAGCTCGCCCATCGAGGTACCTGCAGATCTGAGAGGATGACTCGGTTCAGTCACGACCAGGCTCCTTTCGTAAAATCGGTGGCACGGCCCGGTTCCAGGGCTCAGGAGAACAAAGAACGCGGTCGGGCGCCGGGCAAGGCAGAATCGCCGGGCCAGGCCAGGTCGATGGGGACCAGGGTCGCGGGATGTCCGCATCAGGTTCTCCGGGGCCCCTTGGCAGCAGCGCCGTTGTGGCCCATCCTTGAGAGGATGATCGCCATCGCGTTGCAATCGGGCAGCAACGGCAACTCGATCTACGTCGAGAGCCGCGGGGTCGGTCTGCTCTTCGATGCCGGCATCAGCGGCCGGCAGGCCGAGCAGCGCCTGGCGGCCCATGGGGTCGAGATCCGCCGGAGCGCGGCCGTCCTGGTGTCTCACGACCACCGCGACCACGTCTGCTGCGCCGGGGTGTATCACCGGAAGTACGGGTTACCGGTATACATGACTTCGGGGACCTGGCAAGCCGCCCGAAGGGCCGTGGCCCTGGGGCCGTTCCGCGAGGAGCGCCACTTCGGCGTGGGCGAGGCCCTGTCGCTGGGACCGCTCAGGATCGAGACCGTGCCCACGCCGCACGACGGCGCGGACGGCGCCGCCTTCGTGGTCGACGACGGGCGGGTCCGGCTCGGGGTGCTCACCGACCTGGGCCACGTCTTCGACGGTCTGGCCGAACTGCTGGCCTCGCTGGACGGGGTCTTCCTGGAGAGCAACTACGACCCCGAGATGCTGGAGCGCGGCCCGTACCCCTTCTTCCTCAAGGAGCGGATCCGCGGGACCGGCGGGCACCTGTCGAACCCGGAGGCCGCGGCCCTGCTCCGGGACGCGGGATCCGGTCGCCTGCAATGGGCCTGCCTGGCACACCTGTCCGAGCAGAACAACGAGCCGCGGCTGGCCCTGGAATCCCACCAGCAGGTGCTCGGCGGGCGTCTTCCCCTGACCGTGGCCAGCCGGTACCGGGCCACCGGGCCGCTGATGCTGTGAGGCGGAGGGCGACGCCACAAGCGCGGCTCTGGCCCCCTGATCTCATCCACCTGCTCCCACCAGAACAGACAGAAAGGCTTGATCGATGCCCTCTCGCGAGAGCCAGGAGTACCTGAGGCAGTTGCGCCAGAACCCGGCCTTTGGGGCCGTGGGGAACGAGTTCGATCTGGAGGGCTTGCGCCAGGGGATGGGGATGCGCCAGGAGCCTGCCGACCCGCAGGTCCGCTGCACCCGGGTGGCGATCGGCTCGATACCGGGGGAGTGGGTGATGGCGCCAGGGGCTGACCCGGACCTCAGGCTGCTCTACCTGCACGGCGGCGGGTTCGTCTCCGGCTCCGGCGGGAACTACCTGCCCCTGGCCGCGTGTCTGTCGGCGGCGGCGCGATGCGCCGTGCTGCTGCCCGACTACCGGCTGGCCCCGGAGCACCGCTTCCCGGCGGCGATCGAGGACTGCGTCGCGGCCCACGAGTGGATGCGCGACCGGGGACCGGACGGCCCGGCGGCGGCTCGGGCCAC
>JBAZUN010000558.1:0-3451 GCA_041661365.1 Candidatus Latescibacterota bacterium
TACGAGGATGGCCTGCTGGTGCGGGCCGTGACCCGGGGGGACGGCAGCCGCGGCGACGAGGTCACGGCCAATGCCCGCACCATCCGCACCGTGCCCCTGCGCCTGCGGCGGCCCGGGCTGACCTGCGAGGTGCGCGGCGAGGTCTACATGGGCCGGGCCGAGTTCGCCCGGCTGAACCGGCAGCGTGAGGAGGCCGGCGAGGCCCTGTTCGCCAACCCCCGCAACTCGACGGCCGGGTCCCTCAAGCTGCAGGACCCCAAGGCGGTGGCCCGTCGCGGTCTACGTTTCGCCGCGTACTGGCTCGACCTCGACCCGGACCCGGCAGCCACCCACTGGGAGCACCTGCACCTGCTGAGGGAGTTGGGTCTTCCGGTCGACCCGGCGGCCACCCGCTGCCCGGACCTCGACGCGGTCTTCGCCTTCTACGAGGCGTACGAGGCCCGGCGCGACCAGCTCCCGTACGAGATCGACGGGGTGGTGCTCAAGGTCGACCGACTGGACCAGCAGGCCCGTCTCGGCACCACGGCCAAGAGCCCGCGACACTCGCTGGCGTACAAATTCCGGGCCCGGCAGGCCCGCACCCGCCTGCAGGGGGTGCTCTTCCAGGTCGGCCGCACCGGAGTGATCACGCCGGTGGCGTCCCTGGAGCCGGTGACCCTGGCCGGGACCACGATCAGCCGGGCCACCCTGCACAACCAGGACGAGGTCGAGCGGCTGGAGCTGCACGAGAACGACCTGGTGGTGTTGGAGAAGGGCGGGGACGTGATCCCCAAGGTCGTTGCCGTGGTCGCCGAGGCACGAGGCTCCGACGCACCGAGGATCCGCTTCCCGGAAACCTGCCCGGCCTGTAACGGAACATTATCGCGCGACCCGGAGGAGGTGGCGGTCCGCTGCGAGAACCCGGCCTGCCCGGCTCAGCTCCAGCGGCGTCTCGAACACTTCGCCGGTCGCAACGCCATGGACCTGGAGGGGTTCGGCCCGGCCGTGGTCGAGCAGCTCGTGCAGCGGTCCCTGGTCGCCGACGTCGGCGACCTGTACGCGCAGAGCCACGAGATCCTGGCCGGCCTGGACCGGCTGGCCGAGAAGTCGGCCCAGAACTTGATCGACGGACTGAAGGCCAGCCGCGGCCGGCCCTTCGACCGGGTCCTCTTCGCCCTGGGGATCCGCCACGTGGGCACGACCGTGGCCCGCGCCCTGGCCCGGCAGTTCGGGTCCCTGGCGCAGATGGAGCAGGCGACCGAGGAGGAGTTGTGCGAGGCTCCGGAGGTAGGACCGGCCATCGCCCGCTCGGTCTACGACTTCCTCCACCGACCCGGGTGGCCGGCGCTGCGGAGCAAGCTGCAGGACGCTGGATTGCAGTTGGCAGGTGAGAGGGCCGCGACCGTCGAGCCAACAGCCTCGCCCTTCGCCGGCCTGACCGTGGTCCTTACCGGCACGCTGACCCGCTACACCCGCGAGGAGGCGGCGGCCCTGATCGAATCCCTGGGAGGTCGTACCGCCGGGAGCGTCAGCCGGCGGACCGGCCTGGTGGTGGCCGGCGAGAACGCGGGATCGAAACTGGACCGCGCCAGGGAATTGGGGATCGAGATCATCACCGAGGACGAGTTCGTCGCTCGGTTGGGGGAAACAGGCAGGGCAAGAGCGGCTATTTAGTGGCCTTCTCGGCCCGCTTGGACAACTCCTTCTTCCCCTCCTCCAGCAGCTCCCCGCCCCGCTCGAGCGCCTCCTTGCCGATCTCCGTGGCCTTGCGCTGGACCAGGGCCGCCCGGGTTCGCCAGTCAGAGGCGGCCTCGCGGTGGGTCCAGTAGAGCCCGGCCAGCAGCAGCAGACCTAGCAGCGCGGCGAGCCGCACCAGGCGTCGGATGATGCTGCCCAGCAGCAGGACGATGACCACCACCACCGCGACCGCGGCCAGGGGGTGGTTCTTCAGGTACTCGACCACCAACTGCAGGGCGTTCGGCTCCCTGAGGTTCTCGATGAGCTGACCCAGCGCGTTCGGCTCCATCCGTCACCCGCCGGCGACCACGGCCGGCTCGGGAAGCGGCCGCGCGATCCGCTCCACGGCGTACCCGAAGCCGGAACCGGTCAGCGAGGTCAGGTCGATCTGCCCCTGGCGGCGACGGTAGATCCCGGGATGGACCGCGGCCTCGGCCGCCGAGGCCTCGGGGTAGAACTGCATGGCGTTGGTCTTGCAGGTCTTCAGGGCCACCCCGGTCCAGCCGAGGGAGCGGCCAAGGCTGACCAGCCGCCAGTCATGGGCGCTCTCGTCCATGAACAGCGGCTTACGCGCCGAGACCGAGTGGACGTCGATCTGGTGCTCCTCGAGCTCGTACGGGAACGGCTGCTCGACGTAGAGGACCATGCCGTAGAGCCGCGGGTGCTCGGTCATCAGCCGGTCCAGGATCTCATCGACGTAGGCCGGATCAGTGACCGTGCAGTTGAAGTCCGCGCTGAGCCAGTGGGCCCCTCCGGCCACGGCCAGGCCTCCGACCCGGACCAGCCGATCGTAGTCCCAAGCGGGGTCGGTGCCGCGAAGCTTGACCTTGAGGCAGCTAAGGCCATCCCGCTCGATCCAGTCGGGCAGGAGAACCGGATACCCATCCCTGGGCTCTGAGCCGTCCAGCTCATCGGCGGCCAACAGGTCCTTGCCGCCGACCAGATGCCAGGCCGGCAGGTGACCGGCCCTGGGGAGGACCAGGTACTCCTCGGGAAAACGGCCGGCAAAGGAGCAGGTGGCGCCCTCGGCCGGCTCGAGGAAGCGGGACAGGTCGGAGGTCAGGAAGCGCTCGTTGTAGGTGCGGTAGACCGGGACGCCGTGGAGCACGCCAAAGGCGTCGTGCAGGGCCAGGTCGAAGGCGGAGCAGCAGACCAGGGCCGCCAGCCAGGGCATCTCCTCGTCGCGGTGCCCGTTGAACTCCTCGAGCAGTTCGGGAAGGGCCTCCTCGAGGAAGGCGTGCCCGACCTCCAGCGGATGCCCCGGCAGGGGGCAGTCGGCCCAGGCCCGAGCCAGCACCCCGCAGAAGTCGCGCAGGGCTTGGTGCCGGACTTCATAGGGTACCTCGGCCGGCCAGACCCACTGCACGCTGAGCGGGGTCTCACCCCACCCCTCGGCGCTGCGGCCGCGACGGTCCTCGACCCGCAGGCGGACGCGGGCGCAGGTCACCTCGGTGAGGGTCTCGGTGCCGAACTTGAGCGGCACGCGGGTCGTCACCGGCAGGAAGTGCAGGGCCGCGCCCCGGACGCGAACATCGGTATCCCGACTCATCCCCTTCTCCTCCGCGACGGCGCGCCCGCCACCGATGACGGGAACGCGTCGCTGCGCCCAAGTCTACACCACGGGCCACGGCCGATCAAGGCAGGCGGGCCGGGGCTCAGAGGGGATTGCGGTTGCGGCAGGATCAGCGAGAGAGGGCCCGGTGGGCCTGCTCCAACTGCCGGGCCACGGCCTCCG
>JBAZUN010000559.1:0-3436 GCA_041661365.1 Candidatus Latescibacterota bacterium
CGGGGGTCGGCCAATCGCCGCCGAACACGCTGAGGAATTCACGCTTGCCGACCGCGACCTGGAGGGCGAAGGGCATCAGGTTGTTGGGGATGCCGGAGGGATCTTCGCCGATCCGGCCCGAGGGATGGGCGCCGACCGGGTTGAAGTAGCGCAGGGCGATGATCTTCCAGCCCGGCTCGCTGCGGGCGACGTCGCGCAGGATGTCCTCGATGAACAGCTTGGTGCGGCCGTAGGGGTTGGTTGCCGACAGCGGCGAATCCTCGGTCACCGGCACCTTGGCGGGATCGCCATAGACGGTCGAGGACGAGCTGAACACCAGCTGCCGGCAGCCGTGGCGGCGCATCGTCTCCAGCAGCACCAGGGTGCTGTCGAGGTTGTTGCGGTAGTAGCGCAAGGGGACCTGCACCGATTCGCCCACCGCCTTGAGGCCGGCGAAGTGGATCACCGCGTCGATCGGTCTGGCGGCGAAGACCCGGTCCAGGGCCGGCCGGTCCAGCAGGTCGACCTGGTGGAATTCGAGAGCCCGGCCGGCGATCTCCCGCACCCGGATCAGGGACTCTTCCTTGCTGTTGACCAGGTTGTCGACGACCACCACCTCGTGGCCCGCCTGGAGGAGCTCGACGCAGGTATGGCTGCCGATGTACCCGGCGCCGCCGGTAACCAGTATCCGCATGGGATCAGTCCGCCTCCGCGGGGGTCAGTCTTTCTCGATGGCCGCCGGCGCCCCGAAGGCCCGCCGCAGCCGGGCCGCGTCGAACTTGGGTCTCCGGTCGTAGGTGTAGATCCCGTTCCGCTCCTGCTCGACGTCGGTGAGTTGGGTGTAGGTATACCCGGCGATCTGCGGGTGTCCGGTGAGCACGGCCGTGAGCCCCTCGATCCGCTGGTAGACCTCCTCGATACTCGCCGGCCGGTTGCCGTACCCCCAGCCCCCTTCCTGGTCGGCGCCGGACCGGTCGCCCGGCTCGACCCACCAGGTGCCGCCGTATTCGTCGACCACGTACGGCTGGCCCGCGTAGGGCACCGATCTCTCGGGGACGCAGACAAAGGCCTGCTCCGGCTTGCCGGGATCGACCGCCGCGTACCGCTGGGCAAAGGTCTGCGGGTTCTGGTCGTAGTCGTGGACGGTGAAGAGGTCGGTGTCGACGTGGACGTACCCGCTGGCGTCGTTGATCGGCCGGGGGGGATCGAGGTCGCGCGTCAGGTCACAGGTTTCCTGAATCACCCGGCGGTGGCGCTCGGGGTCGGCCTGGGCGTGGCCGGCGGTCTCGTTGAACGGGGTCCAGGCCAGGATCGACGGATGGTTGGCGTCCCGGCCGACGACCTCGCGCCACTCCCGCTGCTGGTTCCGCACGGCCTGGGGGAGGGCGAAGTCCATCCCCCAATCGCAGTACTCGCCCCAGGTGAGGTACCCCAGGCGATCGGCCCAGTAGTGGAATCGCTCCTCGAAGACCTTCTGGTGCAGGCGGGCGCCGTTGAACCCCACGGCCAGGGAGCGCTCGACGTCGGCCCGCAGCTCCGCGTCCGAGGGCGCGGTCCAGATCCCCTCGGGGTAGAAGCCCTGGTCGAGGACGAACCGCAGGAAGACCGGCTGGTGGTTCAGGTAGAAGCGATTCCCCTCTATACGGAACTGCCTCAGCCCGGCGTACGACTCCACCTCGTCGACGACCTGCTCGCCCTCGAGGAGCTCGAGACGGACTCCATAGAGATACGGGTCGACCGGCGACCACGCCCTCGGGGAGGCGGCCGTCAGGGAGAGGGCACCGCCGCTGACCGCTTCGCCCTGCACCGTGGTCAGGGGCCGGTCGCCGTCGAGGAGGGTGGCGCGGAACCGCTGCCCGCGGACGGCGCCGCTGAAGACCGGGGTGACGATGAACCGCCCGCCGTCGAGGTCGGGGACGATCCGCACCCGGTCGATCCGGCTGGCCGGCACGGCTTCGAGCCAGACGTTTTGCCAGATCCCGGTGGTGCGGGTGTAGAGACAGCCGTGCGAGGCGTACCGGGGCGACTGCTTCCCGCGGGGCTGGAGCCCGGAGCGGGTCTCGTCGAGGGCGCAGACCACGAGCCGGTTCTCGCCCGACTGCAAGGCCGCGGTCACGTCGAACCGGAAGGAGGCGCTGCCGCCGCAGTGGCGGCCGACCGGCCGGCCGTTCACCCAGGCCCGGCAGTCGTAGTCGACCGCGCCGAAGTGGAGCAGGACCCGCTGCCCGGCCCAGGCCTCGGGCACGGCAAAGTCGCGCTGGTACCAGATCGCCGGCAGGTGGTCGGTGTGGCCGAGGCTGGACAGCCGGCTCTCCGGACAGAAGGGGACGAGGATCGACGGCGAGGCCGCGGGCAGGCCGAGGTGCCAGTCGCGCTGGTCGCCCGACAGGCCGAAGTCGAAGGCACACCTCCACGGTCCGTTCAGGCTGGTCCACCGCGAGCGCTGGAACTGGGGCCGCGGGTGTTCGGGGCGAGGGAGGGACATCGGATCTCCTCTATCAATATCTCAAGATCTCAAGACGGGTAAGGGATTCGGGCGCACACGCGCGTTGCTAAGCATCAGCTTAGCCGGCCGGTATTGTCAAGCCCGGGCTGCTAGGTCCACACGCTGATCTCTGCAATAGAGCACCGATCGGCGCGAAACCGTAGATTCGGCCTCTGGCCCATTCACCTCGGAGGTGTCCCGTGATGATCGTCGATACCCATGTCCACCTCTACCACCCGGACGAGCGGGCCTTTCCCATGCGGGAGGACCCGGTGCGCCCCCCGCCCGGCACCGGTACCGTGGAGCACCTGCGGCGCGAGATGGCCGCGCACGGGGTAGCCCGGGCGGTCCTGGTGCAGACCGGCTCGGCCTATCGCTGGGACAACCGGCTGGTCACCGCCGTCGCCGAGGCCCACCGCGACTGGGCCTTGGCCGTCTGCAACCTCGATCCGGCAGGGGAGGGGAGCGTCGCGGAGCTGGAGCGGCTGGTCGCCACCGGCGCGGTGCGCGGTCTGCGGCTGGAGGGATGTCCGGCAGGGTACGACCACCCGGGTTCACGGCGGCTCTGGGCCGCTGCCGAGCGTCTCGGGATCGCCGTCTGCGCCCATCTCTCCCCGGCCCATCTGCCGGCCCTGGCCGCGCTCCTGACCTTCGGACCGGGGGTGCCGGTGGTCCTCGACCACTGCGCCTATCCTCAGGTTCTCGATCTAGGCGAGGACCCCGGGGTGACGGCGGTCTGCGACCTGGCCCGGTTCCCCCGGCTCCACCTCAAGCTCTCCTTCGGGGTGACCAGCTCGCGGCAGGAGTTCCCCTTTCGCGACACCCACCCGCTCCTCCGCCGGTTCATCGACGCGTACGGACCGGAGCGCTGCACGTGGGGCTCGGACTTCCCCTGCGAGCACTGGCTGAAGAAGGCGACCTACGGCCAGCACCTGGCCCTGTTCACCGAGGAGCTGGCCGTAGGTCGCCTTC
>JBAZUN010000560.1:0-3432 GCA_041661365.1 Candidatus Latescibacterota bacterium
CAGTGAAGACCGCCGCCGCCCCGACCCGCCCCGCCAGCCTCGACACCATCATCACCGCCGCCTTCACCGCGCACCTGTACATCCTGGGCGCCGCCGGCTGCCTGCTGAGCGTCCTGGCCGCCTTCCGCACGGTGGCCTGAACAAGAGACCCGTGAAGGACCTGACGATGACTAGCCAACTCTCACGCCCCACCACCCGGAGGTTCACCATGAAGCGCTCTGCGATCCGCCTCGCCCTGGCCCTGGTCAGCTTCAACGCCCTGTTCGTCGCCGCCTTCGCCCTGCAGCTGGTGCAGGCCACGACGCTGGTCAGCTGACCCTGACCCACCGCACCACGACGGGGCTCCGGGAGGCGATCCCGGGGCCCCGTGGCGTTGGGGAGCCGTATGGTCGTCGTCCAGGTTCCCGGTTGCGGCGATGCCGGTGATCAGGTCGGCGGCGTTGTCGCGCACCGGCAGATGGCCCACGTCGCAGGCCAGGCCCAGCAGGCAGGCGGACGGCTCCAGACCCATCAGGTGACCGAGCTTGGCCGCCACGGCGGCCCAGCCGGCGTCATCCTGCCAGGCCACGGTGCCCGGGGTGCAGTTGACCCGGATGAAGTTGTCGGTGAAACGGGCGAAGCGGGAGGCCTGGAGGTCGGCGAGAGGCTGGGCCAGCCACTCGCGCCTCCAGGGTGTCCCGTCGAGGAAGTTCTCGTCGAAGGTGCGGCCGTCGGCGGTGAAGGCGACGACCATGACGACGCCGCCGAACCGGGCCTGCGGGCGGCTCCGGGAGGCACGAAGCGTGGTTCTGGCTGGGTCAGGACGAACCCGGACCGGAGGGGAGAAGGCACCCGTCCTGCGGCGATCCCTTGGAGCCGGCCTTCCCCGAGGTGAACCCCTGGTATTCATCGAAGAACATCTCGGCGAATTTCTCTGCCTGCACGGTCACCGTGTCGCCGGCGAAGACGAAATTCATCCTCAGCGTCCCGAAATACTCATCCGTCGCGTAGACGCACAGCAGCAGCGAAGCGTCCCCGCACCACGCCGCCGACGCCTGGCAGTCGTAGCCGCGGCCGCCCGGCCGCATCATGGTACGGCCGTAGTAATGCGTCTCCGGGAACGTCTGCCGCACCTGCTTGCCGAAGCCGAACCGGATCTCGTGCGCCCCCGTGGCGTTCTCGTAGGCCAGTACCCCCTCGTCGTCCTCGAAGGTGAACCGCACGTACTTCATCTTCATGCTGTTCCCGTCGAGGACGTAGGTCCTGCCGTCGATCTCCCCGGCTGCCGGGGAGCGTTTCGCGCCGTCCACGGGGCGGAGCGAGAGCCCGGCGATCTTCGCCTGCAGGGCGGCGTGCGCCGGCGGATCCTCGGCGAGCGGGGCCTCGCTCATCTCCTTCAGCACCAGGCCATCCAGCGCATCGTAGATGATGCTGTCCCCGCAGGCGACGGCCTGGGTGTCTGCCGTCGTCACCAGGATGAGTTCGCGGTCCGGCACGCAGACGGCGAGCTGACTGCCCATGCCCCTGCAGGCGAAACCGAAGCGGGTACGCCAGAACTGGTACCCGTAGCCGTGCTGATGCTCGGGATCGGTGTTGGTCAGGGTGTTGTCGACCTGCCTCGAGGTGGCGGCGCCGAGGTAGTCTCCCGGGATGAGCTGCTCGCCATCCCAGCGGCCGCCGTGCATGCAGAGATAGGCGAATTTGGCCAGATCCCGCGTGGTGCAGAGCACGCCGGAACCGCCCCAGTCGTGGCCGCACGGGCTCTGGATGCACTGGAGGTCCGCCGACATCCCGGCAGGATCGAACAGCCGTTTCTGCAGGAATGCCATGAACTCGACACCGGCCACGCGGCGGACGATCATGCAGAGCATCACGGTGGCCAGCGTGTCGTAGCGGAAGGACTTGCCCGGGAGGTGGCCGGCGGGGATCCGGAAGAACGCCTCCGTCCAGTCATCGAATCGGGCATAGTCCGAAACGTTGAAGCACGTCGTCATCTTCAGCAGAT
This sequence comes from Candidatus Latescibacterota bacterium, assembly GCA_041661365.1. GTDB lineage: Bacteria > Latescibacterota > UBA2968 > UBA8231 > UBA8231 > CAITNQ01. Next base: position 1,985 of record JBAZUN010000560.1, read on the forward strand.
CGCGGACGGTGGCCATCGCCGCGTAGGGGTGCACCGGCGCGCACTTCTCCTGGTAGTCGGGGAAGAAATCGACGACCCGGTCGGCCAGCGACAGCCGGCCGTCGCCGGCCAGGATGCCGATGGCCACGGAGACGAAGCTCTTCGAGGTGGAATACATGCGGTGACGGAAGGACCGGTCGAACGGCTTCCAGTAGGCTTCCGCGGCGATCCGGTCGCCCTTCAGCACCAGGATGCTGTGCATGGGGAGCGCCTTGTCATGGAGCCGGTCGATGAAGGCGGCGATCGCCGCAGACGGAATGCCGGCGGCCTCGGGCGTGATTTCCTGGAAGTCCCTTTTCATTGAGTCAACCTCCCTGAGGATCGTCCTCTCCGGTTTCGGGAACGGCGCTCCGGCCGGCGAAGGTGCACTCACCCGACAGCTTCGTCAAGCAGCCGGCCGCGGGACCGCGGCTCCCTTCGACCCCAGGCTCCGCGGACCGGGATACGATCGAGCGCAGCTGTCGGGGAAGGGCGGGATTGGCTCCCCATCGGCGTCGTAGGCCGGGTAGAAATCGTAGGCGTGCACCGAGCCGGCCAGGTAGATCCGCTCGACGAAGCTCCTCAATACCCGGCTTGCCTGAGGCGGCTCATGATTACCGGCTAGGCGTTGGCTCAGTCTGGTTGCGTAACGGTACCGACCGTACCTTGAGCAAGGTCCCGGGCGAGCAGGGTCCGCGGCTACCTCCCCTCCGAACTGGCCGGTCCGGGGCGTAATTGAGCCCGGCGCTGCTACCCGTGATGAGCGCAGAACAGAGTGGCTGAGGGCCGACTGTATGAACGAACGCGAACGCTTCAGCCGCCTCATGGCTTACGAGCCCATCGACCGGCTGCCGGTGCTGGCCCTGGAGCCCTATGAGGAGACGGCTCTCGCGCGCTGGCGGCAGGAGGGGCTGCCGGCCGACGCGGATGTCGTCGACTTCCTCGGTATGGCGCGGCTCATCCACGTGCCGGTCAGCCTCGGACCAAGCCCTGCATTCGAATGCCGGGTGCTGTCTGACGACGGGGAGTATATCGTCCAGACTACCAACCTCGGGGCGACGGTTCGCTGCCGCAAGGACAATCCCTCCATGTTCTATGGATACATCGACCATCCCATCAAGACCCGCACGGACTGGGAGGCCTACAAGGAGCGCCTCCCCATCCCGACCTCCGACCAACTGCCCGCTGGGTGGGACCAGGCGCTGATCGCTCGCCTGGCCGCGAGCGGGAACCCGGTCGGGATCTGCCCCTTCCCCTTCTTCTTCCGGTTCGGGTTCTACACCATGGGTATGGCGCGGTTCCTCACCGCCTTCCATGACGAGCCGGAGATGATGCACGACATGTTCGCCCACTATGGAGCCTACGTCGCCGCGACCATCCACCCGGTCCTCGATCGTCTGCCTCTTGACTACGCGGTCTTCTGCGACGAC
>JBAZUN010000561.1:0-3421 GCA_041661365.1 Candidatus Latescibacterota bacterium
CCGGTCGCGCCACGGGTCGTAGAGGATCTGGTTCTGGGTGTCGCACAAGAAGGGAATGACGATCTGCGGCAGGTATTCCCAGTCCAGGCCGTCGCGCGAACGGCAGAGGTACAGCCCACCCGGGACCGGCGCCTGGGTTTTCGTTCCGTCCGGCTCCAGGCGGGCCTTCGGGATCCATTCGTATAATCCCTTGAACGGGTAGCCGGCGTCCTTCGGATCGATGCAGACGCTGTTGATGCTGGTCAGCCTGGGACCGGCGTCGTCGATACCCTTGAGCTGGCCGTGCGGCTCCCAGACGAGACCGTCTCTACTGGTCCACGCCGAGGTAGCGCCGTTCAGTCCTTGGTACAGGTAGCAGGTGCCGTCTTGTTCGACGATGGAAGGCGCGGTCCAGCCCTCGAGGTCGATCCTGCCGACCTTGACCGGCGGGTTGACCGTCAACGCCACGTCGCGCCTGACGGCGATGAAGCGTTCGTCGATGAACAGTTGCTTGCGGGTGCCGACCTGGTGCATGGGATCGACCTCTTTCTATCTCGGAGAGAGGATCAGCCGCACCGTGGCCACGCTCCCCGGTCCGAGGGGAACCGTCACGCGGCCCGGCCCAATCTCGAGGTTTGCACCGTCGGCTCCCTCGGCCAGATCGGTCAACACCGCCGCGGTCATCCGTCGAGACGGTACGGCGAGACGGGCCTGAATCTCTTCGGTGTCTGGATTCCACAGGCGCACGATCAGGCCATTACCGTCCTCGGCCCGCTTCAGCGCCACCAACCGGACCGTGGGAGGATCGACGGACAGGAAGCTCCCGACGGGCGAAAGCGGCCGCGGCCTGGGGTGCTCGGTGAAGATCGCCGAGAGCGACGTGAGGAAGCCGGCACCACGTCGGACCGCTTCACCGTTCGATAGATCACCAACGACCGTGGTCAGGGAATAGCGGAACAGCAGTGCACCGCTCTGCGACACGCTGAGGTTGGTGCCGAAGTTGTTGGCGGTCAGCAGGGAGTAGATGGCGCCGCCGCGCAGCTCCTCCGCACCCTGCGGCGGATGCACCAGGTCGTCGCGAACCACGGCCGAGTGGGCGGGTGAGACCCGGCCGGGCCAGAGGCGGGCCAGGCTGACCACCGGCGCGTCGTGACTGGTCCAGAGGATGGACAGCTCGCCGTCGGAGACCGCCACCCAGTTCTGGACCGCCAGGCGATCGGCATAGGCGCCGGGCAGCAGGTCGCGGCCGGGATCGACCACGCTCAGCGGTGCTTCGTAGCGGAACCGGCCTTCGGGCAGGTTGAAGGGGAAGGCGAGATAGGCCTCGAGCAGCGGCGTCGGGTCCTTGAGCAGCGCCACCGCCACCTCAAAACGCTTCTCATCGGCGTAGAGGGTGTAGGTCACCTCGAGGCGCGGATGTCCGGCCGCGATAAAGGCGGCCTGCACCGTCTCGGTGATCGCACCGTGGACACCCGACACCAGACCCTGCAAGGTCGCGCTTTCGGTCTGGCCGTAGGGATCGCGGACGAGCACGGCACCAAACGGATGAGCCGCCTCCGGCTCGATCAGCTCGCGCCCGGTCTCCCGGTCAACCAGACTCCGGACGAACCCGGTCTCCGGATCCAGTTCCAGACGATAGAAAGCATTCTCGAGCACGTTGTCGGCCGCGGTCGCCCGGGGTCTCGCGATAGGGCGCTCCACCCGCGGCCTCAGTCGATAGGTGCGGTACCCCAGTGGCGGAACGGCTTCGGCGCGGAATAGAAGGTCATATTTGAGCCCAACAGGATCTTCAAAGAATCCGTACCGCTTCCCCCCTCCTCCCAACCCCAGGCGCTGGGCCGCGTAGGGTTGCGGGCTGAACGGCGAGCGGATCTCGTCGATCTGAAAGGCGATCTCCCTGCCGTCAGCGACGTCGATCAGGTCAAAGTGACCGGCGACGACCTCCGCTGGTGGGTGGACGTGCCAGCGGTCGTGCAGCAGCACGCCGCGCAGGGTTCCCTGCTCGGTGCGCATCATCGTGCTGCCGCAGTTGTCCAGCTCGCGCAACGGCGTGCGGACCAGACCGGAACGCCCATGGGGAAGGGGGTTGAAGACCACCAGGTGAAGTCCGGGATCATCCAGGCGCACCGCGTCGGCGATCCGGGCCATGGCCTTGCTGGCCACGTCGTGGGCCAGGGCCGCGGCGCGGTGGGCGTGAACCGCCTTCTCGAGCTCTGCCGCGCCGGCGGTCGGTCCGGCCGGGAAGTGATGGCCCCAGGTATGCTCGTCGTGCCAGAGGACCTCCTCGTACGCGGCGAAGAGGCGCTCCACGGGGTACTCGTGATCGGTCAGGCCGGCCGCGACCGTGGCGAGTGCCTCGGCAGCAGGCAGGTCGACGTGGTTGCGCCGATTCACGGCCGTGGCCGCGGCGGTGGAGGCAGCGCCGACTGGGTAATCCTGGCCAGGCAGATCGCCGCGGAAGACCGGCAGGTCCGCCGGCAGTTGCCGCACCAGGTCGGCGTAGAACCGGGCGTTGGTGCTGCAGACCAGGTGAGGCGAGAGCCAGCGCTCGTTCCAGGCGCGGATGGTGTGCGCGTACCCCTCGATATACGGGGAATTGTCCCGTGCGCCTCCCCCCACCGGCCAACGCAGGACAGCATAGGGATAGCCGCCTTCCTGCAGTTCCTGCAGACGTTCCGCCAGGCCGGGCATGCGGGGATCGCACCCGCCGCCGCACCCCTGGTTGTTGCACCAGAACAGGACACGCCTGCTGCTGGGCGCCTCCCACCAGAACGCGCCGGGCCGTCCCTCGGCGCCGAAGAGGGCTGCCTCGTCCCAGAACGAGGGGGCGCCGGGATGGCCCCACGAGTAGTATTTCGGCAACCCCGGACAGAAGATCCGGATGCCTGCCTCGGTCAGCACCTGGCTCAGCCCCCAACTGATGCCGGGGATATCGTTGTGCTCGGCCGAGAGGATCGGGATACCGTGCTCACGCTGGAGCCGGAAGGCGTGGTACACGCCGCGCGCGAGGGTCTCGTGACCGCACAGCTCGGTGGTGAGGTTGCCGAAGAGCGCGGTCAGCTCTAGGTCGCCGCGGCGCAGCAGCTCCAGCACGGCAGCGGCGCGCCCGGGTAAGGTGTGTCGTAGGTAATGATCGATCGACCACGCCTGTTCGACCACGGCGCGGAACCGGGCATCCTCGGGGTATTCGCGGGTGGCGGCGACCATCTCGACCGTCGCCTCGAACCAGCGGTCGTGCTCGACCAGGACGTGCGAGGCGAGATCGGTGTACCCGACGTCGTGGTGCGAAAGCTGCACCACGTGGACCACCCAGCGACGAGGAGGGGTCCAGGCCGTCGAGACGCGGGCCACGATCTCACCGCCGAGCCGCAGGACGAAGACCGCCTCCCCAGGCGCGCTGATCTCGGCCACCTCGACCTGGTGGACCGTTTCGCCGTCGGCG
>JBAZUN010000562.1:0-3418 GCA_041661365.1 Candidatus Latescibacterota bacterium
GGTTCATCTCGTTGTCCTCGACCAGCAGGATTCTCGCCATCCTCACCTCCGGTCACCAGGGGATACGGATCGCTCAGAAGCTACCAAGAACAACAGGGACCTGCAAGCCGGACGCGCCTTTCACGGAATCGCGTAAATGGGTATATTCACAGGACCTAACGCCACGCGCTCGACCGCCCCTCGCGCTCGGCGCCGCCGGGACGCACCCCGTTCGTGTCAAGGCCAGCCATGCCCCAGCAGGGTCAACCCTCCGCCCAGCTCGAGATCGCCGACCAGATCGAGCTGCGGTTCATCGATCCGGAGACCGGCGAGGCCCGGCACTACCGGTCCTCGGTCCTCGATCTGACGCCGGAAACGATGGCCGTGGCCATGCCGATGGACCGTCAGATCCCCGTACTCCTCCCCGAGGGGGCCGTCCTGGTGGTCTCCCTTTGGAAGGACTTCGCCGACCACCGGTTCAGAACCCGGGTGCTGCGCCGCGAGGCTGGGCACCTCCCGCAGTTGATCCTGGCGCGGCCCGCCCCCGGGGAGATGACCCGGACCCCGCGGCGGGAGTACTTCCGGGTCGAGACCAGGATCGCGGTCCACCTGCTGCTGGTCGACCGCGAGGATCCGCCACAGGCCGCGGTCATGCTCGACCTCAGCGGCGGCGGCGGCCGCCTGCAGACCACTTTCCACCTGCCCGCGTCCGCACCGCTGCTGCTCGACTTCGAGCTGCCGTTCGCCGCGGATAAGGACGGCCTGGACCGCATCCGGCCGATGCGCCGGGTGCCGGCCCAGGTGAAGACCACCTTCACCCCGGCTCGGACGGTCAGGGGCTCGCGTGCCCGCCAAAACGTCCACCTGGCCGGGATCGAGTTCGGCGATCTCGAGAACGTGACGCGGAACGCGCTCCTGCGGTACGTGGCCTTCCGCCAGCGCGAGATCCTCCATCAGATGCAAGGCGAAGCGCGGCGGGAAGCCAGGCCGCCGGAGCCGGAGGTCGAGGAGCTCGAGCAGCGCCTGCGCCAGCTGGAGGAGGACCTGCGCGAGGCGGGGCAGGAGGTGCCCGTGGTCCCGGAAAACCCGGCGCCGCCCCAGGACGCGCCGGGTACCGCAACGCCTTCGGCCGGCATCGATGCGTTGTTCGCGCAGACGACCGTGCCCGAGCCCAAGGCGCCGGTGGCGCCTCATCCCGTGGCCCAGACCCTGCCCGGCGTCCCCCCCACGGGGAAGACGGTCCTGCTGGTCGAGGACGAGGCCGCCCTGCGCAGCGTCCTGGCCGAGGGGCTGATGCTCGACGGACACGCCGTGGCCGAGGCGGCCAACGGCCTGGAAGGGCTCGACTACGCCCTGCACCATCCGGTCGACGTGGTCATCACCGACCTGATGATGCCCAGGATGAACGGCTGGCGGCTGCTGTCCGCCCTGCGCGAGCACCACCGCGAGATGCCGGTCATCATCATCACGGCCTATATGAACCAGGAGGGACAGGAGGTCCTGGCCAGCCGGGAGGTGGCCGGCTTCCTGGTGAAGCCGATCGACCTGGTGCAGATGAACGAGATGGTGCGGAGCGTTCTCTCCGAGCCAGAGGACCGGCCGCGACGGATCCTGGCGGTGGACGACGACGACGGCACCCGATCCATGGTCACCGCCTGCCTTGAGCAGGCCGGCTTCGAGGTCGAGGCCGTTCCCGGGGGACGCGAGGCCCTGGGCAGGGTCCCGTTCTTCCGGCCCGACCTGGTGGTGCTGGACGTCGTGATGCCCGGGATGGACGGGTTCGAGGTGGCCCGCAGGCTGCGCGGTCAGACCGGCACCACCCAGACCCCGATCATCATGCTCACCACCCGCACCTCGGCCGAAGACGTGCGTCAGGCGGTGGAGCTGAAGGTGAGCGGGTACCTGGTGAAACCGTTCGGCGCCGCGGCCCTGGTCGACCGGGTTCGCCGGACCCTTCTGGTACCCGCCGGCGGCTGATCGCCGGATTGACCGTGAGATCCCTACCGATCAGCCCGTCAGCTCGCTCAGCAACCGCTGCCGGATCTCCTCCAGCACCTCGTAGTTGACGATCTTCTCGCCCCGGCCGTCGACCACGTAGAAGGCGTCGCGGGCCCGTCCGGCCACGGTGTTGACGATCGCCATGTGGATGTCCAGCTCCAGCTCGGCCAGGCCGTAGGTGATGGTGTAGAGCAGCCCCACGTCGTCCTGGACCTCGACGTCGATCACGGTGTACCGGTCGGAGACCTGGTTCTCGACCTGGATCTCCGCGGGTCGGCCCGAGGCCCGCCGCTGTTCCTTCCGCCGTTCCCAGTGGGCGCTGTACCGGTCGAGCAGCTCGCGCGCCTTCAGCTTCCTGCCGATCACCTCCTCGAGCCGGAGGCGGACCCGCTCCTGCTTCCAGTCGGGGAGGGCCGGGCTGCCGTCCACGTCGGTGACCTGGAACAGGTCGAGGACCACCTCGTCGTCCCGGGTGTTGACGTCGGCGCGCCGGATGTCGACGTCGTTGGCCGCCAGCACGCCGCAGATCTTGGCCAGGAGTTGCCGCTGGTCGCGGGTGCAGACCAGCACCTCGGTCCACGACGGCCGCTCGACGAACTCCACCTCGAACAGCCTGTCAGGAGTGAGCCGACCGATCAGGGCCAGGTGCCGCTCGATCTCGGTCCGGCCGTAGGCCAGCAGGTAGCGGGGCGGGAGCTGCTGCACGTGCTCCTCGAAGGCGACCACCTTGAGCGCCGGCCAGGTCCCGGAGACCTCGCGCAGGTGGACCTCGAGCAGGTGCCGGCCGTGCTCCTTCTGCTCCAGGGTGGCCATCCCCGACTGGAGTTGCTCGGCGGTCTTGTGGTAGAGCTCCCACAGCAGGGCCGCCTGCCAGTCGGTCCAGGCGTCCCGGGCCACGGCCGACAGGTCGGCGTAGGAGAGGAGGTAGAGCGCCTGCAGCCAGGCCATCTCGGGGAAGAGGGCCGCGAAGCCGGCGATCATCCGGTAGTCGTCGAGGTCGCGACGCTGGGAGAGGATGACCATCTCCTGGTGGTGCTCGACGGCGAAGAGGAGGAACCGCGCGTCCTCGTCGGCCAGCCTCAGGCGCCGGCACACCTCCCGGGTGATCCGCACGCCGCAGGAGACGTGCTCCTGCCGCTTCGCCTTGCCGATGTCGTGCAGCAGCACCGCGAGGACGAGCAGGTCCCGGCGCTCGAACCCCAGCAGCAGGCTCCGCAGCGGGGACGGCGTCTCCCCGGCCCCCAACCGCTCCAGGGCCTCGATGGCGACCAGGGTGTGCTCGTCGACGGTGTAGATGTGGTAGACGTCGTACTGCACCAGGCAGGTCAGCTCGCCGAACTCGGGGAGGTACGCCCCGAGCAGTCCCAGGTCGTGCATGGCCCGCAGGGTGGCGGCCACCCGGTGGCGGCGCCGCAGGATCCGCAGGAAGACCTCGCGCGCC
>JBAZUN010000563.1:0-3409 GCA_041661365.1 Candidatus Latescibacterota bacterium
GTACCGCGGCTCGGTCCAGGTGGTCCTTTTCGGCCGAAACAGGTGGTCCTTTTGCTCCGAAACAGGTGGCCCTTTTCCCCCGAAACGAGTGGCCCTTTTGGCCCGAAGTACGCAGTGTGCTGACTGATGTCACCGCGACGTCCGGACTAGCCGCGCGCCCGGAAGCCCCCTTGAGGAGCCACAGATCATCCGCCGTGTGGATGCAGAGGAGTGGTCTGGGGAACAGGGGAAGTTTTTTCGCTTTCGTCACAATGGCGTCACAACAAGAGAAAGGGGCTGTGCCTAAGCTGACACAACCCCTTGTTTATTATGGAGCCGCCTCCGGGAATCGAACCCGGAACCTCCTGATTACAAGTCAGGTGCTCTACCGATTGAGCTAAAGCGGCTGTTCGGCCATTGCCTTGGTGAAGATAGCGGTGTCCCCGGATGGCGACAAGCGGTTATCGTCCCAGGCTGAATCGCTCCGCGGCCAGGGCCTGGGCCAGGGAGGCCCGGTTGCGCGGCTCGATGCCGAACCGGTCGAGGGACAGTCCGGCCCGGCCGGCCAGAGCCGCAACCTCGACCGACGGTACCACCTCCTCGGGATCGAACCGCAGGTGGTCATCCGTGCCCGGCCATACCCCGGTCACGGCCAGCAACTGGGCCGCCTCGGATGCCGGGTGGCCGTAGGGGAGGTCGTCGTACCAATACACGGGCACCCCGTGTCGCACCAGCTCCCGCTGCAGTTCGGCCACGCGCTCGGGCCGCTCCAGCACCGCGGCCGGGGAAGAGCCGCACCTCAGGCAGAACACCGCCAGACGGGCCGCGGCCTCGCCCACGTTCCACTCGACCGGGTGCAACCGATAGCACCCGTTGGTCATGTGGGTGACCCCCAGGTTCTTGCAGGCGGGGAGCAGGTTCTCCGGCTGTTGCGGCACCAGGGCGCCCAAGGGGATCTGGAACGGTTTGGTGGGACCGGTGGCGGCCACGTCGCCGGGGACGCCGTGGATGTCCATCGGGTACCACCCCAGCCCCACGGCATCGCTGAAGGCCGCGGCCCGTGCACCGGGCTGGTACCGGGCCAGCACCTCCTGTTCGCGGACGGTCCTGCGGGCCTTGATCCGGCGAGACTCGCGGATATAGGGGTATTGGGACAGGCCGTCGGCCGTGCCCAGCAGATCCGGTCGCAGCCTGAGCCCGGGGTATCCCCGTCCGCGGCTGTCGTCCCTGGGCACCTCGGTCTGCAGCCAGTAGAGCAGTCCCAGGGACAGGTCGCGGGCCTGCTGCATGATCTGCTGCTGATCGGCCGGACTCCGGCCGATCAGGTTCCCGCCGGCAAAGTCGTTCCCCGACCAGTTGATCATCGCCAGGTCACCGGCTACCTCGCCGGCGGCGAAGCTCTCCGCGGCCAGGATGCGGCGGTAGGTCCAGAACGCCCCGGGAAGCTCGGGTGCTCCCTCGAAGACCCGGTAGGTCAGGTCGCGGGTGCCGTACCGCAGGGTCAGGGTATACGGTTGGCGGTCCCGGTTCCGTTCGTAGTCCGGCGGCCGGGGGATGGTGTGGTCCTCTCCCGGCCGGTAGTCGACGACGAAGGGGAAGGTGAAGGTCTGCACCAGTTCCGGCGCCGGACCGTCGGCCCGGGCGTCCGGTTCGCCGGTCTCCTCCCGCGACTCGGCGCCGGTGACCCAGGGCGCTTTGACCAGGGGCAGGAGGTCGCCCAGCTCGGTGGCGTCGAGGAAGTAGGCGGCCTCGAGGCGGATCTCCCGGTCGTAGTCGGGTTGGGCCGCGGTCACGGAGCGGATGCAGCCCCCGGTCACCTCGGCTCGAACCGCGCGGGCGTGATAGTACAGGGTCAGGCGACCGGCCTCGACCTCGGGGAGGAGCATCGACAGGAGTGTGGTCAGGCCGATCTGCGGCTCGAAGCAGAGCCGGCTGACCCACCCCGCGCCCGGGTTGAGAAAGGGAGCCGACCGGGCCGCCGGGGAGAGGGCATAGGTCTGCCGGTAGTGCGCCCGGATCCGCTCGCGGAACTCCCGGTACAAGGCGGTGGCGCCGAAGGACTCGATGTACTGGTGCTCGTCGAGGGCCGAGACCCCCTGGGAGGTGCACTGGCCCCCGATCCAGGGGTTTTCCTCGGTCAGGCAGACCCGATACCCGGAACGGCAGGCAGCCAGGGCCGCGGCTATCCCGCCCAGGCCACCGCCCAGGATCGCCAAGTCGCAGGAGGCATGGCAGGCGTTCATCTCAGGCCATCTCGAAGGGATCGGTCAAGGATGCGGAGGATCGGTCCAGCACTGTCGGCAAACCACGCGGAACGTTGGCGGTGGGAATATCGGCGGCAGCGGCACCGGGCGACAGCCTGGAGGGCTTGATCGGGGCGGGACCAGCGCCGTTATTGGCGCCGACCGATCCGGGTACCGCGTCCGCGCGACCGGACCCGCCACCTGCACGAGGAGAACACCGATGGGCCACGAGGGTGAACCGCTGGTATACCTGCGGGGGAGGACCGTCCCCGCTTCCCAGGCGCACATCGCCATCTACGACGCGGCCGTGGTCCTGGGCGCCACGGTGACCGACCTGGCCCGGACCTTCCGCCAGGAGCCGTACCGACTCGACGACCACGTGCGGCGGTTCTATCGCTCCTGTCGGTACGCCCGCATCCAGCCGCGCGAATCGCCGGAGCAGACCCTGGCGATCGGTCGCGAGCTGATCGCCCACAACGCCGCCCTGCTGGGGGAGGGCGGGGAGCTGGCCCTGGTCCTGTTCATCTCGCCCGGGGAGTTCCCGGTCTACGCGGGATCGGCCGGCCTGCCGGGCGAGGGGCAGCCGACCTTCTGCATCCACACCTTCCCCCTACCCTTCGCCCTCTGGGCTCCCTACTTCAAGGAGGGGGTCCACGTGGTGACCCCGTCGGTCCGCCACGTGCCGCCGCAGTGCGTCGATCCCAAGATCAAGTGCCGAAGCCGCATGCACTGGTGGCTCGCCGATCAGGAGACCCACCTCGTCGATCCCCGGGCCGTTTCCCTGTGCCTGGACCTGGACGGGAACCTGACCGAGACCAGCGGCTCGAACTTCCTGCTGGTCCGCGAGGGCGCGGTCTTCAGTCCCGGACCGCGTCACAGCCGGCGCGGCATCAGCCTGCAGACGGTGCCCGAGCTGTGCGCCGAGCTGGGGATCGACTTCGTCGAGCGGGACCTGCAGGTCTACGACGTGATCAACGCCGACGAGGCCATGCTGGCCACCACGCCCTACTGCCTGGCCCCGGTGACCCGGTGCAACGGCCTGCCCGTGGGCGAGGGGCGGCCCGGCCCGGTCTTCCGGAGACTGATCGAGGCGTGGAGCGCGCGGGTCGGCCTCGACATCGTCGGGCAGGTGCTCGGCGGGTAAGGGCGCGGCTCAGCGGCCGAACAGTCCGCGCACGGTCAGCAGG
>JBAZUN010000564.1:0-3406 GCA_041661365.1 Candidatus Latescibacterota bacterium
GGGGGTGCCGCCGCCGGTCCCCTTGTAGAACCGGATCCGGTCGCGGGTCGGTCCGCCTAGAAGCTGGTAGACCGGCATCCCGGCGGCCTTGCCGGCCAGGTCCCACAGGGCGTGCTCGACCCCGGAGAGGGCGCTGGTCAGGATCGGCCCGCCGCGGTAAAAGGCGTGGCGGTACATCGCCTGCCAGTGGTGGACCACCCGCCGGGGGTCCTGGCCCAGGAGGTACGGCTCGAGCTCGGCCACGGCCGTGGCCACGGTGCGGGCCCGGCCCTCGAGGATCGGCTCGCCCAGGCCGACCAGCCCCTCGTCGGTGTGCAGCTTGAGGAACAGGTATCTGGGCTTGACCAGGAAGGTCTCGACGCGGGTGATCTTCATGCTCCTCCCCTCCTCACGGTTGAGCCGCGGCAGCCCTGATCGCCTCGGCCGTCGGGAACTGGTCCCGCTCCCAGACCTGCTGGACCACGCCGTCGCGGATCAGGGCCAGCCGCGGGTACCCGTGCTTCCAGGTCAGGCGGAAGAAATCGGTTCTGGAGACCGAGCCGACGGGGTACCGGGTCTCCTGCTCGCGCCGGAACTCGACCATCTGCTCGGAGTCCTGGGCAAAGCTAGTCAGGGCCACCAGCCGGGGCAAGTCAGGCACCTCGGTCAGTTGATTCAGCTTCGGGATCGCGTCGAGGCAGTGGGGGCACCGCGGGCTCATCAGCTCGACGAGGTAGGTCCCGCGCTGCAGATCGTGCGGCACCCCTTGAACCTCCAGACCGGTCAGCCGCACCCCGGGAAGGAGATCGGACTTGTCCAGACGCTCGACCTCGGGGAGGAAGCGGGCCGCGGTCAGGCCGATCGAGAGCACCGCGACCCCGAGTACGAACCAGCGACTGCCGCGTATCGCGACCGAGCCGCGGCCGAACCACCAGCCGAAGGCCAGCACCACCACCAGCACCGCGTCCTCGACGGCCGCCTCCCCCGGGCTGCGCTGGACCAGGGAGCCGAAGCAGCCGCAGTCCTCGGTCGCGCCATCGATCCAGGCATAGGTGGTCAGGCCGAGGAAGAAGACGAGGAGGGCCGCGGCCACGGGCAGGGTCCAGCGCGGCCGCCAGCTCGCCGCCAGGGCCACGCCCAGGGCGCACTCGAAGGGGGCCAGGGCCACGGCCAGGATGGCGATCTCGCGCCATAGGTTGGTCAGGCCCAGGAGCTGGGTGTAGGGCACGGCCTCCCAGTAGAAGAGCACCGGCTCCCAGACCTTGACCGCTCCCGAGACGATCAGCACCAGTCCTACCGCGACCCGACTCACGCGGGCCGCGATCCGCAGACCGTTCATCGCTCATCCCTCCCGCCTGGATCGGCGGTCTTGCCGCCGATCTGGAAGAACCGCTCGAAGACGCGCCTCGTCTCCTGCATCAACGCCTCGGCCTCGGCCTTCAGGGCCGGGCCGTCCGGCCGCCCCACGGCTCGGGCCAGCACCTCCAGCTCGCGCCCCTCGGGGAGGGTCTCCTCCCCCTGGTCGCGGTCGATCCGCATCGCCTTGGTCATCCCCCGCAGGCGGTCGTAGGCCTCCAGCAGGAACTCCCCCTCGGCCACCGGCAGCAGGCCGTGCTCCATCAACCGGTGGAGGGCCTGACGGGTGCCGGTCGACCGCAGGACCGGCCGGTTCCGGCCGTACTGCAGTTGCAGCAGTTGGGCGATGAACTCCACGTCGACCATCCCCCCCGGCCCGCGCTTCAGGCCAGGAGGGGCGACCCGGCCGCGCTCGGGACAGGGCTCCATCCGCCGACGGAGGACCGCCATCCCGGCCAGCAACTCCGCGTCGACCGGCCGGCCGTACACGAACCGCTCGATCGCCCGCTGCACCTGCTTCCCCAACCGCGGCTCACCGGCCACCGCCCGCGCCCGCGACAGGGCCAGCCGCTCCCAGGTCGCGGCCCGGGCTGACAGGTACCGGCGGTACCCGGCCAGGGAAATGACCATCGGCGCGCCGACCCCCTCGGGCCGGAGCCGCGCGTCGACCCGGTAGAGTCCCCCCTCCTGCAGGAGGCGGATGACCTCCTGGGCCAGCTCGGTGAAGAAGACCGGATTGGCCGTGCGATCCCGGCCGGTGGTCCCCTCCCCGGCGTAGACGAAGAACAGGTCGAGGTCAGAGCCGAAGTCCATCTCCCGACCGCCCAGCTTGCCGGCCGCCATGCAGGCCACGGCCGCCGGCCTTCCCCGCCGGTCGCCAGGCCGACCGTGGCGCCGCACCAGCCGCTTCCAGGTGTCCCGCAGCACGGCGGCCAGCACCACCTCGGCCAGCTCGCTCAGACGGCGATAGGTCTCCTCTGGCGCGGCCAGCCCCAGCAGGTCGTCGGCACCGATCCGGATCAGCTCCCGCAGGCGCCAGGCCCGGACCGACTCGAGGTCGGCGGCTCGGTCCAGATTCGCTCGATCACCGCCGCTCTCCGGTCCCCGGACCAGGCTGTCCAGCAAGCCGGGATCGCGCCGGATCAGCTCGCAGAGGAACCGGCTCGAGCCGCACAGGGAGATCAGGAGCCGGCGGAAGCCGGGGTGACCGCGCATCAGCTCGAGGAAGGTCCCCGGCGCGCCGTAGGCCTCGACCAGCCCCACCAGCCGGACCAGGGCCGCGTCCGGGTCCGGGGCCGCGGCCAGGGAGGCGAGGAGCTCGGGCAGGAGAGCCTCGAGGTGCTCCCGCGACTGGCTCCACAGGACCGTGGCTCCCGCCAGACGCAGGAGGTGGCGATGGGCTGCCGGTCCGTCGAGGAATCCCCAACCGTTCAGTGACGCGGCTGCCGCGGGCGCGCCCGCCTCGGCGTCGAGCAGCCAGCTCCAGGATTGGGCCCGGTCCGGAGCGGCGCCGAAGATCGCGTCGAAGACCCGGCGCACCCTGGTCCGGTGCCGCTCGATCCGAGCCTCCAGCGCACTCTCGTCGGCCAGGCCGCACAACCGGGCCAACACCCGGCGCGCGGCCGGCTCGGACGGCAGATGGTAGACCTGCCGGCCGTCGGCCGCCTGCACCAGGTTCTCCAGCCGCCGGTAGAACAGGTAGGCCCGCTGCAGTCCGACTGCCTCGTCTGGCCGCAGGGCCCCGGCCTGATGCAACCGCGCGATCCCCTCCACGGTGCCGGCCACCCGGACCCGGGGGTTCACCCGACCGTTGAGCAACTGCAGGCACTGCACGACGAACTCCACGTCGCGGATCCCGCCGGCCTGCAGCTTCAGATGGCCCGCGCCCACGGGGCGGTTCTGGAGCCGGGCCTCGATCCGCTCCTTGACCCGACGGATCTCGTCCTGCGGCCGCAGGCTCAGGTGGGCCGGGTACACGAACGGCCCGAGCATCCGGTGGAACCGGGACCACAACCGGGAAGGCATGGCCGCGGCCCGGCTTTTGATCAGCATCTGGCGCTCCCACAGTTCG
>JBAZUN010000565.1:0-3396 GCA_041661365.1 Candidatus Latescibacterota bacterium
GATCACGGCCGAGGCTCCGGTCGACCGGCCACAAGACTATACAGCCTGCCTGCGGCCGGACGGGCTGCGCGGCGCCCGGATCGGCGTGGCCCGTCAGTACGGCCGCTTCCACGAGCGCTGCGAGCGACTGCTCGACCAGGCCCTGACCGCCATGCGCGAGCAGGGCGCCGAGATCGTCGACCCGGCCGAGATCGCCACCAAGGATCGGCTCGGCGAGCCGGAGTTCGAGGTTCTCCTCTACGAGTTCAAGGCCGACCTCAACGCCTACCTGGCCTTCCTGGGACCCAAGGCCCCGGTCCACACCCTGGCCGAGGTGATCGCCTTCAACGAGCACCACCGCGAGCGGGTCATGCCCTATTTCGGCCAGGAGATCCTGGAGCTGGCCCAGGCCAAGGGACCGCTGACCGAGCCGGCCTACCTGAAGGCTCGGGAGGACTGCCTGCGGCTGGCCCGCGACGAGGGGATCGTCGCCACGCTGACCGGTAACCGACTCGACGCCATCGTCGCCCTCAGCAGCGGTCCGGCCTGGCCTATCGACCTGGTCCTGGGCGACCACGGCCTCGGGGGGAGCTCGACCCCGGCGGCGGTGGCCGGGTACCCCAGTATCACCGTGCCGGCCGGTCAGGTCTTCGGCCTGCCGGTCGGGATCTCCTTCATCGGCGCGGCGTACGGAGAGCCGGTTCTGCTGCGGTTGGCCTACGCGTACGAACAGGCGACCCTCGCCCGCCGTCCTCCCCGCTACCTCCCCACCGCGGAGCTGATCTTGTGAGCCCGGTGCTTGTTCGCCGCCTGTCAGCCCCCGAGTCGATCACGACGGGCGAGGAGTAGACGATGCGCAACTCGCTGGGCATGGAGCTGGTCGAGCTGCCGGCCGGTTCCTTTCTCATGGGCCAGGCCGACGGCGACCTCGACGAACGGCCGGTGCACCCGGTCGCCCTCACGCGGCCCATCCTCATGGCCGCCACCCCGGTGACGAACGTCCAGTACGAGGCCTTCGACCCGGGGCATCGCCGGTTTCGCGGGGTGAGGGAACTGTCCAGCGGCGACCGGGAGGCCGTGGTCCACGTTGGTTGGCACGAGGCCGTGGCCTTCTGCGACTGGCTCTCGGCCCGCGAGGGGAAACCCTACCGCCTGCCGACCGAGGCCGAGTGGGAGTACGCCTGCCGGGCCAACACCTCGACCCTGTTCCACACCGGTGATCTACTCCCCCCAGAGTACCACCGCCACCAGGAGGACGGCTGGGATCCGGTACCGGTCTCCCTGGAGGTCGGCACCGCTCCGGCCAATCCCTTCGGACTGCACGACCTGCACGGGCTGGTCGAGGAGTGGTGCCTGGACTGGCACGGCCCGTACCGCGACCAGGCCGAGGTCGACCCGGTCGGCCCGGAGAGCGGCACCTTCCGCGTGACCCGAGGGGGCAGCCACAACACCGGCGTGAGGTACCTTCGCTCGGCCAACCGTCTCGGTGCCCTGCCCGGGGACCGCCACTGGCTGATCGGTTTCCGGGTGGTCCAGGCGCCGCCGGCTGCAGGGGTTCCTTGGCCCGCGCCGTCACCGCCGGCGGTGACGCGCGAGGTGGCTCAGGCCCCGTTCGCCTGGACCCCGGTGGAACACCCCTTCTTCGCCGAGCCGATCCCCTTCGTGCGCGACCCGGAGCCGGAGTCGGGAACGCCGTTCTACCCGCACAACCACTGCCCGGCCATCGCCTGGTGCCCGAACGGCGACCTGCTCGCCGTCTGGTACTCGACGATCACCGAGGTCGGCCGCGAGCTGACCATCCTCGCCAGCCGGCTGCGGGCCGGGGCCGCCGAGTGGGAGCCGGCCAGCGAGTTCTTCAAGGCGCCGGACCGCAACATGACCGGCTCGGCCCTCCTCCACGACGGCCAGGGGACGCTATATCATACCAACGGGATCGAGGCGGCCGGCCACTGGGCCAACCTGGCCCTGGCCGTGCGCACCAGCACGGACAACGGGGCCACCTGGTCAGCGCCTTGCCTGGCCGATCCCGAGCACCGGCCGCGGAACCAGGTGATCGCCGGGCTCAGCCTGACCGAGCTGGGGTGGCTGGTGCAGCCGTGCGATGCGGTCTGGAGCGGGAGCGGCGGCACGGCGATCCACCTCAGCCGAGACCGCGGCCTGACCTGGGAAGACCCGGGCGCCGGAACCCCACCCCCCGACTTCCAGGCCGACCTCCCTGGCGGCACCATCGCCGGGATCCACGCCGGGGTGGTGGCGCTGCAGGATGGCAGGTTCCTGGCCTTCGGCCGCGGCGACGACCGGCTGGAAAACGGCCCGGGCTCGCGGCACCGGATGCCGATGAGCCTCTCCGCGGATCTGGGTCGCTCCTGGCGGTACGAGGCCAGCCCGTTCCCGCCGATCAGCGGGGGGCAACGGCTGGTGCTGATGCGGCTGCGCGAGGGGCCCCTTCTCCTGGTCTCCTTCACCGACGCCTCGGACAGGACCGAGCCCGAAGGTCTGCCCTTCCCGATCGCCGGTGGAGGCCAGCGGCAGGGGTACGGGGCCTTCGCCAGCCTCTCCTTCGACGAGGGCCGGTCCTGGCCGGTGCGCAAGCTGCTCACCGACGGACGGCAGCGGCACCTCGACGGCGGCGCCTGGACCCGCGGCTTCTCCATGGACCGCGACCACGCCGAGCCGCGGGGGTACCTGGCCGCGACCCAGAGCCCGAACCGGGTGATCCACCTGCTCAGCAGCCGGCTCCACTACCGCTTCACCCTGACCTGGCTGCAGGAGCCGGCCAGAGGCGGTTGATCGCCGGTTACCGGCAGCGTACCTTGCCTTCCCGGGCGCGAACCGACGACGCCCGCTTATCGACGCGACCTGCCACGAGCCCGGCACCCACAGGAGAGAACGCATGGCCAGCACCCAGGACGATCTCAAGAACGCCTTTGCCGGCGAGAGCCAGGCCAACCAGAAGTACCGCGCCTTTGCCAAGAAGGCCGAGCAGGACGGCTTCGCCAACGTGGCCCGCCTCTTCCGCACCACGGCCGAGGCCGAGCGGATCCACGCCGAGGGGCACCTCAAGGCCCTGGAGGGGATCGGCAGCACGGCCGACAACCTCAAGGCGGCCTTCGCCGGCGAGACCTACGAGTACCAGGAGATGTACCCGCCGATGCTGGCCCAGGCCCAGGCCTCGAACCACGCGGCCAAGACGATGTTCGGCTTCGCGGTCAAGGCCGAGGAGGTCCACGCCAGGCTCTACGCCAAGGCCCTGGAGGCGGTCCAGCGAGGCGAGGACCTGAAGGGGGTCGATGTTTATCTCTGCCCCTTCTGTGGGTACATCGAGCTGGCCAAGCCGGGCACCGCCTGTCCGATCTGCGGCGCCAAGCCCGAGAAGCTCGTCCAAGTCTGAGCCGCTTTCCCCTTCGTTCCCGTTAC
>JBAZUN010000566.1:0-3395 GCA_041661365.1 Candidatus Latescibacterota bacterium
TGCGCGTCGATCCAGTAGTAACGGGCGTGGTGTTCAGCAAAGGCATAGGCTCCGTACACCACCTGATCGGCAGGCATCGGCTCATCCCTGAGAAGGCGCGTGACGTCATGACGCCCTCTCAGGTCCCGAAGTATACTGCGGCTCATCACGTATTGAGGCTCGCTCAGGAACAGATAGGGGATAGGCGCTCCCAGCAAGGCTTCTGATCCCGCTCGCCATGTCCTTTCAGCCAGAGCCACCTCGGGGCCCCAAGGCCGGTAGAACCAGCACGGGCGGCCGTCTGAAGACAGGAAGTCCGCCGAGGTCAGGGGAGCGCAGACAAGGTAGTCCGCGTCGGCGAGCCAGAACCAGTCTGCTTCGGCATACCGGTCAGCGATCAGCTTGAGGTACATCTGGTTCCGGAAGTCATCGTCTACCAGTTCAGGTACATCATCCTTGTGCCAGACAACCGTACCGGCCGGCAGACGGATCTGGTCCAGAAGATCATGGTCACGCCGCCACACGACGAGGTGCACGCGACCCCCGAGGTCGGCGAAGAGCCTATGGCTCTCCAGGAAGTGCCTCAGCAGGCGTATATCGCGCCTGCCCACGATTACGAGTGTATCCATCGGATCCCGCATAGCTCAGTCGTCCTCCTGCTGCGGGGAAGCGCCAGGGGCGACGGCGAATTCATGAAGCCGCGCCTGATGGATTCATGGGCACAGCGGCTCTGCCTTAGCCACAGTAGATGTACGAAGCCCGCGCAGGAAGCCCCACCAACCCCAGAAACGGCGCCGGCGTGGTGACATAGTTCCAGCGGACCTGGATCGGTCCAAGGTGCGGCGTCTGGTCAAGCGGGGTGCCTATGTTCGGTCCCTTCGGTTGGCCCAGGGTCACCACCAGCGAATAGCCGCCTGCCTCCACGAGCATCGTCATCGCGATCTCCAGCACCAGCACCAGCACCGTGGCGTCGCCCGCCGGCGGCGTCGGCACGTCGACTCCCAGGAAGGCCGATCCCGTCACGGTGACTAGGCGGTCAAATCGGTCTCGAAGACCCAACGCGACCTGGCCGGGGAAACCCTCCGGAGGAACAAACGCCACGCGCACGAACAGATCCTGGCCCATCACGACCTCGGCAGTCGGCGTGCCGGTTTCGTCGTAGGTGGCCACAGCCAGGATGGTGCCCGCCTCCGTCGGCTGGCCGGGCGCTCCTGGGCGTGACCATATACCGTGTGCTCGCAGCTCCGCCAACAGCGAGTGGGGCGGGCCGGATTCGCCTGTGGAGTGAGGACGATCTACCGTGGCTGGCCCGCTGCCGCTGGCCGGTGCAGCCCCCTCATGCAGGAACCGCTGAACCGCCACTCGCGCGGCGCCGACGTACTGGACGCTCCCGTCCCGCAGGTAGACGGCGGCCTGGCACAGGTCCCGGATGGTCTTCATGTCGTGCGACACGAACAGCAGGGTCAGGCCCCGCTCGCGCATCTCGCGCAGGCGGGCGAAGCACTTCTGCTGGAAGAAGAAGTCCCCCACGCTGAGCGCCTCGTCGACGATGAGGATCTCCGGGTCCAGCGCCACCTGCACTGCGAAGGCCAGGCGAACCAGCATGCCGCTGGAGTAGGTTCTGACCGGACGGTCCAGGACGTCCCCGATGTCGGCGAAGGCGGCGATCTCGTCGAAGCGCTCCTCCACCTCGGTCCGGGTCAGCCCTAACAGCAGGCCGTTGAGGAAGACGTTCTCCCGGCCGCTGTACTCGGGGTTGAAGCCGCTGCCCAACTCCAGCAGCGCCGCGACCCGACCGGTGACCTGTACCTCGCCGCTCGTCGGCGTAAGGGTGCGGGTGATGATCTCCAGGAGGGTGGTCTTGCCGCTCCCGTTGCGGCCGATGATCCCCACCGAATCACCCCGCTTCACCTCGAAGCTGACGTCCCTGAGCGCCCACACCTCGCTGACGCCGGCCGTGCTCGAGGAGAAGAGCAGGTGACGCAACCGGGCCCGCTCGTTGGCGTAGACCCGGTAGCACTTGCTCACGCTGCGGACGGCGATGGCGACGTCGTTCATGGCTGCTGCGGGGTCAGCAGGGACCGGGCCCATACGGCCACGGTCCAGGCCAGCCACCACTTGATCGGTACCCTGCCGTAGTGTCGCCGGACCACGGCTACCGCCTCCTGGTAGTGACGCCGGCGGCGGGTGCGGGTCTTGGTCTGATCGTGTATCCGGTTCTCGGCCACTTCCTGCCGGGTGTAGCCCAGCGGACCGAACCGCCGGTACAACCGCCACCAGAGATCGTAGTCGAAGGCCATCTGCAGGGATTCATCGAGCCCGCCCACCGCCTGCCAGGCGCTCCGCCGAACCAGCGCCCCGGGTTGGGAGACGATGCAGCGGTTGGCCAGCCAGCGCGCACTGAAGGGCTGGACCCAGACCCGTGAGCGCCGCTGGAGACGGCTGTCCACGTTCCAGACACGTCCATAGGCGGCCGGCCACTCGGGATGCTCGGTCAGGCCTCCAACGAGGGCCGCCAGGCCGTCGGGGAGGTACCGGTCGTCGCTGTTGAGCCAGGCCACGTAGGGTGCCGAACCCTGGGCGATCCCCTCGTTGATCGCGGCCGCCTGCCCGGGATCGGGCTGGCTGCGCCACCCGGCCAGGCGCGATTCCCATTCCCGGATGACGGCCAGGGTGGTGTCGGTCGAGCCCGCATCGGCGACGAAGACCTCCACCGGCACGGTCGCGGCGAAGATGGATGCCAGCGCATCCCCGAGGTACCGGCCCTGGTTCGCCGAGGGAACCGCGATGGTCACCAGCGGCGGCTGGCTCACACCAGGTCGGCAAAGGCCGGCCGCAGGCGGCGGAAGACCAGCAGGCACGCCCCGCTGAAGAGGACCGCCGCCGCCAGGTACAGGGCGAGGCCGGCCAGGTCCGGGCCGTGGCCGACAAAGAGCACCTGCCGGAACTGCTCGATGACAAAGGTCAGCGGATTCAACATGAGGGCGCGGCGCAGGACCACGGGTGCGGCGTCGACGCTGTAGAAGATCGGGGTCAGGAAGAGCAGGGCGTGGGCTACGAGCTCGGTGGCGTGGCCCACGTCGCGGACAAAGACCCCCACGGCGGCAAGAAGCCAGCCGAGGCCCAGGAGCACGGGAAAGAAGACGGCCAGGACCAGAGGGCAATAGAGCGCGGTCAGCCGGGGCCACCCGAAGAGCACCACGTACCCCCCCAGCCATACGACGATACCCAGCAGTGCCTGGGCCGCGGCGCCCAGGGCCATGACCCAAGGCAGGAGCTCCAGCGGGAAAACCACCTTCTTGACGAAGTTGGGGTTGGCGGTGATCAGCGTCGGAGCCTTCTTGAGGCATTCGGCGAAGGCGTTGTAGAGGATCAGCCCGGCGAACAGCATGAGGGCGTAGTCTCCCGTACTACCG
>JBAZUN010000567.1:0-3389 GCA_041661365.1 Candidatus Latescibacterota bacterium
AGGAAGGGCGTCCCCTGCGGCATCTGAACGCCGCGTATGGCTTCCCGGTGATGACCGCTCAGGAGACCGATCTGCGGCTGGAATCGATCGCCGGGGTACGGCGGACCGGCCCGGGCTCCTGGGTCGTCGAAGCAGACGGGCTTCTCCCCCTGCCGCGATCCCTCTGGGAGCCGTGATCGGCTTGATCTACTCCGAGATCTCTACTTACCACTCCGTTGGTCGATCACCTCGTACCGCTTCTTCCCGCCCCCGTCCCCCGGCCGCTTCACCGAGGAGGCCTCCACGAAGGTCACCCGGACCGGGACCTGAAGGTCCTCGCTCAATCGGTGGGACAGCTCTGCCTTGAGGTTCTCCAGGGCCCGGATCTCGTCGAAGCGGCCCGCCTCGGGGGAGGGCGCGACCTGCACCCGCATCACCTCGGCGTCCCCCTCGCGCTCCAGCACGATCCGATAGTCGGGCTCGATCCCCTGGACCTGCTGCAGCACCGACTCGACCTGTGAGGGGAAGACCTTCTGTCCGCTGAGGAAGATCAGGTCGTCGGTCCGTCCCGAGACGCGGGCCATGCGGACCA
Source organism: Candidatus Latescibacterota bacterium (assembly GCA_041661365.1). Classification (GTDB taxonomy): domain Bacteria; phylum Latescibacterota; class UBA2968; order UBA8231; family UBA8231; genus CAITNQ01. Next base: position 572 of record JBAZUN010000567.1, read on the forward strand.
GGGTTCGGCCGCAGTCGCAGGTCCCGGGCAGCAGGTGGGTCAGGTCGCCGGTGCGGTACCGCACCAGGGGGAACCCCTCCTTGGCGACCGTGGTCAGCACCAGCTCGCCGGTCTCCCCAGGGGGGAGCGGCTCGCCGCTGTCGGGATCGATGATCTCGGGGATGAAGTGGTCCTCGTTCAGGTGCAGCCCGGATTGGCAGAGGCATTCCCCGGAGATCCCCGGCCCCATGATCTCCGCCACCCCGTAGGTGTCGTAGGCCCGCAGGTGCAGCCGTTCCTGCAACCGCTGGCGGACCTCCTCGCTCCACGGCTCGGCGCCCAGGATCCCCACCCGCAGGGCGAGCTGCTCGGGGTGGAGCCCCAGCCGCTCGAGGTGTTCGGCCATGGTCAGGGCGTAGCTCGGCATGGTCAGCAGGGCGGTGGCCTTGTAGTCCTTCATGATCCGGAGCTGCTCGCGGGCGTGGGGACTGGCCGAGGCGGGGATCACCGAGGCGCCGATCCGCTCGGCGCCGTAGTGGAACCCCAGGCCGCCGGTGAACAGGCCGTACCCGAAGGCGACCTGCACCACGTCGTGCTCGGTGATCCCGACCGCGACCAGTTGGCGCGCCACCAGCGTGGCCCAGTGGCTCACGTCGTTGCGGGTGTACCCGGTGACGATCGGGGTGCCGGTGGTTCCCGAGGTGGCGTGGAGCCGGACGATGTCCCTCAGGGGCACGGCGAACATCCCGTAGGGATAGGCCTGTCGCAGGTCGGCCTTGGTGGTCAGCGGCAGGTGCCGCATGTCGGCCACGCTCTTGATCCGCTCGACGTCGACCCGGGCCTGGTCGAAGGCCTGCCGGTAATGGGCGACGTTGCGGTAGACCCGGTTGAGGGTGATCTGCAGCCGCTCGATCTGGAGCTGCTCCATCTCGGGCCGGGGGAGGGTCTCGTGGGTTGGATCGTAGATCATCGGGGGCCTCCTTGGACGGGGATTCCCCGTCCGGTCCCGGCCTTGGCCGGAACCTCATTCGTCGATGCTGCGGTACTCCTTGCCCAGGTAGGCTCGTCGAACCTCGTTGTTGGCGAGGAGCTCGGCGGCCGATCCCTCGAGCATGATCTGACCGGTCTCCAGCACGTACCCGCGGTCGGCGATGGCCAGGGCCGCGCGGGCGTTCTGCTCGACCAGGAGGACGGTGTTCCCCCGCTCGCGCAGCGCGGCGATCGTTCGCAGGATGTCCTTGACCACCAGCGGCGCCAGCCCCATGGACGGCTCGTCGAGCATGATCAGCCGCGGTCGGCCCATCAGGGCCCGGCCGATGGCGAGCATCTGCTGCTCCCCGCCGGACAGGGTACCGGCGAGCTGTCCCCGCCGTTCCGCCAATCGCGGGAAGAGGGCGAAGACCTCGGTCATCCCGTCGCCGATCGCGGCCCGCTCGCGCCGCCGGAAGAGCGGGTGAGCCCCGAGCAGGAGGTTCTCCTCCACGGTCATCGGGCCGAAGACCTGCCGGCCCTCGGGGACCAGGGCGCAGCCGCGGCAGGCGAGCTGCTCGGGCCGGAGGCCGCGACTGCTCTCCCCGGCGTAGAGGATCTCCCCCGAGATCAGGGGGAGGATGCCGGCGATGGTGCCCAGCAGGGTGGTCTTGCCGGCGCCGTTGGCCCCGATCAGGGTGACGATCTCCCGGGGCCGTACGTGGAGCGACACCCCCTTGAGCACGCGCAACTGGCCGTACCCGGACTCCAGGTTGCGGACGTTAAGCATCTTCCTCCCCGAGGTAGACGCGGATGACCTCCGGATCGCGCTGCACCACCCGCGGCGCGCCCTCGGCGATCTTGCGACCCGAGCTGAGGACCACGATCTCGTCGGAGACCCGCATCACCAGCGACATGTCGTGCTCGACGATCAGGACGGTGACCCCGCGGTCGCGGATCTGGACGATCAGCTCGGCCAGGGCCGCGGTCTCGTGCAGGTTGAGGCCGGCGGCCGGCTCGTCGAGGAGGAGGAGCCGCGGCCCGGCGGCCAGGGCCCGGGCGAACTCCACGGCCCGCTGCTGGCCGAAGGAGAGGCTGCTCGCCTCGATCCCGGCCAGGGTCTCGATCCCCATGAACCGAAGCAGGTCGCGGGCCTGGGCCTCCATCTCGCGCTCCTCCCGCCGCGCTCCGGGAAGGTGGAGGAGGCAGCCGGGGAAGCCGGCGCGGGTGCGCCGGTGGCAGCCGACCATGACGTTCTCGAGGACCGTCATCTGCGCGAAGAGCTTGATGTTCTGGTAGGTCCGCGAGATCCCCAGCCCGGCGATCCGGTGCGGTGCCAGGCCGTCGATCCGGCGACCGTCGAGCTGCATCCGGCCGAGGTCGGGCCGCAGGGTGCCGGCGATCAGGTTGAAGAGGGTGGTCTTCCCCGCGCCGTTGGGACCGATGACCGCCTTGATCCGGCCGGCCGTCACCGCAAATGTCACCTCGTCGACCGCGCGCAGGCCGCCGAAGGAGCGGCAGAGGCCATCGACCTCAAGGAGATCCACGGTCGGCCCTCCTCCGGAACAGGTCCAGCAGCCGGCCGCCGAACGGGGTACGGGCAAGGCCGTTCGGCGCGAAGATCATCACCAAGACCAATATGGCTCCGAAGACGGCGTCGTCGTAGGTGCCGAAGGCCCCGCGCAGGGAGAGGAAGCTCAGCACCGTCCCCCACAGCAGGGCCCCCCACAGGCTGCTCATCCCACCCACGGCCACCAGGGCGACGTAGCGGACCGACTTCATCACCCCGGCCTCGGAGGGGCCGATCCCGCCGTTGAAGTGGGTCAGGAAGACCCCGGCCATTGCGGCGCAGACGGCGCTCAGGACGAAG
>JBAZUN010000568.1:0-3384 GCA_041661365.1 Candidatus Latescibacterota bacterium
ACGCTCCGGTCCGGCGTTGTACGCGGCCAGGGCCAGCTCCAGGCTGAGGGAGGCGGCCGGCCCGACGGCGAACTGCCGCACCTGGTCGCGCAGGTACCGGGCGCCCAGTCGCAGGGCCAGGCGGGGCTCGGTGAGTTGGCGGTCATCGAAGGAGTGGATCCCCAGCTCCCGGGCCACGGTCCGGCCGGTCTGGGGCAGGAGCTGCATCAGCCCTACGGCCCCGGCCGCGGAGACCGCGTCCGCGGCAAAGGCGCTTTCCTGCCGGATCACCGCCATGATGATAAAAGGATCGAGCCCGGCCTCGTCGGCCGCGGTCGTGACCTCGGACCAGTAGTAGTCGGGATAGGCCCGGTCCACGTCCTCCGGGGTCGCCGCTGGACCGGACCAGATCCGACCGGAGATCCGCAGGGCCCGGTCGTACCAACCGAAGGCCTCGTACTGGTCGCGGAGCCGCCGCATGGCCGCCGGTCGATCCCGATCTTCCTCCTCCAGCAACTGCAGCTCGCGCCGGGCGATCTCCTCCAGCCCCAGCTCGTGCAGGGCTTGGGCCGGGGCCAGGTTCAGCGGAACCTCGTCCGCGGACGTGGCGATCGAGCTGGATCTGCCGCTCAGGGGGCGGTCGGGGGCGTACCCTCGGGCCACGGCGCGGGTGGAGTAGTAGGACCGGGGGAATCCGGCCGCGGCTTGCCGGAACCGTTCCTCGGCCTGGTCCGCGTGCCCCAACCGCTCTTCGGCCTTCCCCTCCCAGTACCGCGCCTGATCGACCAGGGGACCGGGGAGATCGCTGGTCGCCAACGCGGCAAAGGCAGACGCGGCCCGCGCCCAGTCGCCGCTGCAGTAGCCCATGAACCCCACGCTCCAGGCCGCCTCGCCGGCGTGGCCGTCCCGCGGGTACCGTTCGGCCAGCTCGCGGTAGCAATCGGCCGCTTCGGTGAACCGTCCCAATCGCTCGGCCGCCTTCCCGGCCTGCCACAGCGCCTCCGGCGCCAACTCGTGGGCCGGGAACTCCCCGGCCAGCCGGCGGTACGCGGCGATCGCCTCGCGGTCCCGGTCCCGCCGGACCTGCAGCCGGCCCAGGTGGTATAAAGCGGCTGGATACCCCTTGCCCGGGAAGGCCGCGGTCAACGCGGCCTGGGCCTTGTCGAACTGATTGATCGCGGTCAGGGCCACACCCAGGCCGCACTGCCACTCGCCGGCTCGTGAGTGCTTCGGCCAGGAGCGCAGCAGGCGCCGGTACTCGGCCGCGGCGCGGTCGTGCAGGCGGTGCGCGGTGAAGACCGCGGCCCGGGCCGAGCCGGCCTCGGGGGTGCCCGCGGCCCGCAGCCGCTCTGCCGCTTCCCGGGCCTCTGGTGCGGCCGGCCGCTCCTGGGCCAACCGCAGCCAGGCCGCCAGGGCCGCGGCGCGGTCCCGGCCGGTCTCCTGTGTTCGGGCGATCCGGCGCAGCAGTTCCGGGTCACCCGGCCGCGAGGTCAGCAGTCGGGCGTAGATCGCCAAGGCGCGCGCCGGGTCACCGCTGGCCGCGCTCGACTCGGCCAGGCGTCGGGCTGCCTCGTCGCGGACCCCGGGGCTGGCGGCGCGTTCCATCAGGTCGCCGTAGGCCGCAACCGCCCCGTTCCGGTCCCCGGTCTTTTGAATGGCAGTGGCTAGCCACAGGCGCCGGTACTCCTCCAGGCGTGGGTCTGCGTCGGCGAGCCGTTCCAGGCGGAGGCGGGCTTGACCGGCCCGATCCAGGGCCAGCTCGCACCAGGCCCGCTGGAACTCGATCCGCGTCCGGCAGGCAGGGTCGGGTTGACCGTCGGCCCCGCGCTGGAGGAGTTGGTTGGCCTGGGCGTACTGGCCCCGCGTCATCATCGCGTCGGCCGGTCCGCAGATCGGCGTGGTCGTTGCCACCGCTGTCCGGGGAGCATGCTTGGGCCGGGGCACCTCGGGGGAGAGCAGATGGCGCGCGGCCAGGCCAGTGCCCAGGAGGGCCAGGCCGCAGAGCACCAGGGCAACAGCGCCGAGTCGGGTGGTCATGGGGGGATGGGTGAACCGGTGTGGTTGCCGGGCACGGCAGCCGTCAGGCCTGGAGATCGGTGATCAGGCGGATACCGGCTTGCGAATCTTGCGTTGGATGGCCGGCCAGCGATCTCGCTGGGCCAGCTTGAGGTCGTAACGCGACTGCAGGTTGAGCCAGAACTCCGGCGTGGTGTCGAGGTAGGCCGCCAGCCGGAGGGCGGTGTCGGCGGTGATGCCCCTTCGGGCATGGATGATGTCATTGACGCGGGTTACCGGCACGTCGATATCGCGGGCCAACTGGTTCTGGCTGATACCGAGCGGCTCGAGGAACTCCGCCAGGAGGATCTCGCCGGGGGGAATCGGCTGGAGTCGGGTCGGCATGGGGAGCGGCTCCTCAGTGATAATCGACGATCTCGACGTCGTGGGCATCGCCGCCCTGCCAGCGGAAGCAAAGGCGCCAGCGATCGTTGATGCGGATGCTGTGCTGGCCGGCACGGTTCCCGCGCAGGGCTTCCAGCCGGTTGCCGGGAGGAGACTGCAAATCCCCCAGCGTGCTGGCAGCAGCGAGGATCTCGAGCTTCCGGCGCACCTGGCGCTCGATGGCCTGGAAGCGGGCCACGGCCCGGTCATCAAACAGGGCCGCGGTGTCGCGGCAGCGGAAGCTCTTGATCATACTGGTAACCAGTATACAGGTGCCGTAATAGTAGGATGAATCCCGTGAGGGGGCAACAGCTCTCTAGCACGAAACGGTTCCTCGTGGCTCTTATACCGGGACACTTGTTGTGCAGAGCCACCCCAGGCCCCGCGCACCAGACCGAAAGGGGCGGCCAATCGCTGCTGCTCGTACGGTGTTCCCTGCCGTGTCTGCCCGGGTGCATAGAAGGAGTGTCGTGTCGTCGCGCGCGGAGAAAGGGCAGTCGCGGTTCCTCGGGTATCTGCTGGTCGCGCTCCTCGTCCATCTGCTGGGCCTGCTGGCCGTGCAGCACTGGACGGCGGGTGGTTTCCGGCCGGAGGTGGCGCTGCGGGTCCGCTTCGACGCGCCGCCGCCGGTGCGGCAGCCCAGACTCGAGCCATTGCCGGCCGGCGCCTTGCAGGACGCCGTGCCGTCCCTGGCCCCGCAGCCGGCTACGACCGGTCCGCCAATGCCAGGGGAGTGGGACGGCCCGGGTGGAACGACGCCCGCGCCGTTCGGGGATAGCGAAGACGGCGGCGCACTCCCTGGCGGTGGGATCCAGGACCTGTCCACCGGGGCGCGCACGGGAAAGCAGGCTATTCCAGCCGCGCCGTTGCCCACGTTGAACGAGATCCAGCTCCAGGTAGTGCACCGGTGGGCCGAGGAGCGAGCGCAGTACACCGCTCCCTGGCTCCCGGACGACGACACCACCG
>JBAZUN010000569.1:0-3377 GCA_041661365.1 Candidatus Latescibacterota bacterium
CACCCCCGCCGATGCCGGCGGAGCCCTGCCTTGATCTCATCCCCGCAGTTGCCGCAAGACCTCCTGAGTCACCCGTTCGATCAGGTCGGCGGCGCCCTCCTCCTTCTGCGGGAGGGTGGCTCCGGCAGCGGCTCGGGCCTCGGCCCCGGACGGCTGACCGGGCGTCACCTGACAGCCGGGCCGGTCGGTGATCCCGTACTTGCCGCGGATGCTGATGAGGTCGTTGACCTGGTTGGGATTCAGGGTGTTGACCGCGCCGAGCTGATGGGCGACCAGGGCGATACGGGCGAAGTGCTCCACGGTTTCCATCTTGAAGTGGGCGTCCATCGGGTGCTTGCCCAGGGTCACCACCCCGTGGTTGGCCATCAGGATGGCGTCGTACTCCTTGACCAGGGGCAGGATCGGCTCGACGATCTCCGGCCCGCCGGGGGTGCCGTACGAGGCCAGGGGGACGCCGCCCAGGGCCAGGACCACCTCGGGGAGGACGCACTGGGTCAGGTCGATACCGGCCACGGCAAAACCGGTGGCCGTCGGCGGGTGGGCGTGGACCACGGCGTTGATGTCTGACCTGACCTTGTAGATCTCCAGGTGCATCCGCACCTCGGAGGAGATCTTCAGGCTCCCGGCCACCTGCCTGCCTTCCATGTCGCAGATGGCGAGCATGTCCTCGTTGAGGAACCCCTTGCTCACCCCGGTGGGGGTGCACAGTACCCGGTCGTCGCTCATCCGGCAACTGATGTTGCCGTCGTTGGCCGCCACGTACCCCCGCTGGTAGGTCCGGCGTCCCACCTCGCAGATCTCGCGCCGCAGCGCGTACACGGAGTTCATCCGCACCACCTCTCTGGATCGTTGCTCTCGGTTAGCGAAGATTCTTATTGCCGAAACGGGCCGCCTGTCGATAGACCTCTGCCAGGCCCGCGGCACCGGGAATCAGGACGTTAAGTATAAACACCCACAGCGCCGCGCCAAGGGCCGGCGCCGGGTCGAAACCGAACCGGGTGAAGACCAGCACGGCCGCGGCCTCGCGCACCCCCAGGTCCAGCACCGAGAAGGGCACGAGGGTCTTGAGCCCGAAGACCAGGGGCACGGCCTGGACCAGGCGCGGCCACGGCGCGGCCAGCGGGCCGAGGAGCAGGAAAAACTGGGCGAAAAAAACCGCGTTGAAAAGGAGCGACCAGCAGCCCAACCTGAGCCAGATCCCTCGAGGCACGCGGGTCACCGGGGCGAGCAGCCCGGCGATCGACCGGACCGGCCGCCAACGGGTGAGCCGGTCTCTGCACCGCCATCCCGCGGCCCCTGCCCCCCCTGCCAGGCAACCGGCTGCCAGTCCTGTTCCCGGCGCCAGGGTGAGTAGGGCGATCCAGGCGGCCGTCACGGTCACCGCGGCAGAGCAGAGGCGATCGGCCGCGGTCAGGGCGGCCATCGCCGTCCGTCGCTCCTTGGGCTCGAAGGCACCGCGCCCCAACTCCCCCAGGCGGCCAGGGGAGACCAGCCCCAGGCCGAACCCCACGAGCAGGGTCTGCAAGGCCTGCCCCGGGGTGGTGCCCGGGAGCGCGGCGGCAGTCAGGTCGCGCCACTTGGCCCACTGTACGGTAATCCCCACCCCGGCGAGGACCCCGGCCAGGGCCAGGACGAGGGGCTCTATCTGCCCGACCGCCCGGAAGACCTCGCCGGGACGAACCCGAACCAGGACCACGGCCAGCAGGGCCAGGGGGATCCCTGCCCTGAGCGCCAGGGACAGGCGGGGGAAGTAGGTCAGGGTTGCTGCAGCGGCAGGAGCGGACACAGGCTGTCGTGCGGGCGCGGGATGACGTGCACGGCCACCACCTCGCCGACCCGGCTGGCGGCCACGGCGCCCACGTCGGTCGCCGCCTTGACCGCGGCCACGTCGCCGCGGACTACGACGGTGACCAGACCGGCTCCGACCAGCTGCCAGCCGACCACCTCGACCGGGGCGGCCTTGACCATGGCATCGGCCGCCTCGGCCATGGCCACCCACCCTCGGGTCTCGATCATCCCCAGCGCGTGTCCCATGCAGGTTCCGCGAGATAAACACGAGATCAATCGGTGCGCGGCAGAATGCCGGCGAAAGATAGACGGGGCCCGATGGCCGGTCAAGCTCCCCGCCGGGCCAGATCGGTCAGGACGGCCGGAACAGGAAGTGCACGACGTCGCCGTCCTGGATCAGGTAGTCGCGGCCATGGGCGTGGAGCTTCCCCTCTTCCCGGGCCCGGGCCAGGGAGCCGCGGTCGACCAGGTCGTCGTATCGGACCACCTCGGCCCGGATGAAGCCGGTCTCCATGTCGCCGTGGATCCGGCCGGCCGCGGCTGGTGCGGTCAGGCCGGCCGGCAACTGCCAGGCCTGCAGCCGATCGTGCGCCGTGGTGTAGAAGGTGATGAGGCCCAGGAGTCGGTACCCGGCCACCACCAGGCGGTCGACGCCGGTCCGTTCGAGGCCCAGGGCCGCCAGGTACTCCTGCCGCTCGGTCGGGGCCAGCTCCATCAACTCGGCCTCGATGCGGCCCGAGATGCACAGCACCCACTCCGGTCCGAACCGCGCGGCCAGCCGCGCTCCCCAGGGACCACCGTCCGCGGCCTCGGCCTCGGCGACGTTGGCCACGTACAGGACCGGCTTGGCCGTCAGCAGATGGTGCCCCCGGACCGCGGCGGCAGCCTCCGGGGACAGGCCCAGGTCGCGCACCGACCGGCCCGTTCCCAGGCCGTCGCGGATCGCCACTAGGGTCTCGTACTCCAGGCGCTGCGGTGAGCGGGGCTCGGTGCGGACGATCTTGTCCAGCCGCGGCAAGGCCCGCTCCACCCCCTCCAGGTCGGCCAGCAGGAGCTCCGCCTCCACGGTTTCGACGTCGCGCAGGGGATCGACCGTGCCGTCGACGTGGACGACCTCGGGATCGTCGAAGCAGCGGAGCACGTGCACCAGGGCGTCGGCCTCGCGCACGTGGGCCAGGAACCGGTTGCCGAGTCCCTCGCCCTGACTGGCGCCCCGCACCAGGCCGGCGATGTCGACGAACCGCACCGCGGTCGGGGTACAACTCTCAGGGTGCAGCAGCCCGGCCAGTCGCTGGAGGCGGGGATCGGGTACCTCCACCATGCCGACGTTCGGCTCGACCGTGCAGAAGGGGTAGTTCGAGGCCTCGGCGTGACCGGCGGTCAAGGCATTGAACAGGGTGGACTTGCCCACGTTGGGCAGCCCGAGGATCCCGATGAAGAGCGCCATCGCGCGCCTCCCCTCGTCTTCTCACGCCCGCGCGGCGGACGAACGCTTCGACCCGATTCGAACCAAAGAGCACGAACCCAAGGGTACCCAAACCGGGACGGCCGGCCAAGTCGGGCCTGGACGAGCCGGGCCGAGGCGAATC
>JBAZUN010000570.1:0-3366 GCA_041661365.1 Candidatus Latescibacterota bacterium
GGAGGCGAAGGGGATGCCGACCCCCTGGCGGCGGGCGTGGTTCTGCAGTTGCTCGAGGAGCTGGCAGACCCGCTCCGGGCCGGCGTGGGACAGGACGTAGTCGAGCGACTCGAGCCACTCCCGGGTTTCCTGGGCATCGGCGTCGGCCGGGATGCCGGCGGCGTAATCGGTGAGCTGTTCGGGCATGGGTTCCTTCGACGGGTAGCGCCGATCCGGTCTGGACAAGCCGCCGGGTATACGGCTCGAGGGGCAATGCGTGGCAGCGGTCCACCGCGGATTCTCTGAACTGCCGATGATCTGATAATACTAGTGGCCCTGCCGATCCCCGGCAACGGCATGGGCCAGGACGGGCGCTGCACCTGGGTCGCAAGCCGCCGGGCGAGAGGACCTTTGCATGACCAGCCGTATGGTCACCTGCCGACTGGAGATCACCTCCGAGCTGCCCGACAACCTGGGGTGGATCCCCTTCTCCCCGGTCATCGACTTCGGGGAGCTGATCGCCCGGGCCGGCCTTTCCGGGGTCCTCGACCCGGACTCGATCGAGGTGATCGACCTGGCCGACGGCGCGCCGGTTCGGTTCGGCCGCACCGAGGATCTGGCCCACGCTGACCGGGGCCGGATCGAGTGGGCCATCGAGAGCCCGACCCATACGTGCTATCGTCTGCGCTTCGCCGTCGTGGACCGTAGACCGCCGCTGCAGACCCGGCAGCAAGTCCCCCTGGTCGGCGTGGGCGACCTCCTGCGGTACAACGCCGGGGAGCCGCGGCCGCTCTCGCTCTACTCCATGCGCCTGGTCGACCTGACCGGGGACGGCCGAGCTGACCTGGCCGGCACCTGGAACTACTACCACCGTCCCGGGTCGCCGATCAGCGGGGTGGTCTGCTATCCGCGAATCGCCAACCACGAGCGGGAGTTCGGGGACCTGGTGCACCTGCAGTTCCGCGAGGAGCCGGGCGGGCCGTTGCGCGATTTCCCGGGCACCTACGTCGACGCGGACTTCGCCGACCTGAACGGGGACGGCCTGATCGACCTGGTCTTCGCCGAGCGGGGGCGGGGCGAGGTCACCTTCTTCCTTAACACCGGGGAGCGCACCCCGGCCGGCCTTCCCGTCTTCGTCCGCGGCCCCAGCCTATCCGTGCCTGCTCTTGACCTGGGGAACCTGTCGCTGGTCGACCTGGACCACGATGGGGTCCTCGATCTGGTCGTCGAGGGGTGGTACGTGCGCAACCAGAATCCACAAGGATGGCCGTTCGCCCCGGCCGAGCCGGTGGACCTGGGCGCCGGGCCGCGGGTGACCTTTCTCGATCTCGACCACGACGGCCGTCTGGACCTGGTCGGGCTGGCCGAACCCGGGGACGCGGTTCGGAATCCGCAGGAGTCCGTCTCCTACGTGGGGTACGAGCCGTTCTGGCGACGCCGCGAACCGAGGGACGGGATCGCCTTCGGCGAGGCCCGGCCCCTGGCCGGACTGCCGGTCCGCTGCAGCCGGGTGGCCGCCGCAATCGACCCGGAGACCGGGAGCGGCCTGCTGGTGCAGGACGATGCCCTGCAGCGGTTCCGCTTCTTCACGGCGACCCCGGGACCGGAAGGCCCGGTGCTCCAACCGCGATGGCGCGCCGAATCGGCCGCTGCGGTCCTCTCCCTGAGCGACCAGGCCTGGCCCTGCCTGTGCGACTGGGACGGCGACGGCGGGCGCGACCTGCTGGTCGGCGGTGGGTACGGCTGGCCGCGGATCATGCGCGACCTGGGAAGCCGAGGCGAGCCGGCCTGGGCCGAGGCCGAGCTGATCCCGGCACGGCGGTCCGGAACGGAGGACCGGGACGAGGGAGAACCGATCCGCCTGCTGCGCGACGACCTGCTCCATAGCCGTCACTGGCACAACATGGGGTATCCGTACCCCGTCCTCGTCGACTGGGACGGGGACGGCCTGCCTGGCCTGATGCTCCCCAACGAGACCAACCGGATCGTCTGGTACCGCAACGAGGGAACAAGGGATACGCCGCGGTTCGGTCCGCGCCGGTTCCTCGAGGTGGACGGACACCCCGACTCCGAGGCGGCGCGAGCCGAGTCGGGCCGACTGGCCGAGGACCCGAACCTGCCCAACCACCCATACCCGACCGATCCGCGCTCTCCGTTCTGGTGGCGGACCGGTGCCGCCTTTGCCGACTGGAACGGCGACGGGATGATCGACCTCATCACCCACTCGTGGGAGCGGCGGGCCACCCTCTTCGTCCAGTATCTCGACGGTTCCGGAGCCCGGCGTTTGCGCGATGCTGGCCCGGTGCGCCTGCTCGACGGCCGCTGCATCGACGACTCGATCGTCGAGCGACCGATGCACTGGACCGAGTCCTTCCGAGCCGTGGACTGGGACGGGGACGGGCTCCTGGATCTGGTCTACAGCCTGGCCGGGACCGGGGCGATCTACCTGCTGCGGAACGTGGGGACGCGGGAGGCTCCGGTCTTCGACCTGCCGCGCCGGTTCTGCTGCTACGGCGAGCCGCTGGCCTTTACCATCCACGGCCCCAACGTCTGGGCCGGGGACCTGAACAACGACGGCAAGCCTGACCTGATCGGGTGCGTCGAGTGGAGCGTGTACCCCTTCTTCGCCCACGCGGCCCTGGAGATGCCGGAGCATCCTCATTACCGGATCGAGGTCGAGTGAGCCACCGAGTCCCCCGGTCGTCCCGCCTCGGTCAGGCTAGACCGAGCCGCTCCCAGCCCACCACCTCGTACTCCGGCACCCTGGCCGTGCCCTGCCGCTCGGCGGTTCCGCGTCCGGCGGTCGCGTCCCAGCGAATCCAGAGGCGGTTGAGGCCGCCGGTTTCATAATCGTAGCTCACCCCGTCGTCCTCGATCAGGTCGATCCCGTTGGCGCCGGTGCCGTAGACCCTCACGGTGAGTCTTCGGGCGGCCGGGTCGTCGGCGTGCAGGGCCGGGCCGGCCAGGGGCAAGAGGGAATCGGCCCGCACGTAGAGGGGAACCCGCTCGAGAGGTACCTCGACCTCCAGGGTGCCGCCCCCGGTCACCTCCTCACCGGTGTAGAAGTCGTGCCACCTCCCGGACGGCAGGGCGATCGGTCGCCGCGTCTGTCCGGCCACCACCGGCGCGGCGATCAGCCGGTCGCCGATGCACCACTGGTCGTCCACCTGTCTGAGCCGCTCCTCCCCGGGCCAGTCGAGGACCAGGGCGCGGAAGGGCGGAATCCCCTCGGCCCAGTACCGGTGGAAGGCGGCGTAGAGTTAGGGAACCAGCCGGGCACGCAGGTAGAGCAGGTCGCGGCAGATCGCCTCGACCGTCTCGGCCTCGGGATGGCGCTCGCCCCGGTTGTTGGCCTCGGCCTCCCAATGACGCCAGGGTGGGTTGCGG
>JBAZUN010000571.1:0-3333 GCA_041661365.1 Candidatus Latescibacterota bacterium
GCGTCGAGCAGGGGTACGGCGACGAGGAGAACCTGCGGCGGACCGAGGAAGGGGGGTGCTTCGAGGCGGCCGACGCCTCCCAGGTGAGCCGCAAGGCGGTGGAGCGGGGGAAGGACCAGGTCGGTTCCCTGGGGTCGGGGAACCACTACCTCGAGATCCAGGTGGTCGGGCCGGAGGACGTCTTCGACCGGGATCTGGCTCAGGTATACGGCTTCGACCGCGAGAACCAGATCGCCGTGATGTTCCACTGCGGCAGCCGCGGCTTCGGCCACCAGGTGGCCACCGACTACCTGCGCTCCTTCCTCGAGGTCATGGAGCCGCGGTACGGCGTCCGGGTGGCCGACCGCGAGCTGGCCTGCGCGCCCTTCGACTCGCCGCACGGCCAGGCCTACTACGCGGCGATGAAGTGCGCCGTCAACATGTCCTTCGCCAACCGTCAGGTCATCCTTCACCGGATCCGCGAGGTCTTCGCCGAGGTCTTCCGTCGTTCCCCCGAGGAACTGGGCCTGCGGACGGTCTACGACGTCTCGCACAACACCGCCAAGCTCGAGGAGCACGAGGTCGACGGCCGGTGCCGTACCCTGCTGGTCCACCGGAAGGGGGCCACCCGGGCCCTGGCCGCCGGCTCGGCCGAACTGCCCGAGGAGTACCGCCAGGCCGGGCAGCCGGTGATCCTCGGCGGCAGCATGGAGACCGGCTCCTACCTGTTGGCCGGGAGTCCGGCGGCGGCCGCGACCTTCCGCACCACGGCCCACGGCGCGGGTCGGGCCATGAGCCGGCGGCAGGCCACCCAGCGATGGGACGGGCGCCAACTGCAGCAGCAGCTCGCCGAGCGGGGGATCTACGTGCGAACCGCGGCCTGGCGCGGTCTGGCCGAGGAGGCCGGGGGGGCGTACAAGGACGTCGACGAGGTGGTCGCGGCCACCAAGGAAGCAGGGCTCAGCCTGCCGGTGGTCCGCTTCCGGCCCCTGGGGAACATCAAGGGGTGAACACCGGGTACGAATACCTGTCCGAGGTGGCGATCGCCGACGTGGCCCTGCGGGCCTGGGGGGAGACCGCGGGCGAGCTGTTTGCCGCCGCGGCCCGGGCCGTGCTCGAGGTCATGGTCTCTCCGCTGGCCACGGTCCGTCTCCGCGAGGAACGACGGCTGGAGCTGGCCGCCGCGAGCGTCGAGCTCCTCCTCTTAGACTTCCTCCAGGAGATCCTCTACCACAAGGACGCCGAGCGCCTGTTCCTCCTGCCGGTGGGGATCGAGGTGGCGGTATCGGCCGCTGGGGCCCGGCTGCACGGAGTCCTGGCCGGCGAGGGGATCGATCCTGAACGACACGACCTGGGGGTCGACGTCAAGGCCGTGACCATGCACCGGTTCAGCGTCCGTCAGGAGGAGGGACGCTGGATCGCCGAGGTGGTGCTCGACGTCTGAATAGGCGAACACCGGGCAAACTGTCGGGAGAACGCGCGTGACCGAGATCGTCGTCCTGGGCTGCACCGGCTCGATCGGCGACACCGTCTTCCGGGTGCTCGCCGGGCTGGGGCCCGAGTACCGGGTGGTGGGGTTGAGCGGGGGAGCCCGGGTGGCCAAGCTCATCGAGCGCGCCCGTGAGTGCGGTGCCCGGCGGGTGACGGTGCGCACTCCGGAAGAAGCGACCCAGGTGCGGGCCGCGCTCCCCGAGGTCGAGCTGCTGGTCGGCGAGCCAGGACTGACCGAGCTGGCCGCGACCGAGGGGGCCGACCTGGTCATCAACGGGCTGGTCGGGGCCGTGGGCCTCGAGCCGACCCTGGCCGCGCTCGCCCAAGGCAAGACGGTGGCCATGGCCAACAAGGAACCGCTGGTCATGGCCGGCGGTCTGATCCTCGAGACCGCGGCCCGGTGCGGCGGCACGGTGCTGCCGCTCGACAGCGAGCCGAACGCCCTCTGGCAGTGCCTCAAGGGCGAGGACCGCGCCGGCATCCGGCGGCTGATCCTGACCGCCTCTGGCGGGCCGTTCTTCGGCCGCACCCGGGCGGAGATGCGCGACCTGACCCCGGCCCAGGCCCTGGCCCACCCGACCTGGCGCATGGGTCCCAAGATCACCGTCGATTCGGCCACCCTGATGAACAAGGGGTTCGAGGCGATCGAGGCGAGCTGGCTGTTCGGGGTGGCGCTCGACCGGATCGAGGTGGTGATCCACCGCGAATCGGTGATCCACTCCATGGTCGAGCTGCTCGACGGGGCGATCCTGGCCCACCTCGGTCCCACCGACATGGCGCTGCCGATCCAGTACGCCCTGACCCACCCGCGGCGGCTACCCTCGCCGCTGGGCTCCCTCGACCTGGGAAAGGTCGGTCGACTCACCTTTGCCGCTCCGGACCGCGCGGCCTTTCCCTCCCTCGATCTGTGCTACGCTGCCGGTCGGACCGGCGGGCTGGTTCCGGCCGCGCTGAACGCCGCCAACGAGGAGGCGGTGGCCGCCTTCCTCGCCGGCCGGATCGGGTTCCTCGAGATCTACGAGTGCGCGGCGCAGGCAGTGGCGAAGGCCGATGGTAGCGGTCTGGTCACCGTGGAATCGGTGCGCGCGGCAGACCGGATCGCCCGCGAGCAGGCCCGGGCCTGGCTCTCGATCCAGGGGAGCGGCCGCGCGCCGAATTGACTACATTAGCTGCGAACCCTCAGGAAAGGTGCTGCCGCCCGTGTCCGTGGAACCGCTGACGCCCGAAGCCCGCGCCGAACTGGAGACCTCGATGGTGCTGTGCCAGCGCGTGTACCGATTCGCCACCGGGGCGATCCTCACCTCGTTCGTCCTGCTGATCCTCCTCACCACGGCTTCGACCGGGGGCTTCGTGCAGTCGGCGGGCAAGGCGCTCTACTACGTCGTGGTGGGTGGAGCCTTCCTGTCGGCCGCGGCCTGGTATCGCCGTACCCAGTTGGAAAAGCGCGGCCGGGAATCCTCCTCCTGACGGGTACCCTCCGCGTCGGGAGGGACCGCGTAACGGAGTGAACCCCCATCGCCGAAGGGGGGTACCGTGAACCACGAACGGCTGATGACGGCGGCGGAGTTGGCCATCTACCTGAGTTGTTCCCTTTCCACCGTGCGCCGCCTGGTGGCCAGCGGCTCGCTGCCGCATTATCGATTGGGGAAGATGGTCCGTTTCCGTCGGGCCGACGTCGATCACTGGCTCCAGCGGCAGCAGCAGGCCGAGGCGACCGGCTCGTCCCGCCCGGCCGACGACCACGAGGATCAGCTCTCTCTCTTCGCGCCGGCTGCCGGCACTCCGTCGTGATCCGGGTGACGCCCTTTCCGCTGATCCGGTACGGCCGGCTGCTTCTCCTCGCCGCAGTGGCGGTCGGGTTGC
>JBAZUN010000572.1:0-3316 GCA_041661365.1 Candidatus Latescibacterota bacterium
GGCCGCCACGACCACCCTGTGCGCTCCCTCGCCCTGACCGGTCGGTCCGACCAGGGCAGCCAGGGACCACCCTTTTGCAGGAGCGTGCCCCGTGTTAGGGCTGACTGTCCGCTCGGTCGTCCACAATGCCTACAACCTGCACTTCCTCTCTTATGGAGGACTTTAGGTAGATGCAGAGCGACCAACCCGACCCTGACGGGGCCTACGGCCCCCCCAAGCTCCTGTTCATCCACAGCGGCTCGATCAAGAAGCGCCTGACCTTCGAGGCCGCTGCCTCGCTCGGCGTTCAGACCTTTCTCTTCAATCCCGTCCCCAACTGGGCGGTCCACCACGCCCATCGCACCTTCCTCACCCAGGGCCGGACCCTTCCCGAGGTGGTCGCCCTGGCCGAGGAGTTGCACCGCCAGGAGCGCCTGGACGGGGTGGTGACCTTCTGGGAGGAGGACGTCCCCACCGCGGCCCTGATCTCCTCCCGCCTGGGTCTTCCGGGGAACAGCCTCACCGTCGCCTTCAACGCCCGCAGCAAGTACCGCATGCGCCAGGCTTTTGCCCGCGCCGGGGTACCGGTGCCGGACTTCCGCCTGGTAAAGAGCCGTCAGGCCCTGCTGCGGGCCTGCGCCGAGATCGGCACCCCCGCGGTGCTCAAGCCCGAGTGGGGCTCGGACAGCGAATGGGTCGCCCGGGTCGACGATGCGCAACAGGCCCTGGCCCTGTACGACGAGATCAGTTGCCGGGTGCGGGTTCAGGACTGCATCTATCCGTACCGACCGGGGAACTTCGTGCTCGAGGGGCTCCTGACCGGTCCCGAGGTCAGCGTCGAGGGGGTGGTCCAGCACGGCCGGGTGACCTTCTACGCGGTCATCGACAAGGCCAAGATGGACGAGATGACCTTCATCGAGCGCGGCGAGTGCACCCCGTCGCGGCTCCCCGCCCAAACCCAGGAGGCGATCCTGGAGATGGTCCGGCGTGGGGTGGCGGCCCTGGGCCTGCGCCACTCGGGGATCCACGCCGAGGTCAAGATCACCCCCGACGGCCCCCGCATCGTCGAGATCGGGGCGCGTATGGGGGGCGACTGCATCCACGCCCTGGTGAAGCGCGTGTACGGGATCGACCTGGCCGAGGAGAACATCCGCGCGGCCCTGGGGCTGCCGGTTCACGAGCCCCAGGATCCCCGCGGCTGCGCCTTGTCCAAGACCCTGGTCCCCGAGCGTCCCGGTCGCGTCTTCCTCCAGCCGACCCGCTCCCTGCGCCGTAGCCCCCATCTCATCGAGGTGGTGCTGACCAAGGAGCCGGGCGACCAGGTGACGGTTCCCCCCGAGGGGTACGACAACCTCGCCTGGGTCAGCGTGTGGGGCCGCAACTACCGCGAGGCCGAGCGACGCCTGGAGTCGCGGGCCAACCGCCTGGAGAGCGCCTTCGTCATCCAATCCGAGGACCGCGCGGACCTGGTCGAGGTGCCGTCGGCCGGCCGGTTCTGAGCGTCCTCCGCGGCCGGATGCGCCACCTGCTCGTCATCCATACCGCCGGCGATCCGCGCCCCTGGGTGAACCGGCTGCGCGGAGCCGGGTTTCGCTGTTCCCTGGTGAAGAAGCGGCCGAGCGCCGACGACCGTGCCTGCTTCGACCGCGTCGTCGATTGGGACTACCAGGAGGATCTGCCCGGCACCTTCGCCCTGGCCGGACGCCTCCACCGCGAGGACCCGATCCAGGGGGTCCTCAGCTTCTCCGAGAGCGGGGTCATCGCCGCCGGCATGGTGGCCCGTCGGCTCGGTCTGCCGGGGAACCCGCCGGGAGCCGTGCTGCGGGCGCGGAACAAGTACCTCATGCGCCAAGCCCTGCAGGCCGCCGGTCTGGCCGGACCGGTCTTCCACCTGGTGCGCAATGCCGTCGAGGTGTGCCAGGCCCTGGCCGCGCACGGCCGGCCGATGGTGCTCAAGCCGATCAGCGGCTCCTCGAGCTACGGGGTCGTCCGGCTTCAGCCCGACGATCCCGAGAACCGGATCGAGGCTCACCTGCACGAGGTCGCCGGGTACATCCGCGCCTATCGCGACGAGAACCCCCGGTACCCTTTTGAATTCTGGCTCCCTGCCGCCGGCGAGGGGATCACCCCCGAGGAGGTCTTCGACCCGGCCGAGGTCTTCCTGCTCGAGGGGTTCCTGGGCGGTCAGCAGGTCAGCGTCGACGGCACGGTCTGCGACGGCGAGGTGAGCTGCCTGGGGGTGATCGAGATCGAGCGGATCCGCGACGCGGACTACTTCCTCGAATACGAGGAGTGGATGCCGACGCGCCTCGGACCGGCCCGCGAGGCGGAGATCCGCGCGGTGGTGCGACGCGCCGTGCTGGCCCTGGGCCTGCGGCGCTGCTGTTTCCACTGCGAGCTGAAGGTCACCGAGGCGGAGATCGCCGTCCTGGAGATCGCGGCCCGCCGGGGAGCCGACAACATCGCCGACTTCCTCGAGCGGGTGATCGGGGTCGACATCTACGCCGAGGGGGCGCGCCTGGCGGCCGGGGATCGGTCGGTGCCGGGCGATCCGCCGTCGCAATGCGCCATGAAGATGCGCTACTTCCTCCCCGACCGCTCCGGCATCCTGACGGCGATCGAGGGGCTGGACGAGGTCCGCGGTGATCCCCGGGTCAGCGAGCTGGTGCTGGAGTTCTCCCCGGGAGATCAGGTCCTCACCCCGCCGCGCGGCTTCGAGTTCCTCGGGTACCTCAGCGTCACCGGTCCTGACCTGCCCCAGGCCGAGGCCGCGCTCGAAGAGCTCTACGGCCGGGTCAGGTTCCAGATCCGGCCAGACGGGGGCGATCCGGTCCCGGCCGACACCCCGTGACGGCATCCTTGAATTCGCTCCTGGTGGTGGTCCAGCCGAGCGCCGACTACGCCGGCCAACTGCAGCAGGCCGGGTTCGAGGCGGCCCTGGTCGCCACCCCGAAGCGGGCTCCGGCCCTGTCCGAGTATCCCCGGGTCGTCGCTGCCGAGCTGCAGGACCCCGACGCGGTCCTGGCCGCACTGCAGCGCTACGCCGACCAACACCACCTCGCCTACGGGGGGATCGTCTGCTTCGTCTGCGAGTACCTCCCCTTGACCGCGCGGCTGGCTCTCGGTCTCGGCCTTCCCTTTCACTCCGAGGAAGCGGTCCGGACCAGTCGCGGCAAGGGGTTCACGGCCGCGGCCTGGAAGGCTGCCGGGATCCCGACCCCGGCCTCTCACGAGGTGGCGCGGCTCGAGGAACTGCTCGACTTCGCCGAAGGGCATCCCGGACCGTGGATCCTCAAGCCGGTGGACCGCTCCGGCAGCGAGTGGGTGCTGCGCGTCG
>JBAZUN010000573.1:0-3315 GCA_041661365.1 Candidatus Latescibacterota bacterium
GACGGCCCTGTCCTGCACCGGCCGCAACCTGGCCTATCGCCGTGCGGTCTACGACCAGGTCAACGGCTTCGACCGGATCGGCCACCTCGTCGGCGGCGACGACGTCTACCTCATGCGGCTGGTCTCCCGCCGGACGGACTGGCGGCTGGTCTACAATCGCGATCCGGCCGCGGCCGTCCCCTGCGAGCCGCCGCCCACCGAGCCCGGACGGATCGCGCAGCAGAAGGTGCGCCACGCGGCCAAGGCCGGGAACTACGGCGGAGCGGCCCTGGCCCTGGCCGCGGGGGTGTACCTGTTCCACCTC
Source organism: Candidatus Latescibacterota bacterium (assembly GCA_041661365.1). Taxonomy (GTDB): domain Bacteria; phylum Latescibacterota; class UBA2968; order UBA8231; family UBA8231; genus CAITNQ01. Next base: position 305 of record JBAZUN010000573.1, read on the forward strand.
TTCCTGGCCGTCGGGCTGGTCCGCGCCGTGTCCGGGGCCCCTGGCTGGCCGGTGGCGATCGCCGTGTGGGCCGGCCGGTGGCTCGTCGACCTCCTCCTCCTGTGGACCATGGCGCTGCCCCGCGAGCGCCGGCTCCTCCTCGCTTTGCCAGTCCTCGAGCTTTGCTATATTCCCTACGTGCTGATCTTCACGGTGATCGGCAAGCTCGGCTGGTTCCGCTGGCGCTGAGCTCCCCCCGTCCCGATTCGAGGATACCGATGGCGTTCCTGGTCTCGGCGCGCGCCCTGCCCGCGTACGCGGCGCGGTGCCGGCGGTTGTTCACCTGGCGACGGGCCTGGAATTTCGCCTTGGTGGTCGCCTCCCTGGCCCTCTCGCGGCTGCTCCGTCGGCCGGTGGTGTGGGGCCGGCCGTTCCTCGTCATGGTCGAGCCGACCAACCTGTGCAACCTGAAGTGCCCGCTCTGTCCCTCGGGGAACGGCCAGATGACCCGGGCCCGCGGTCAGCTCGCCCTCGAGAACTTCCGCGCCCTGGTCGACCAGGTCCACGGCCACGCCTTCCTGATGATGCTCTGGAACCAGGGCGAGCCGTTCCTCAACCGGCACCTCGACGAGATGGTGCGGTACGCCCACAGCCACCGCATCTTCACCTTCACCAGCACCAACGGCCACTTCATCCGGACCCCTGAACGGGCCCGCGAGGTGGTGGCCTCGGGACTCGACGAGATCATCTTCTCGGTCGACGGGGTCGACCAGGAGACCTATGCCCGGTACCGGGTCAACGGCCGGCTCGAGCAGGTCCTGGAGGGGATCCGGCTGGTGGTCCAGGCCAAGCAAGAGCTGGGCTCGGCCACGCCGCGCACCAACCTGCAGTTCATCGTGATGAAGCACAACGAAGCCGAGCTCAACGCCGCCGAGCGGATCGCCCGGGAGCTGGGGGTCGACAAGTTCCTGGTCAAGACGGCTCAGGTCTACACCCAGGAGGAAGCCGTCGCCTTCCTGCCGGAGACCCCTGAGCTGAGCCGCTACGAGACCAAGACCGACGGGGAGCTGGCGGTGAAGGGGCAGCCGGCCCGCGGCTGCAAGGTTCTGTGGTATTCCACCATGGTCAACTGGAACGGCACCGTGACCCCCTGCTGTTTCGACAAGGACGCGGAGTTCGCCATGGGCGACGCCTTCGGCGATTCCCCCTTCCGCCGGCTCTGGCGCGGCGCGGCGTACGACCGCTTCCGCGCCCGCGTGCTCAAGGGCCGGCGCGAGGTCTCGATCTGCACCAACTGCTCCGAGGGGTACCGCGGGATGTTCTCGGTGGTGAAGGAGTTGATCCGTTGACCGGCCGCGTCGACGAGACCGCCCTCCGATGATCGCTCCTCCGGCTTACCTTGCCGCCGTGCTCGACGGCGGTCTGCTGCTGGCGGCCGGGCTCTACGCCGCGGGGATCCGCTGGCTCGCCTCCGGGATCCGCGAGCAGCCCGCCGTCGGAACCGGCTTGCCGGGGGTATCGGTGGTGGTGGCGGCGCGGGACGAGGGGGCCCGGATCGGGACCTGCCTGGCGCAACTCCTCGACCAGGACTACCCGGCCGACCTCTTCGAGGTGATCGTGGTCGACGACGGTTCGGTCGACGAGACCGCCCGCCTCGTCGGCGCCGCGGTCCAGCGCGACCCGCGGGTCCGGCTGCTGAGCACCGAGGCCGAGCTGGGACGGTCCGGGGCCAAGAAGGCGGCCCTGAGCCTGGGCGTAGGCGCGGCCACCGGCGAGGTGATCCTGACCACCGACGCGGACTGCCGAGTCCCCCTGACCTGGATACGCAGCATGGTTGCCGCCTTCCGGCCCGAGGTCGGGATGGTCTGCGGCTTCTCCCAGATAGGCGAGCCCGGCCAGGCGCGCTCCTTCCGCCAGCGGTACGAGACGCTTGATTTCCTCGGCCTGATGGGCTGCATCCTGGGGAGCGTCGATCGCGGCCACCCGATGGGGGCCTCCGGCCAGAACCTGGCCTACCGGCGCGAGGCCTTCCGTGAGATCGGCGGGTACGAGCGGGTCAAGGACCGGGCCTCGGGGGACGACGTCCTGCTGCTGCAATTGCTCCGGCGCTTCACCCGGTGGGGAGTCGCCTTTGCCACCGCCCCCGACGCGCGGGTCGTACATCCGTGGGCGGCCTCCTGGTCGGCCCTGCTGCGGCAGCGAACCCGGTGGGCCTCGAACGCCCCCTGTCAACTGCGCCTGGACCCGGCCTTCTTCGGTCTGATGGTCGCGGCTTTTCTGCTCAGCCTGGGGCTCCTCGCGGCACCGCTTCTCATCGCCTGGAGCGCGCTGGACCCGTGGGCCGTGGGGCTAGCCCTGGTCCTCAAGCTCAGCGCGGAATGGCCCCTGCTCCGGCGCGCGGCGGCCTTGTTCGGCCGGACCGACCTCCTCGGCTTCTTCCCGGGATGGGCCCTGATACAGCCGGTACACGTGGTGGTGGTCGGGATCTTAGGTTGCCTGGGGGTCTTCACCTGGAAGGGGAGACGGCATCGCTGGGGCCGGCAGCGATAGCGCCGGGGGGGCCCCCTCTCAGCCGTAGCTTGCGGCGGCGCGGTGGCCTCAGACCTTGAACAGGAAGTGCAGGATGTCGCCGTCGGCCACCTCGTAGTCGCGTCCCTTCTGCAGCAGCCGGCCGGCCTCGCGGACCCGGGCCTCGCTCCCCAGCTCGTCCAGGTCGGCGAAACGGGTCACCTCGGCGCGGATGAACCCCCGCTCGATGTCGGAGTGGATGGCCCGACCCGCCTGGGGGGTCAGTGACCCGCGCCGCACGGTCCAGGCCTTCACCTCGTCCTCGCCCACGGTAAAGAAGGAGATCAGACCGAGGGCCCGCTGCCCGAGCTGGGTCAGGCGGTCCAGGGCCGAGTCACCGATCCCCAGCTCGGCCAGGAAGGCCTGCCGATCCTCCGACCCCAGGTGGGTCAGTTCCTCCTCGATACGGGCCGAGACCACGGTCCACTCCCCCGCGTCCGGACCGCAGGCGCTGGACACCCCGG
>JBAZUN010000574.1:0-3307 GCA_041661365.1 Candidatus Latescibacterota bacterium
GGGTAGCGGCCGTGGACAGCGTGAAGGAGCCATAAGGCGCGGCTCGGTCTGCCGGGAAGGTGACCGGCAGTGGAAAGCTGACGCCCCATCCGTACTCGCCTGGAGGCAAGTCGAGGGAGTAGGCGCAGTCCGCTCCCGAGATCAGCGAATAGGAGCGGGATGTGCCGGCCTCGCGGTTGTAGCTTTGGAGCTGCAGCGGCACGGCAGCCAAGCCGACGCCTTCTTCATCAGTGACATGACCGGTCAACTGCAGGGTCGAGACGGCCTTCAGCACGACGGACCACTCTCCGAGCACCTCCTCTCCCTGCAGAACCGTCAAGGTCATGGTGAGTTGCCGCTGGCCGGTGAACCCCTTGGCCAGACGCACCGCGGGAAAGGGTGCTTCGGACACCGGCTGGAGCATGGTCTGGCCCCCGTCCAGGCTGCCGAAAGCGGCCTCGGCCGTGACCAGCTCCAGCTCGGGATCGACGACCGAAGCGATGACGCGGACATTCTGCACGGCCACGTTGCCGCTGTTGACCACGAAGAACCGGATGTCTGCCGTCTCTCCCGGGATCAGGAGCTCGTCCCCGGACTCATCGATGGCGTACAACCATTGCAGCTCCAGCTTGGCCGGCCGGGCCTGCACCCGCGCCAGCGCCAGGTCGCCCTCCAGGCGGATCCCCTCCACCCGGATCCCGGCCAGCAGCGACGAATCGCCCGAGCTGGGGTTGGTCTCGGGAGTGAAGGCGGTGTACCGATTGCCGTCGAAGGGATCGGTGGCGTCCCCCAGGTTGCCGGCATGAGCAGTTGCATAGGCGGCATCATGAGCCCAGTAGTCGAGGTTGTCCCCGCCGCTGTGGCCGTCGGGCCGTTGCCCCAGCGGGTACCCGGCGTCCAGCCAGCGGCCGTCGGCGCACTCCAGATCAAGGCGCATCCCGGTGCGGTTGACGCTGTCGACCCGCCAGATAAGCAGGCCCTCGGCCGGCAGGTGGCGGTCGTACCAGGTGCTGGTGCGACGGCGGCACTCGAACAGGAAGGCGCTCTGGCCGCCGATGGGGATACGGTACAAGTCTCCCTGTCGGCCCACCTCGGGCAGACGCAGCTCCTCCTGCGCGGAGGCCAGATCGGTGACGGAAGCCCAGCCGAGCTGCAGCCGGCTCCAGGCGCACAGGCTGGTCGGGCCGTCGTTGGCCTGCCAGCCGCCGGCGCCCCAGCCCATCAGGCACCAGTTGCCCGTCCCGGCCGAGTCCTCCTCGGGTGGAGCCCCGGCCTTCTGCAGGAAGGTCGTGTTGTAGAGATCCGGCAGGCCCAGCAGGTGGCCGTATTCGTGGGCCAGGGCGCCGGCAGCCTGGGCCGAGGTGGCCGCCTGCTGCACGGTACCCTGGATCGGCAGGACACGGACCGCGGCGCCGCCGGCCGTGCGGTCGTTGGTGACGAACGGCTCGCTGAAGCCCAGGGCGGCGATGCCGGTGGCTCCGCCAACCAGGAAGCCGAACGGCAGGTCGGCCAGGACGAGGAAGACCGCGTCCACCACGCCGTCGTCATCGGTCGAGCCAGGCACCCCGTCTGGTCCCTCGCCGTCGAATCGAGAGAAGTCCACCTCCTGATCTGCCTGAGCCAGGATCTCCAGCGCGAACACACCGTACCGACTCGGTTCGCCCGGGGTCACGGGCAGGTAGGTGGCAGCCGGATGGGACGAGGCAAAGCAGCGGGGGGCGACCCCTCCGCGCAGATGGAGTTGCCCGAAGGACATGGTCTCGTAGTAGTGGGCCAGGGAGCCAGGCACGGCCGGGTCGAGCAGATCCTCGGCCCAGGCCGGAACCGTGGTCCACCCCGTCGGATCGTCGGCGAAGCGGGCGAAGATGATGAGCACCCGCCGGTCACCGGTCACCGGGACGGGTGGCTGGTCCAGCGGCTTGGCGGCCCGAATCGGCTGGGCCGAGGTCGACGCCCCAGCGCACCGGAACGGCCCGGTGGAGGCGAACGCGGAAAGCGGGCCGGCGAGCGTCAGCCCTAGCAAGCTGGAGAGAACCAGCGCTCTGAACACCTTATCCTCCGATCAAGAGAATACCAAGGCTTTGTCCCGAGTGCTGATCAGGCCGATCGCCACCCCGGGGCCGGCCCGCCGGGATGGAAAGCGGCCTTGATCCGTTCCCGGACCGCACCGGTGCCGCGCCGGTAGCGGATCTGCAGATCGAGGAGGGCACGAAGCCCTTCCTCCTCAGACCGCCCTCATCCGCATCGATACGGACGTGGAACGGGAACTCCGCTCCCAGGGGGCGATGGCTGCCGGAGATCCTCCCTTTACCCCAAACTGAAGCCGTAGAACTGGCTGTCGAGGTAGATCTGCCAGGCCAGGCCGCGCAGGTAGTCGTGGCCGTAGGCGTTGAGCCCGGCCAGGGTCCCCAGGTCGGTGGGGTCGACCACGCGGCTGTTCCAGGTGCGCAAGGCCTGCTCGGACAGACCCAGGGCCTGGCGCAGCAGTACGACCGTGCGGTCCATGGCCTCGCCGTACCCGTGGAAGTCGTGCGCTTCCTGTCGTTCCTTGGCCTGAGTATAGGCGGTGCGCGCCTCGATGAGACCGGCGACGGCCCGGGCGTACTCCCCGGCAAAGCGGAGGAAGCCGCGGTATTGCTCGGCCCACGGCCTGCCGCGGCGGGTGCTGTCGGCGGTCACCGCTTCCATGGCGCGCAGGATCGGGTCGACCTTGGCCGCGTATTCGAGCAACCGGCCGCGCTGCTCCTCGCTCCCCCCGTTCCAGTGCTTGCTGTAGAGGTTGGGCATCAGGAAGCCGACCCCGCACAGGGCGTTGGAGTCCTGTTCCAGGCTCTCCACCTGGTGGAAGACCTGGACCAGGTTCGGCGTCACTTGGTCGCCGCAGACCCGTTGGCCGAAATCGGCGTACGCGGACTCCGGCGTCACCCGCGGGTCCCAGGCGGCGCGCGCCATGTAGTACATGGCCGGCTCGTGCGGGCTGATGCCGAACTGCCGGAACCAGAACCCCTGCAGGCCGTGCTCCCGCATCCCCTGTACGATGCGGTGCAGGCTCTGGGTGACCAACTGCGGGAAGAAGCCGACGTTGTCGTCCTCGACGGTGGTAATCATGCTCACCGGCAGGTCGGTCTGGCGGGCAAAGGCCAGGGTGTGCAGGCGCTGGGCCACGTGCGCCGGCAGGTAATCGACGATGGCCATGAACTCGAACCGGTCGGCCGGCAGCACCAGCGGGACCAGCGGTTGGGCGTACTCACTGAGGAAGGTGCCGGTCATCCGGATGCGAGGGTTGGCGCAGCGGGAGAGGACCTGGCGCTCGACGAGGAGCTGGTCG
>JBAZUN010000575.1:0-3274 GCA_041661365.1 Candidatus Latescibacterota bacterium
TCCCCTCGCGCGACCAGCGCCTCACGTCTCGTCCCGGACCTGCCCGCCGATCAGGGATCGGGCGATCCGGGATTAGCCGCCGACCAGGCGTAGGCCAGCACCCCGCCGACCACCGCCACGTTGAGCGATTCGGTCTGACCCCGCATCGGCAGGCGCACCCACTCGTCGACCTGCGGCCGCAGCTCGGGCGAAAGGCCGCGCGCCTCGTTCCCCAGCACCAGGGCCACCCCACCGTCCCACGACGCCCGGTGCCAAATCTGCCCCTGATACGGATCGGCCGCCACCACCCGCAGACCGCGATGGCGCAGGAGCGAGAGCACGGCCGCCGGGTCGCCGCTCCGCGCCAGGGGGAGACTGAACAGCGAGCCCATGCTGCTCCGCACCGCGGCCGGATCGTACGGGTCGGCCCCAGGCTCGAGGAGCACGACCGCCGCGGCGCCGACCGCGTCCGCGGTCCGCACCAGGGTTCCCAGGTTCCCCGGGTTCTGCAGCCGATCCAACACCAGGACCAGCTCGCTCCCAATCAGCTCCAGCGACTCGACGGCCGCGTCGACCAAGGGGAAGATCGCCACCAGTCCCTGGGGCGCGTCGCGGCTGGAGAGGGCGGCCATGACCTGGGCCGAGACCGGGATCAGCTCGGCCGCGGTCTGCCGGCACCGCTCCAGCAGGGAGGGCGCCCCCTCGCCGGTGAACAGGGACTCACAGTAGAGAACGCTCTCGGGGACCACCCCGGCCGCCAGACCCAGGTGCAGCAGTTGCAGCCCCTCGACCGTAAACCGTCGCGTCTGGTAACGGTACTTGCGCTGCGCCAACCGCCGCACCGCGGCCAGTCTCGGGTTGCGCGGGCTGGTGATGACGGCGGTCGGCTCAGGGGAAACCATACTGTCCTTCGGAAGATCGCCCGGCCGGCCGAGCCGATGGAGGACGGTCGTCGGCACCATGGTTTGGCGGAGTCGGTCTCAGCCCTCGGGGGTCACGGCGACCAGGGTCAGGCCGGTGCGCCGCTCCTCCTCCTGCAGGCGGCTGAGCGCCTCTGGGGTCAGCCTGCTCATGGTCGCTTCCTGACTCTGAAAGGCCACGATGGTGGTGCCCAGCTCGCGCTCCAGCTCCTGCACGGCGTGAAGCTGGTCCGCGGTGAGCAGCGCAAAGCTGAAGATCATGGTCACCTCTCCCTTTCGGCCGTGGCGGTCGACCCGGGCCGAACCGATCGCCGGGTCAAACCCGCGGCCAGTCGCTGATCCGCTCGTAGACCCGGAGTTCGCAGATCCGGGCATGGTCGAGACCGTGGGTCGCCAGCACGGTCAGGCGCAGGGCGCGCACCGGCGGCGCGGCCTCCAGTCGGTGGACCCGCAGTCGCTGATAGTTGCCGCGCACCTCGGCCAGCCCGACCCATTCCCCGTCCACCTCTCCCTGCAGGAGGTAGTCGGCGACGGTCTCCGGCTGGGGACGGCCCCAGATCATCCGCTCGGTGAAGGCATCGGAGTGGCTCAGGGTGAGGGGGCGGTTCAGGCCGGTGTCGAAGACCAGCCGCACCTCGGCCGGTCGCACCGGCTCGTCCCAGCCCAGCTCCAGCCAGGCCGGCAGGCCCTGGGCCGGATCGCTCATCCAGCGATGAGCCGCAGGGAAGGCCCGCTCGGGTCGAGCCCCGCCCTTGCCGTGAACGGCCCTGGTCTGGCCCGAGCAGACCTGGGCCGCCTCGCCGGCGGGCTGCTCGCTCGAGGCGGCCAGCCGCGCCCGCAAGGCCAGGTCGTCCAGATCGCGGCTTTGCTCCCCGATCAGGAAGGCGTCGTCCCGCAGGAGCCGCTGCCTGATGCGGGTCAGCGTCGCTGGATCGTCCGGCAGGTCGGCCGGGCTGATGCCGTGGCGCACCGCGTACGCCGCTGCCGTACCCACCCCCTGCCCCACCGCCGCGCAGGTGGCCATGACCCGGGTGGAGGCAAAGGCCAGGTGGGTGGCGGACAGGTCTCGGCCGGCGAAGAAGAGATTGGGCACCTCCCGGCCGACGCAGGCCGACAGGGGTATGTCGAAGAGCCAGGGGACCGGCTCCTGTCGGCAGGGCGGTTCCTCGGTCGCGTCGATCCCGGCCGGCGGATGGGTGTCGATCGGCCAGCCGCCGTAGGCGATGGCGTCGCCGAACGGATGCGAGGCCATCACCTCGGTCTCGGTCAGGACGTGCCGGCCGATGAACCGCCGGCTCTCCCGCTTCCCCGGCAGGAACCCGAACCAGTCCAGGGCCCAGTTCGCCGCCCCGTGGTCCCCCCCGTTCTTGACGTGGTCCCAGACCCCGAGGAGCACGGCGAGGAGCTCGTCGCGGATCGCCTCGTTGTCGCGGATGGTGTCCAACTCGCCACCCCACTCGCACCACCAGTACCCGTACTCGAGGCCGCGATCGACCCCCGGCGAGGCGTGCGGTCGCAAGTGGAGGTCGGCCTCGGTGAAGCGCCGCGCCCACGGCGGCGCGGTGAAGGGGATCGGCCGGTCGTGGCGCCGGGCCATGAAGAGGAGGCTCGAGCCGAGGGTGCGGTGGTCCGGTCCAGCCGCGGCGGTCGATTCGCCGTACTCCTCGCGCCCCTCGCGGCCCTGACGGAACGGGGCTCCGGCCGCGGCCCCCAGGCGGCCGTCGCCGGTGCAGTCGACGAAGACCGGGGCCCGCAGGCAGAACTCTTCCTCGGTGCTGGTGCGGATGGCCCGGGCCGCCGCGATCCGGTTGCCGTCCATCTCGACCCCGGTGACCGCGGTGTTGAGGAGCAGGGTCAGCGCCGACTCGGCCCGGCACTTCTCGTACAGGATGAGGTCGAGCATCGAGGCCGAGCGCTGCGGGTTGCGGACACAGGTCTCGAGTCGGATCTCCTCGATGACCCCTCCTTCGCGGGCCTCGGTCATCAACGGCTCACCGCGGCCGCCGCTAGCGTCGGCTCCCACGATGTGCATCCGCACCTCGCTGGAGGCGTTCCCCCCGAGCACCGGTCGGTCGTGGACCAGGATCGTCCGGGCCCCGCAACGGGCCGCGGCCAAGGCACAGGGCACGCCGGCGGCCCCACCGCCGGCCACCACCACCTCGGCTTCGAGCACCCGAACGGCGTTGGCCACACCGGTCATCGGCAGACCTCGCTCGCTCTCGGTTGACCGGCCCGGCTCAAGACGACCGTCGCGGCGCCGAGTACCCCTGCCCGGCGAAGACGGCCCGCACCTCGGCCGCTGAACGGGCCTGGCGCAGGGCCGCCATCCGCGCCTCCTCCTCCTGCTGCAGGGCCCGCACGTTGGTCAGCACCTC
>JBAZUN010000576.1:0-3272 GCA_041661365.1 Candidatus Latescibacterota bacterium
GGCCAAGTCGGGCCTGGACGAGCCGGGCCCAGGCGAATCCTCCGACGGGCTTCTGGACCGCGTCGCGCGCGATCCCTTTCATTAGTCGGTCCCTTCGGGTGCGACTCCCCCTCCACCGACGAGGCCGCGCTTGCCACGCCTGGTCGCCTTGGTCCTCAGCGTCCTCTGTCTGGCCCGCGCGCCGGTGGCCGCGGTCGATCCCTCCTTCAACGACTGGCTGACCGCGCTGCGGCAGGAGGCTGCGGCTCAGGGGATGCGCCCGGCCTTCCTCGACAGCACCCTCACCGGACTGGCCGTGCGGGAAGAGGTACTGCGGCTGGAGCGTCAGCAGCCCGAGGTCGCCTGGACCCTGGAACGGTATCTGCGCGGGGTGGTGACCACCGGCCGGGTCGCCCTGGGCCGGCGGGTCCGCGACCAGCACCGCCAACTCCTCGACCGGGTGAGTCGCCAGTATCGGGTGCAGCCGCGGTTCATCGTCGCGCTGTGGGGGATCGAGACCGACTACGGCCGGAACCCGGGACAGACGCCGGTGGTGCCGGCCTTGGCCACCCTGGCCTTTGCCGGTCGCCGCGCCGACTTCTTCCGCCAGGAGCTGCTGGCCGCCCTGCGCCTGCTGCACGACGGCCAGGCCACGCCGGGTGAGCTGGTCGGCTCGTGGGCCGGCGCCATGGGCCAACCCCAGTTCATGCCGTCGACCTTTGCTCAGCACGGCGTCGACTTCGACCAGGACGGCCGGCGGGACATCTGGCGGTCGACGCCGGACGTGCTGGCCTCGACGGCCAACCTCCTCTCCTCCCTGGGCTGGCGCGACGACCTGACCTGGGGGCGCGAGGTCAGGCTCCCCGCCGAGGCCCCGGCCGCCTGGGACTCGACGGCCCGGGAGCTGCGCGAGTGGAGCCGGCTCGGAGTGCGCTGCCTCGACGGCTCACCCCTCCCCGACCGGGAGGTAGAGGCGGCCCTGGTCAGACCGGTCCGGGCCAACGGCCGGGCCTTCCTCGCCTATGCCAACTTCCAGGCGATCAAGCGCTGGAACAACTCGACCTACTTCGCCGTGGCCGTCGGGCAGCTCGCCGATCGCATCGGCGACTAAGCTAGTGTCTACTTGCGGAAGTCCGCGTTAACACCGAGGGCGTCGAGGAGCCCGGGCCGCCAGGCGACCGACCGACAGCGGATCGAGGGGAGATCCGCAGAGGAAGGTCAACGCCGCGGGCCGGGATGGTTCGGCGCCCGAATGTAGCCGACTTCCGCAAGCAGACACTAGAACCGGTCGGCCCACCAGAGTTGGGCCTGCTGCCGCGGGAAGAGTCGTGCCATCAGGGCCAGCAGTGGACGCGGTCCCTGCAGTCTGTTGAGTCCAACCAGGTCGCTCACCCCGACGTATCCCATCAGAAGCTGGGTAAGGTGGGCATGACCGAGACGGGCCGTCTGGCGTCCGGCCCCGGTCGCCAGGGTCAGCCGGCCCTGCTGCCAGGCCAGGGTGGCCGTCCCCAGGTCGGTGCGCAGGCCCAGGGTCAGGCCGCGGTCCTGGTCGCCCCAGCGCCGCTCCAGCTCGGGCAGGAGGGCCCGCAGGCAGGCCATCAGGTCGACGATGCGGCCCATCCCTCCCCCGTTCCGCGGGTGCAGGGTGCTCACCTGGAGGCCGTAGTCGAGGCAGTACACGGCAAACGGATGATCGACCGGAAGGTTGAAATGGATCCGCTCGCGCCGGAGTCGCACGGCCCGTCGGGCCAGGAACCCCAGGATCGCGGCAAAGACGGCCTCACCCTGTCCACCGACCTCGGGGGCGCGACAGCGGTCCTCGACCCGGTCGTAGACGACGTACCCGAGCGGCCGGTCGCGGCCGTCGACGACCACCTGGACCGCGCCTGGCACGGAGTATTGGGAGCCGCGGTGGAACCCGGACCAGGTCTTGGGGTCGCGCACCGCCGAGCCGGTCCGCTCGAGATTGTCCCGGTTGTACAAGTCGATCAGCCGTCGCCGGTCGCCGGTCCGTATCGGCCGGGTGCGGGCTCCGGCCAGGGCCCGCTCGGCGTCCCGGACCTCCAGGGAGAAATCGTGCTCGGCCATGCAGGTGATGAAGCCGAAGCGATGGTAGTAGTCGCGGATGCCGTGGAGGAAGGAGAGCTCGAGCCGCTCCCGCTCCATCAGCTTGACCGCGTATTCGAGCACCTGGCGCGAGTACCCGCGGTGCCGGTGCGCCTCCAGGGTGCCGACCCCGCCGATCCCGCCGGTGACCAGGGCGGCCCGGCCGACCCGCAGGCGGCGGTCCACCACCCAGCAGCGGGAGATCGAGCTCTCTCCCTCCATCAGCTCCACCCGCCACGCGCTCTCCTCTCTGGTCTCCCGCATCTCCATGCCCGCAAGCTCCTGCTCCTCGTCCCCGGGGACATCCCAGAGCGGCTGTCCCAAGATAGGGGTCGGCCCGGTCGCGGCAACCGAAGGCTCGTCTTGGCGAGCCTCGGCTTTTGCGCTATGCTTCCCTCGGTTTCGCCCTGCCCAGCGATTCATCACGCTGCCGGAGGACCCCGTCGATGACCGACCTCATCCCCAACGTCCTGGCGGCCCGGTACGCCAGCCCCGCCCTCAAGGCCTTCTGGTCCGAGGCGGGCCGGATCGTCCTGGAGCGCGAGCTGTGGATCGCCGTGATGCGGGCCCAGCACGAGCTGGGGTTGGCCATCCCGGCTGAATCGATCGCGGCCTACGAGCAGGTCAAGGACCAGGTCGACCTCGAGTCGATCGCCCGACGCGAGGCCGTGCTGCGGCACGACGTCAAGGCCAGGATCGAGGAGTTCTGCGCCCTGGCCGGGTGCGAATACCTGCACCAGGGGATGACCAGCCGGGATCTGACCGACAACGTCGAGCAGTACCAGGTGCTCCGCTCCCTGCGCCTGCTGCAGGCCAAGTACGTGGCCGTGCTCCTGGCCGTGGCCGCGCGCGCCTCCCAGTGGCGCGACCTGACCGTGGTCGGCCGCACCCATTACGCCGCGGCCCAGCCGACCACCCTGGGGAAGCGGCTGGCCATGTTCGGCGAGGAGATGCTCCAGGCCTTTGGTCGGCTGGAGGAGCTGGTCGACCGGTACCCCCTGCGCGGTCTGAAGGGTGCCGTGGGCACCGGCCTCGACCAGCTCACCCTGCTCGACGGGGACGAGGACCGGCTGGCCCGGCTTCAGGAACGGTTCCGCCTTCACCTGGGGTTCCAGCGCGAGCTGAACGCGGTCGGCCAGGTATATCCCCGCTCCCTCGACTTCGAGGTGGCCTCCTGCCTGTATCAG
>JBAZUN010000577.1:0-3261 GCA_041661365.1 Candidatus Latescibacterota bacterium
CGTGGCCTCGACGAACTCGGGCAGGCACGCCAGGCGCCGGCGCACCCCCTCGAGCTTGCCCGGCGGCATGCCCCTGGCGGCCAGGAGGCCCGTGTCCAGCGGCATGAGGGGCACCGTGGTCTGCAGCACGGCAGCCTCGACCCCCGCGTGCTGCAGACGGCCCACCACGTCGGCATACGCGGCCCGGTAGGCCTCCAGCCCGGCGCTGCCGCCGGCGGCGTCGTTGGTGCCAAAGAGCAGGAAGACGGCGTCGGGCCGGAAGCGCAGCACCCGCTCCTCCAGGCGGTCGGCCAGCGGCCCCAGCGACCACCCGCCGACGGCCGTGTTGACCACCACGTCCTCGTTGCGCGCCCGCTCGCCCAGGCGCTCGCGAAAGAGCTGCGTGTAGTCCCGCCAGCCGCGCGTGTGCACGGCCCCCTGCGTGATGCTGTCGCCGGCGAAGAGCCACGTGACCGGGCGGTCCGCCCGCAGCAGTGTCTCGATCCGGTGCATGCGGCAACCCTCCTCAGCAGGCGGCTGCGCGGTACCGGCGAGACGACGCGGCGGTCGAAGCCCGCGGCGCCCCCGAATTACCGGTCCGCGTGCTGGTTTGACGGGTCACAGGCGCGGGCCCAGGCCCAGGCCGCGAAGACGGACCGCCAGCCAGGCGATGGCGACGGCGAAGCCGGCCGACCGACACAGCCCCGGACCGAACGAGAGGCCCAGGGCCCCGTAGGGGTCGTGCCCACCCAGAGCCTGGGGCAGGTACTGGAGCAGGAGGCCCGCCACCGGCGCCAGGAGGTAGGCGAACAGGGCGCACTGGCCGGCGCGGGTCACGCCCCGGCTCCAGCGGCGGCAGCCCCGTACCTCGGTCACCCAGGTAACGCCGGTCCAAACCGCGGCGGTGATCGCCGAGCTGTGCAGACACCACGGGATCGTGGCCAGGATCTTGTTGTAGGTGAAGATCCGGTGCACCGGGGCCAGGGCGTGCAGGAGGAAGCCGGCCAAGGCCAGGCCGGCGGCGTACAGCAGCCCCCAGCGCACGGCGCGGTCCGCCGGCGCCACCGGTGCCCCCGGAACCAGCACCGTTCCCAGGACGGCGCCGGCCACGGTCACCGCCGCCAGCGAGCCGAGCATCGCCCCGTTCACCCACTCGGGGAACCAGGGCAAAGCATCGACCGAATACGCGGCGTACAGGCAGTAGAGGAGGGCCATGCTACCCAACAGGCCGGTGCGCCGACCGCGCAGGGCGAGATGGGCGGTCGTGGCCACCAGGTAGGCCCAGCCGATCAGGCCGAGGATCCCCCACCACCGGGGCCGCAGCTCGATCAGCCCCGGCGCCCCGTCACCGCGGTAGAGGAAGGCCAGACCGACCAGCACCGCCACCCCCACCCAGCGCCCGGCCAGCGCCACCCGTCTGCCCCGCCCGGCCCGCGGCACGACCTGCCACACCGCCAGCACCGCCACGTACATCAACAGGGCCCAAAGATTCCCGGGCAGCGGCCCGTTCGGGGCCCGGTGCTCCGCGTTGACCATGAGCAGGCCGATGATCAGCAGGCCGGCGGCGCGCGTCACCACGTGGTAGCCGATCTGCGCCAGGGTCCGGCCGGCGGCCAGCCACCGCGCGTGGGCGGCCGGGATCGCCATCCCGACGATGAACAGGAAGGCGGGGAAGACCACGTCCACCGCGGTCATCCCGTCGCTCAAGGGCGGCTCGACGTGCTTGAGCCAGGCCGGCACTCCCGCTACCCCGGCCAGGTCGTTGACGAAGAGCATGGCGAGGATGGTCAGGCCCCGGAGCACGTCGATGGAGTCGATCCGCGGCGCGGTCACCGTTGTCTCGCTCATGACCGGTCTCCTCAGACCCGTGCCGGCGAACAGGCGCGTGGACAGCTCGGACAGCCAGGCGGCCGGAACGCGATAGGAAGAACAAAGGCCCTCTGCGGGTGGCCGGTCAAGCCGGGAGCGGTGGGGCAGCGGATAGCAGGGGGGGCTGGTGGCGAAGGGGCCAGATCGGCCTTGCCGGGCTTGTCCGGCGAACAGCGGTCGGTATACTGCCTAAGCAGCCCGTTGAAAGAGCCCATTCGGGCTGCGGCCGGTGCTGACGGGCCCTGGCGTTGTTCCGCTCGCTTGCCGCATCTCCCCTCGATGCGGCGCCGCTCGCGCGCCTAGCCAGAACCCGTCAGTCCTCGGCCTCGCCGGGCAAAGCGGCTTTTACACCGGGCTGCTAGGGGAGCTCAGGGCGGTCGCCGACCGACGGTAGGATGACCGGACCCGGCTCTCACTGGTCCGCGGACCACGGCCGGGGAGCGCGAGTGCGACCTGCACGTGGTCGGGATCCGGGGACCAGGCGGGTGAAGAGCGTCCCAACGGCAGCCATTCCATCCAGGGAGCACCCATGACCCAGTACGCGCCCGTTGCCCAGCCCAGGGCGGACCGCTACAAGGTGGCGGTGTCGGAGTACGTGGAGTACCAGTCGCGGGGATACCTCGCGGTGAGGGGGCTGGTGCCGCGGAGTGAGGTAGACGAGCTGGCGGTCCATGCCATGGGCATCCTGGAGGGACGGGTGCCCGTGGAGGGGGTGGCCCCCCCGACTCCGGGCACGTCCGCCGAAGAGCGGCAGCGCCAGCTCTCCCGCATCCACATGCTGCACCGCGTGGACGGCGCCTGCGAGCGCTTCCTGCTCCACCCGCGCGTGCTGGACGTGCTGGAGGTCCTGGTGGGACCCGACGTGCTGGCGCTGCAGACCATGGTGTTCTACAATGCCCCGGGCACCGGCGGGCAGGGGTGGCACCAGGACGCGTACTACATCACCACCTACCCGGACACCCTGATCGGTGCCTGGCTGGCACTGGACCGGGCCGACGAGGAGAACGGGTGCCTGTGGATGGCCCCGCGCAGCCACTGCGAGCCGATCTACCCGGACGAGGGCCGCGGCGCCCTGGTGCACGCCAGGGGCGGCTTCGGGGACGTGGGGACCGTGGCAGGGATCAGCCACCTGGACGACGCCGTGAACACCCTCTCCCGGGTGGCCGGCAAGTACGGCCCGGCGGTGCCGGTACCGGCCGAGCCCGGCGACGTGGTCTTCTTCCACGCGCACGTGCTGCACCGCTCCCACCCCAATCGCTCTGCCACGCGCTGGCGTCGGGCCTTTGTCAGCCATTACTGCAACGCCCGGGCGTGGGTCCCGTGGAACCACGGGGCGCCCTACGAGGGGGAGGCCGCCAACTACCAGCACATCCTGGCCCGCGGCGCCACCCACCTGCCGTTCGCCCGGCCGCC
>JBAZUN010000578.1:0-3260 GCA_041661365.1 Candidatus Latescibacterota bacterium
ACGTTCAGGCGGTGGAGAGGCTGGACGGTGACGACCAGGGGATCGTCAGTCTCGTGGGGATCGAGTACCTGACCGGTGTTCGGTTGGTGCACCTGAACGGGAACCAGATTAGCGATCTGACCCCCCTGAGTCACCTGTCGCAGGTTGTCTGGCTGTCCCTGAACGCCAACCAGCTCGACGACGATGACCTGCCGGCCCTGGCGCCCCTGGTCCATCTGAACGGCCTGTGGCTGGACGACAACAGCCTCACCGATCTCTCCCCGCTGGCGGGACTCACCCGCCTACAGGAACTGCGGGCCAACGGGAACCAGATCGTGGATCTGCGGCCGCTGGCCGGCCTGACGCAGCTCGAGTGGCTGCTGCTCGGGCGCAACCAGATCCGCGATCTGAGCCCGCTGTCCGGGTTGACCAAGCTCAGGGAACTGGCGTTGTCGCGGAATCAGATCGAGGATATCACGCCGATCCTGGGCCTGACCAGGCTCGAGCAATTGCGTCTGATAGGGAACCCCCTGGACGAGGCCGCGCGCAACCTCCACCTCCCGGCCCTGCGCACCCGGGGGGTAGAGGTCAGCTTCTAGCCGAGCGAAAAGAAGCCGCCCGCCCAATCCCTCACCGCAACAGCAGCATCTTGCGGGTCTGGCGCTGCCCACTGGCTGCCGGCTGCGCGCCGGGGACCGGACGCCTCACCGGTAGTGGTAACGCGCCATCAGGAAGTCGATCTGCTGGTCGCGTACCAGGTAGACCAGCCGGTGCTCCTGGGTGAGGCGCCGAGACCAGATACTCACCCCCAGATGCCTGAGCGGCTCGGGCTTGCCGATCCCGGCGAAGGGATCCCGCAGGCTGGCCTCGACCAGCGCCAGCACCCGCAGGGCCATCCGGCGGTCGGTCTCGACCCAGTACCGGAGGTCCTCCCGGAACTCTTCTTGGAACACCGAGACTCGGAGCGGCCGCCGGGGCTGAGGACGGCCACCCTTACTCGAGCCTGAGGTCACGCCGCAGCGCCGCTACCGACTGAGGCGCCACTGAGCTCTGTAACGCCCGCTGGAGAGCCGCCAAGAGCCGCTGGGCGTTCCGCGGGGACCGCAGCAGGTGCGCGGTCTCCTCGAGGCTGCGCAGCTCAGCCGTGGGGATCAGGGCGATGTCCTCGTGGTTCCGGCGCCTGAGGATGACCGCTTCCCGGGTATCTTCGGCCGTCTCCAGAACCTCGGCCAGGTTGTCGCGAGCGTAGCTGTAACTCACTTGGGTTGCCATCGGCTCCTCTACTTGTTGCGCTCTAATTGGACAGGAGTACTGTACAGCTATGGATTGCCCCGGTCAAGTCCTAGCAGCCCGGGCCGCCTCTCTGGCCGGGGAGATCTCTCTGGTGCAGATTCAGTACGCGCTGTGGACCGCGGACGCCGGTCTGGTCAGCCTTGACCAGCCGCGGGCAGTTCCCGACTCAACGCAGCAGCAGCATCTTGCGGGTCTGGCGCTGCCCCGCGGCCTGCAGGTCGAGCAGGTAGACCCCCGAGGCCGCGGACCGGCCCTGCTGGTCCCGGCCGTCCCAGCGCACCTGGTGGGGTCCGGCCTCGAGCGGGCCGGCCAGCAGCAGCCGGACCTGCTGGCCGAGCAGGTCGTATATGGCCAGCTCGGCCGCGCCCCGGCTGGCCAGGGAGAAGCGGATCAGGGTGGCCGGGTTGAACGGGTTGGGGTAGTTCGGCCAGAGCGCGAAGGCCGTGGGCAGGGCGCCCTCGGGGGTTGCGGTCGACACGGGCGGGAGAGGCGCCACCGCGCCGACCTTGACCAGGACCCGCTGGAGCCCGGGGTCCCCCACGTAGAGGTCGCCCCGCTCGTCGGCCGCCAGTCCGGCCGGCAGCACGACCTGGTCCTCGGCCGTGGTCATCACGGTGGTGAAGATCCCTCGCGGGTCGACCCGGGAAACCCGGTACCGGTCGGCGATGTAGAGCGCGCCCGCTCCGTCGAGGAGCAGGCCGCACGGCTGCCGCAACTGCACGGTGGCGGCAGGGGCGCCGTCCCCGGCCGGACTGCGCTGGGAGCCGGTCCCGGCCGCGGTGGTGATCACGCCGTCGACGCCGATCCGCCGCACGCGGTGGCCCGCGCCGTCGGCGATGTACAGGTTGCCGCTGGTGTCGACGGCCACGGCCAGCGGCTCCAGCAGGCCGGCCGCGGTCGCCGGTCCCCCGTCGCCGCTGGAGGCAGACGCGCCGCTCCCGGCCACCGTGGTGATGATCCCCTGGGTGTCGACCCGTCGCACCCGCCGGTTTCCCGTATCGGCGAGGTAGAGGTTCCCGGCCCGGTCCAGGGCCAGCCCCTGGGGCGAGGCCAGTCGGGCGGTGCTGGCCGGCCCGTTGTCCCCGGAGAATCCCGAGTCGGTTCCGGCCACCGTGCTGATCGTCCCGTCCAGGTCCAGCCGTCGTACCCGGTGGTTCCTGCTGTCGGCGACGTAGACGCGACCTCGGATGTCGATGGCCAAGCCAGTTGGCTGGTTCAGCAAGGCATCGACCGCCGGTCCGCCATCGCCGGCCAGCCCGGCCCGGGACGGCACGGCGCCGGCGATCACCTCAGCCACCCCGGCGCGGTCCCAGCGGATCACCTGGTGCAGCCCGGCATCGGCCACCCAGAGCCGTCCCTGTTGGTCGACGGCCAGGCCGATCGGTCCGAGCACCTGGCGGTAGGTGCCGATGGCCGGGCCGGTGCGCGTCCCTCCGCCCAGCAGGACGCGGGTCTGTCCGAACTGCCTTGATTCTCCCAGCAGGAGCGGCAGGGCTGAACTCCGTCCGGCGTTGCCGGCCTGGTCCACGGCGGTCAGGAGGTAGGTGTATTCGCCGACCGGTACGCCGCGCAACAGACCGCGCCAGTACCCGCGGCTCGCCTCGAGCGGGAGGGGGATGGCCGGGCCGCCCGTGGCCGGGGAGAGCAGTACCTCCACCTGCTCGACTCGACCGCCCTCGACGATGTCGTCCCGGCCGTACAAGACCGTGAACCCCTCCTCTCCCCACCAGACCTGGGCCTGGCCGGTGAAGGCCGGCGGTACCTGATCCCCTCCCTCCCCCACCCGCAGGGCCAGGGTCTCGGCCCAGGCGGCGTAGGAGCGCCGCGTCGCCAGGGTGAAGAGCAGGCTGTCCCCGGCCGCGGCCCCGGCGCTGACCAGGTAGCGCAGCGTGGAGGCCGACCGCACCTGACCCCCGGTCGCCAGGCCGAAGCGCACGGGAGTCTGCTCGAGCAGGCTGAGCCGTGCGTCGATTGCAGCGAGCTCGACC
>JBAZUN010000579.1:0-3259 GCA_041661365.1 Candidatus Latescibacterota bacterium
AGGATGCGGCAGACGTCCGCGCCGTACCGCTGCCAGTTCTCCAGCCCCTGGGCCATGCGGTTCCGCTGCCCCACCTGCAGCCGCAGCCGCTCGGCGGCCCGGCGGTACCGCTCGGGATCGCGGCTCTGGCCGTGGGCTTGCCAGATCCGCCACTCCTCGTCGCTGAGCTTCCGGGAATCGACCTCGGCCCTGGCCAGCCGCTCCATGGCCCGGCGGTACCGTTCGAGAACGGCGTTTTCCCGAGTCGCCTGCGACGACCGGCCGGCGCGGCCCAGATCCTCGACCCCGTAGACCAGGGACAGGTCCTCGCGGTCGTGGACCACGGCCTGATGGGTGTCGTAGAGCGTGAAGACCTTCTTCCAGAACTCGACGCGGTCCCGCAGCTCCGGGGGCCGGGGAAAGGGCGTCGCCCCCTCCAGTGCCGGGGTCAGGTCGGGTAGAACGACCAGCATCAACCAGGGCAGCAGCCACCGATATCGGTGCGGCATTTCACCTTCCGGGCCCGTTCAGGCGGGCCGAGTCCTGGGACCTGGGGGGTAAGGGAAGAAGGGACGACCACGTCGCTCGGGGGACTGTACAGATACGATCCATCGGCCGGATTGGCAAGCGCTCATTTGCTGAACCTGCCGGCGATCGACAGGATCCAGTCCTGGAGCCGCACCACGGTAGGCTTATGGTTGGGGCAGCCGGGGTCGCCAGCTCAGGCGGGAACCACCAAGGCGCTCAACGAAGGAGGAGGAGCCGCTGCACCCGGACCTGATCACCGACGGTCAGCCGGCAGAGGTAGACGCCGCTGGCCACCGCCTGTCCCCTTGCATCCCGAGCGTCCCACGGCACGCTGTGCGCCCCCGCCGATCTGGTGCCTGCCACCAGCGAACGGATCGGCTGCCCCAGCAGGTCATAAACGGCGAGGTCGACCTCGGCAGTGGACGGCAACGAGTAGCGGATCGCCGTGCTCGAGTTGCACGGGTTGGGGGCCGCCGGCAGAAGGGCCAGGGGTAACGGCACGGTCGATGCCCCGGTTTCGGCGACGGCCGTCGGTAGACTGGGGTCGAGGGAAAAAAGGGTGCTGCGGCCGCGGCCCTCACGGGTCCCGTTGACCGGCGCTGCCAAGGCGAGGATCTTCCCGTCCGCGGCCGCATTATAGTCTCTGGCCAGCCGCCCACCCATGCACCAGCCGCAGTTGTACGGGGCGGATTTACCGCGCACCGCCGAGGTCAAGTCCTCGGTCCGGTCGTTGGCGAAGCCACCGCCGCGACGGCTGTTGAAGGCCCCGGTCAACGGCCCTTGAGGATCGACCTGAGGCTCGGCCGGGTAAGGGCCGTACAGATCCCGCACCGACTCCCACAGATTCCCGTGCACGTCGTACAGACCCCACGGATTGGGCAGCCGGGTGCCCACGAGGTGGCCGTAGTGAGCCCCCTGATCGGCGCAGTTGGCCCGGTACCAGGCGTAGTCGCCGAGAAGGTTCACGTCATCCCCGAAAGACCACCGCGTCCCGGTCCCAGCCCGGGCGGCGTATTCCCACTCGGCCTCGGTAGCTAGGCGATATCGGCCGGCAGGCGCCACCTCGGCGGCGCCTTCAGTTCCGGTCTCCGGCGTAGTTTGGGTACCACAGCACCCCAGGTGTTTAGGGGCTGGTGTCTCTTGTCGGGGCCCTCGGCGCAACAGACGGGTACCCATGACGTATCGGCGCGGGTGGGGGGTTCCGGCGAGGCGACTGGCCACGCGGGTGGTTGCCGCGTAATCGCTGAATCCTCCTCCGCGAAGCACCCAATAAGGCCCTGATTCCGGCCCCAGGGGATCGACTTGAGCGTCTGAGGGGTAGGTCCCGTACCGGTCCTGAACCCACTCCCAGGCGTTCCCGTGCATGTCGTACAGACCCCACGAATTGGGCCTTCGGGTGCCCACCACCTGGGCCTGTTGCAACCCTGCCTCCCAGGCGTTGTTCCGGACCCAGGCATACTCCACCAGCCCAGTCTCGTCGTCGCCGAAAGACCACGCGGTCGTAGTGCCTGCCCGCGCGGCATATTCCCACTCAGCCTCCGTGGGCAACCGGTAAAGGGAGTCTCCCGCGGCTCGGTTGAGTGCATGGACGAAGGCCTGCGCGTCCTGCCACTCCAGGAAGACGGCCGGCCGGTTCCCCTCCTCCATCACGTAGTCCTGGCCCGCCCATGGTTGAGTGTGCATGACGCCTTTCCATTGGGCCTGGGTCAGCTCGAACTGAGCCAGGTAAAAGCCCTTGGTGATGGTGACCTGGTGCTGCGGGCCTTCGTCTGCCAGCCTTCCTGACTCTGACGTCGGCGAGCCCATCGAGAAGCTCCCGGGCTCGACCCAGATGAAGCGGATGGAGGCCCCACCGGGGAGGGATTCCACCAGATCAGCCGTGACGTCGGGTTCCGCAGGGGTGCCGCCATCGCTGCCGCCCGACTGCGCCTCGGTGCCGTTCAGGCGGGCAAGGAAGACCTGCAGGTCGTCCCAACTGATATAGGCTGCCGGGTAGAAGGGTCCGTCCTTGGCCAGGTCCTTGCCGGTCCACGGCGGGTTGATCATCACGCTTCGCCACTGGGCCTGGGTGATCTCGTAGACCCCCAGGCAGTACGGCGCGGTAAGGGTGACCGGGTGCGGCGGCAGCTCATCGGAATACCCCGTGGCGGAACCCATCGTGAAGGTACCCGGCTGGATGACGACGAACTCGACGGGGATCCCGCCGGGAAGGAGATCGACCACGGTGCCGTCACGGGCCACCACCTCCACCTGCCAGTGGTCACCCGCCCTTCCGGGATCGTCGCCGTGGGCATCCCACCACAGCACCTTCCCAGGGCCAGGATAGACCCTCTTGAACACATCCCCGCGGCAGCGGAAGGCCGGCACCTCAAAGGTCATCCCGCCGTTGTCGGACACGCGCAGGGTAACCGTTACGAGGTCACTGTCTCCATCTTCCAGATCGTAGGTTACGCGAACCTGACCGGTACCTGGCACCTGGTGGGCTTGAACATTGGCGACGATCGGAGCAGACTGGGCGCTGGCCTGGACTCCGCAGAAGAGTCCAATCAGGATGAGCATCGCCAGTGTCTGCATGCCATTATGCTCCTTGCCGAGGGCCTGCCAGGTGGGTCATGGCGATCGGCAGTCGAGGGGACTCGCACGACGGCCTATTACGCAGGCAATATGACACAATCGCATTGCCAGATCAAGCAGCAACGGCCTACAGGTTGAGGTTTCAGCATCACCTAACCAGCCCCGCGTTGCCGGATCT
>JBAZUN010000580.1:0-3258 GCA_041661365.1 Candidatus Latescibacterota bacterium
CTGTAGAAGCGGCTGGTCTGACCCGACTCCGGCTCCCCCAGGGCGATGAGGATGAGGTCGAAGTCGCCGGCGGTGGCCCGCCGCAGGAAGGCGCGGGGGTCGTCGGTCACTCGTCGCACCCGCGCGTCGACCAAGGCCCGCCGGGTCGCGGCCCCCAGGTACGGCAGCGCGGTCTCGACGAAGGCCGCGTCCAGCTCCAGGGCCACCACCTCGGAGGCGCCGTGGGCCAGCAGTTCGGCGGCCAGTCCCTCGGCACTGCCACCGAGGAGCAGGACGCGCGCCGGCCGCTCCACCTGAAGGGCCGCCAGGTGCACGAACTCCTCGGCCTCGGTCCCCTCGGTGTCGAGGAGGAGCGCATCGTTGGCAAAGACCGCCACCTGGCCGTCCTGTAGGCGCACGGTGACGCGGCCGTACGGGGTGTCCCGCGTGGCGACCAGACCCGGATGGCTCAGGCCGGTAAGCGCCTGATCCAGACGATCAGACCAGATCAGACCGACCGCCAGGATCAGACCGAGGCCGGCCGCCGCGGGCGTGAGCCAGGCCGGTCGGTTTCGACCGGGAACCACGGCCGCGAGCCAGGCGATCCCCGCGCCGAGGATGGCGCTCTGGCCATTGGCCACGCCGACCCCCAGCAGCACCGACGCGGCGATCCCGCCCAGCAGCCCGCCGACGCTCTCCACGGCGTAGGCCGAGGCCAGGGAGCCGCCGCGCCGCAGGTGGAGACCGGCGGCCCGTTGGAAGATCAGACCCGAGACGAGGCCGAAGGGAAGGAGGACCAGGCCCATGCCGAGGAACTGCTGGCCCAGGGGCAGGTACGCGCCCGGCACGGCCCCCAGCAGGAGGCGCACGGTCCGGGCCAGGACCACCTCGGCGGGCACCAGCGCGGCCAGACCGAGCAGGAGCGCCCGCACCGCGTTGCCGCTGCCGACTTCCTTGACCTTGAGCAGCACCCCGACCGCGCTGGCCAGGAGCAGGCCGCCGACCCCCAGCAGCAGGACCAGCTCGCTGCCGAGGGAGGCGACCAGCAGCTCGCGGAGCAGGAGTACCTGACCCAGGAGGGAGGCGGCCCCGAGGCCCAGGAGCCACCAGCGCGGCGCCTGATCAGTGCGATTCACCCTCGGCAAACACCTCGGCCTGAAAGGTGGACAGATCCGCGCCGTGCTGCCAACAACCGACGGGCAGCCCGGCCTTGGCGCAGAGGTGATCGAGCATCTCGTCCCGGCCCCACCCCTGCTCCGGCGCCACCTGCGGCAGGAAGACCGCCCTCCGTCCCCCCTTCTCCAGCAGGACGCCGTCGCGGCCGACCACGACCGCCTCTGGACCGGAGACCCGGGCGAACGGGGTAAGGGCCGAGATCTCCAGCTCGAGCCCGGCCACCT
The DNA here is from genome assembly GCA_041661365.1 of Candidatus Latescibacterota bacterium. Classification (GTDB taxonomy): domain Bacteria; phylum Latescibacterota; class UBA2968; order UBA8231; family UBA8231; genus CAITNQ01. The sequence continues at coordinate 1,380 of JBAZUN010000580.1, forward strand.
CGGCGACCCCCACCGGCGGGAAGCGCGGATCGTGGAAGGCGGCCTGCAGCGCCATCCGGGCCACGGTCAGGGCCAGCGGGGTATCCTCGGCCATGTGGCCGATGCAGCCGCGAAGTTGCCCTTGCTGCTGCAGGGTGACGAAGGCGCCCCGGTGCTGGCGTAGGGCCGGACTGCCGGCTCGCGGCAGCGGCACCATGCCCAGCTCCAGGTAGTCGGTGATGGTGCGCCGGGCCAGGGCGAGCAGGTACCGCCGGTCGGCCTCGGGCAGGGTCGCCGGTGCGGTCGCGGTGGGAATGACCAGCGCCGCGAGATCAGGACCACCGCTCCCCTCGGTGAGGGCCACGGCCCCATACCCCACCACCCGCGAACGATCGCCCGGCACGGTGTCGCCGGAGTTGGCGTAGCTCACGACGATCCCGTGTCCCGCTCCCAGGCTCCGCGCCGCCACCAGGGCCACCAGGATCGGCCCCTCACCGCAGGCGCAGGTCGACAGACCGGGCCGCCCTGCCTTCATCTCGCGCGCGATTATCCCGACCACCTCGGCCGGGTCCATGCCGGCCACGGCGGTCAGCACCCGTCGGTCGACCTCGACCGCGTCCTCGTACGCCGGGTAATGGGTCAGGTCGGACGAGGCCACGATCAGGGCGCGCCGGCCTTGCAGCACCCGGGCCAGGACCTGGCCGAGGCGCCCGGCCACGGCCGGGTTCGCGGTGCCGACCACGGCGGCCACGATGCAGGCCCGGGGGAAGGCGACCTGGATAAACGGCACCTGGACCTCGACCGAGTGCTCCTCCGCGTGGGGCTCGGTCCGGGCCGTCATCATGGGGTCGGCGGCCAGCAGGGCCCGGGTCACCTCTCCGTCGATGGGGGCGACCCCGAGCGGGGTGCGGAACCCCTCGCCCTGATACAGCGCCATCCCGGCGAACTCCGGCACGGTGTGGTTGGTGCCGAGGAGGACCACCACCTCGGGGGGAAAGTCGGCGGCCTGGCGGTACCCGTCCGCGGCGATCTGCGCCGAGTAGACGTATCCGGCATGGGGCACGACCAGGGCGATCGGCCGCTCACCGCGGGGCGGCAGGGCCTGGTCGAGGAACCCCTGGACCGCGGCCCGCAGCTTGTCCGGGTCCTCGGGATAGAAGCGGCCGGCCACGGCCGGCGACCGGACCCCGGCGTCGGGTGGGGCCGCGGCGCAGCAGACCAGCAGCGAAAGGGCAGCGGCACCGGCCAGCCTGCTCATCGTAGGTCCCTCCTCGCGATCTCCACGACTGGCGGTCGACGCACCTTCATGACCACACCCCGGCCAGGCGCGTGCCGCAGCGGCGGCAGCAACCGTCGTCGAGCGCCAGGCGGACCACCAGGAATCCCTGCCGCTCGACGCACACCTCGCCGCAGTGGGGACAGTAGGTGTGATTCCCCGGGTGCCCGGGGACGTTGCCGATGTAGGCATGGTGAATCCCGTGCTCGCGCGCCAGGTCGCGGGCCCGCTCCAGCGAGGCCACCGGCGTGGGCGGCAACTGGGCGAGCTGGTAGTCCGGGTGGAAGCGGGTGAAGTGGACCGGCACGTCAGGTCCCAGCTCGCCGCTTACCCAGCGGCACAGCTCGGTCAGGCTGGTGGGATCGTCGTTGAGGGTCGGCACCACCAGGTTGACCAGCTCCAGATGCCGGCCCGATAGGGCCACCTGATGGATGCTGCGCAGCACCGGCTCCAGCTCGGCGCCGGAGACCTCGCGATAGAATCTCGGATCGTACCCCTTGAGGTCGATCTTGACCGCGTCGAGCACGGCCAGCATCTCGGCGAGGGGCGCCTCGTTCATGTACCCGCAGGAGATGAGGACCGGGCGGATCCCGCGCCGACGGGCCGCCGCGGCGATGTCGACCA
>JBAZUN010000581.1:0-2939 GCA_041661365.1 Candidatus Latescibacterota bacterium
GGTTTTCCAGAATGATCGACCGGCCTGTCGGGTCATGATCGTCGGTCGGGTTGTTGGATATGGTCGAAAACGCCGCCGTCGGCGAAGTGGCGCTTCTGAGCCGCGCTCCAGCCGCCGAAGTCGGAGATGTCGGCCATGCTGATCTGAGGGAAGCGGTCAGCGAAACGGGCGGCCACGACCGGGTTGCGCGGGCGATAGAAGTGTTCGGCGGCCACAACCTGAGCCGGTTCATCGTAGAGTTGGCTCAGGTAGGCTTGGGCGCGGTTGCGCGTGCCCTTGCGGTCCACGACGCGATCGACCACGGCCACCGGCGGCTCGGCCAGGATGCTTACCGAGGGGACGACGATCTCGACCTCGCCCTGGCCTAACTTCTGAACGGCCAGGAACGCCTCGTTCTCCCAGGAGACGAAGACGTCGCCGATCCCCCGCTCGACGAAGGTGGTGGTGGAGCCCCGCGCGCCCGAATCGAGGACCGGCACGTTGCGGTAGATCGCCGCCACCAGCTCGCGCGCGGTGGCGTCGGTGCCGCCGGGCTGCTGCAGGGCGTACCCCCAGGCGGCCAGGTAGTTCCAGCGGGCACCGCCGGAGGTCTTGGGGTTGGGCGTGATGACCGAGACGCCGGGGCGGGCCAGGTCGCTCCAGTCCCGGATGCCCTTGGGGTTCCCCTTGCGCACGAGGAAGACGATGGTCGAGGTGTACGGGGCGCTGTGGTCGGGCAGGCGGGTCTGCCAGTCGCGCGGGATCAGGCCGGCGCGCTCGGCGATCTCGTCGATGTCGGACGCCAGGGCCAGGGTGACCACGTCGGCCTGTAGCCCATTGATCACCGAGCGGGCCTGCTTGCCCGACCCGCCGTGGGACTGGTGCACGGTGACGGTCTGGCCCGTCTGCGCCTGCCAGTGGCGGGCGAAGGCCTGGTTGAACTCCTGGTAGAGCTCGCGGGTGGGATCGTACGAGACGTTGAGCAGCGTCACCTCCTCGGACCCGGCCAGTGCCGGCAGGGCGGTGCCCAGGGCGAGCGTGACTAGCAGCAATAGCGAACGCAGGGACATGGTGGTCTCCACAGGATATCGGGGATAGTGTCGGGGGCGGCTCAGAAGGCCACCTGGAACCGGTGGAACAAGATCTTCTCCAGCTTGCGGTCGTCGCCAGCCGGGGCGACGCCGGTGAAGCGGGTCTCCTCGTAGTCGAGGTTGAGCTTGGCGTTGCGGCTCAGATGCCAGTTGAGCCCGGCGGACCACGCCGTGGCCGTGCGGGCCGAGCGGGCGGGGTTGGCGAACGCCGGGAAGGCGTCCCGGTCCAGCGTCAGCCGGTGCACCCGGGCCGCTGCCTCGAGCGCGCCCCACTGGCTCTTCTCCGGGTCGAACGGCGCCCGCGGGGTGACGCCGCGGTAGGTCGAGGCCTCGCCGGTGAGCACGTACGAGGCGGCCACCTGCCAGGCCGTGTGGCGCAGCCGCGCCGCGACGGCCTGGCGGCGGACCTTCTGCCGCGAGACGGCGTACTCGCCCAGCAGCCCGAGGCGACCGGCGTACCAGTAGGCCTGCGGGGTCAGCCGCCGGCCGTCCACCGTGGTCGTGTCGGTGTAGGTGAAGAAGCTCACCTGCCCGGGGGCGCGATACGCGGGCAGGGCGCCTTCCTGGCGGCCCAGCGTGCCGGCCAAGCCCAGCCCCAGCTCGCGCAGCGGCGATGCCGGGCGGTTCCGGAACGGATGGGCAAAGACACGGACGGCCACGTCCTTGCCGTCGTTGGTGTCGCTGTCGCCGCTGCCGGCGTCGACCACGCCGTTGAACACCCCGATCGCGTAGCTGACCCTGCCGCGCGCCAGGTCGCCGTACAGCTGCAGTCCGAGGTCGCGGTTGGACAGCAGGTGGGTGGGCAGACCCCGCTCGCCAGGGCCGCGGCGTGGTGCAACACAGGGCGCTGCATGACTCATCTCTTCTGCTCCCTGGGGGCCGCCGGCGGTCCGGTGGGTGGGCCAGGCAGGGGCAGGATCGCCTCCAGCGGTCTGGTGGGCGTGGTCCAGGGGCGCCCCACGCGCGGTGGTCGGGTCACCTGGGCGGGCGGGGGGGGACAGGCGGACCTTCTCCTTGCGCTCGATCTGCACCACCCGCGAATCGTGGATGACGATCTCCACCGAGCCGTAGCGGATGCTGCGGATGGCGCGCAGGATCTCCTGCTCGACGTCGAGGTCGCGTGCGTGCACGGTACGGCCATCCTCCGGGACAGGGTCGCAATCAATCTACATAAAATCGACCAGCGAATGATAGATTAAGCTGGGCGACTCGTCAAGGCCCCGGGCGCAGGAGCCGGCGGGGTCGGAGCGCGGACCGAGCGGCGGAGGGACCGGTCAGGCGCCGAACGGGCCGGCGGACCCGCTGAGCCACCGGGGGTTGCGGGAGGTGGGGTCGAAGTCGGTGGTGGTCTTGTACGGCTCGAACTCACCCGTGCTGCCCGCGGCCGCGGTCCGGGCCAGCAGGCAGCGGCGCTGCACGGACGTGAGGGGACGGAACGACCGGGCCAGGGCCTGCTCCAGGAACGGCAGGGTGTCGCATCCCACGATGGCGACATACACCGGGAGGCCCATGGCGTAGCGCAGCCACTCCTCGCTGCTCGCCGCGCCGCTACGCAGGACATGCCGCTCGCCGAAAGTCTTCATCTCCAGCACGCCGATGGCGTGCTGCCGGAGGAGGGGGACCACCTCCCGCTGGAAGCTGGCGAAGTGGTAGTCGAGGACGTTGAGCGGCAACTGCACGGCGTCGAAGACGAAGCCGTGCGCCGATGCCGTGGCGAGCATGTGGAGGTGCACGGCCGGGCTCTTGTGCCCGGTGAAGCCGATGTACCGCACCTTGCCGGCCTGCCGGGTGGCCAGCACGGCCTCGAGCGCGCCCCCCGGGGGCAAAGATCCGCTCGGCGTCGTCCAGGCGGAGCACCTCGTGGCGCTG
>JBAZUN010000581.1:2949-3231 GCA_041661365.1 Candidatus Latescibacterota bacterium
GTCGGTCTGCAGGCGGCGCAGACACTCGTCGAGCTGACGGGCGTCCCGTGGCCCGGTCGCGGCCGTCGATCTTGGTAGTCAGGAACGCACGGCGGCGGTACCCGTCCCGCAGGGCCCTGCCCATGCGGATCTCGCTGACGCCCTCGTTGTAGTCCCAGCAGTTGTCGAGGAAGCTGACGCCCTGGTCGATGGCCGTGCGGACGAGGCGGACGCTCTCCGCCTCGTCCTGCTGGATGCCGACGTGGAAGCCGCCCAGGCCGAGCAGGTAGACCATCTCCCCGC
>JBAZUN010000582.1:0-1850 GCA_041661365.1 Candidatus Latescibacterota bacterium
ACGATGATGGGAGGTGAAGAGTATGCCGGAACTGAGATGCCCAGAGTATGGTAATGAGTTGTTACCGCCACGACCCCAACAAGCGGGCGGTGCCTGTCTCTGTCAGAAGTGCGGCCGGAACGTCTATGCCTGGTCGAAGAGCGAGGTGCAGGTCAAGTGCCCAAGCTGCGGCAAGGAGAACAAGACCACGGTAAGCAGATAGCCGTAACAACACCATAAGGGCCTCGGCAAGAAATAAGCGTCCAAAGATTGCGCCGGATTCTGGTTCGTCTTCAAGGCGTAGCAAGGGGCGCATAGCAGCGCTATGTAACCCTTGCTACAACGCAGAAGACGGGCCGGAAGACAAGCAAGATTGGATGATTATTTCTTGCAGAGGCCCTAAGAGCAGCCTGCGAGTATCACGCCGGGATCCCTGCCGCGTTGAGAAAGCAGGCTTTTTTTATGCCCCCCTGCCGGCGGTCACGGGGCGTTGCGAATGGCCGCCAGCAGGACATCCGACCTGCCGCTCTTGGTCACATAGGCGGCGGCGCCGGCCGCGATCATGGACTCCGCCCGGTCGGCCTCTTCGTACATCGACAGGCCGATGATGCGGATGTGGGGCAGTTCGGCGTGGATGCGCCGGGTGGCCTCCACGCCGTCCATCCTGGGCATGCTGAAGTCCATCAGGATCACGTCGGGGAGCAGCCGGGGGGCCATCTCCACGGCCTCCAGGCCATCGCAGGCCTGGCCCACGATCTCGATGTCCTTTTCGTCGGAGAGGATGGCGGCCAGCCCCTGGCGCATCACGCCGTGGTCGTCCACCAGCATGACGCGGATCCGCCGATCCGCACCGGTATCAGGCAGGTGATCGGCCACCTCCGCCCGCTCCTTACGGTCAGTCACGGCCGCCGGCAGGGCCTCTGTCTGGTCATGGCTGGCCTGCACCACCGGCGCCAGCAGCACCACCCGCGACCCCTGCCGCGGGGCGCTGGTGATCTCCATCCTCCCCCCCAACAGCCCCAACCGTTCGCGGATGCTGAACAGACCGAAGCCGGTGGTCATCTGGCTGGAGCGGCCCCACACCATCTCCGGGTCGAAGCCGACCCCTTCGTCGCCGACCACCACCCGCAGGTGGCCGTTCTCCATGGTGGCGGTCACCTGGGCGTGGGTCACGCCGGCGTGCTTGACGATGTTGAACAACAGCTCCCGGGTCGCTTGGAACAACAACACCTTGACATCCTCGCGGTCGGTCTCGGCCTGCTTGTCGATGGCAAGCTCCACCACCAGACCATGCTTCTCCTTCATCCAACGGACCAGCCACTCCAGCCCGGCCCCGAGCCCGCCCTCGTGCAGGATCGGCGGGCTCAGCTCCACCGTCAAGGAGCGCGAGGCGAGGATCGACTCTTCCAGCAACCCCTGTACCTGGGCGATGCCCGCCCGCTGCTGCTCGTCGACGCGCCGGGCGATCACCTCCAGGCCGAAGCGCGCACCCACCAAGAGTTGCTGGAGATGATCGTGCAGCACCTGGGCCAGACGACGGCGTTCGCGCTGCTCGGCCAGGGTAAGCTCCGAGGCCAGCTTGGCGAGCTGCTCGGCCCGGCACTGCAAGTCGGCCGTGCGCTGCTGGACGCGATCCTCCAGTTCCACGTTCAAGCGGCGCAGGGCCTCCTCGGCCAGCTTGCGCTCGGTGATGTCATGGACCATGCCCACCGAGCGCAGGATGTTCCCGGCCCCATCCCGGAAATGTTCACCTTTCTCATGGACCACCCGGCACTCGCCCGTGTCCCGGCGCACGATGCGATGCTCGATCTCGTAGGTATCGGCCCCCTCGCCAACGGAGCGGGAGTAGGCCTGGTGCACGGCCTCGCGAT
>JBAZUN010000582.1:1860-3213 GCA_041661365.1 Candidatus Latescibacterota bacterium
GTCCGGGTGCACCTGCTCCAGGAAGGCCTCGTAGGTGGCCGCGAACTCCTGGGGCTTAAGTCCGAAGATGCGGTAGACCTCGTCGGACCAGGTCAAGCTGTTGTTGACCAGATCCAGTTCCCAGCTCCCCAGGTGGGCGATCTCCTGTGCCCGGTTGAGCCGCTGGGCGCTGGCCAGCAGGGCCTCTTCGGCCCGTTTCCGTTCGGTGATATCACTGATGGTGAGGATCGCCAGCAGCGGCTGGCCGTGTTCGTCGCGGACCAGGGAACCGCCGTAGTTATAGATGCGCCGCCACGGGCTGTGCAACCGCCGGATGCAGAGTTCCACATCCTGCAGCTGTTCACCGCGCAGGACGCACGACAGGGGCCACTCCCCCACGGAGAGCACCCGGCCGTCCAGGAGGGAGAGTTCGTAGGTGTCCACAAATTCCGCTAGCCGGCGCCGACACTCTTCCAAGCTCGCACACTCATGCATCTCCAGCGCGGCGCGATTCCAGTGCAGCAGGTTCCCCTCCAGATCGGAGACGATGATCCCCTCGCCAACATGCTCCACCACCGTGCGCAGGTGGGCCTCGCTCTCCCTGAGCGCCTCCTCGGCCACCTGGCGCTCGCTGATCTCCGCAGTCAGCCGGCTGTTGGCGGCCTCCAGTTCGCCGGTGCGCTCCCGGACCAGCTCTTCCAGGCGGTGGTGGTGTCTTTGCAACTCGGCCTCGGCCTGTTTGCGCTCGCTGATGTCGATGCCCATCTCCAAGATGAGCCGGGAGCCGTCCGCGTCGGTGAACGGGAAGTCGTGGATGTCGTAATGGCGGCCGTCCGGCCCGCACCACTGCCAGTGGTGCGGGGCGTTGGTGGTCAGCACCGTGAAGCTCTCGCAGACCTCGCAGGGTGCGTGACGCTGGAAGAGGTGCTCATAGCAAGGCCGACCGTGGGCCTCCCCGAACCGCTCGCGGAAGAAGCGGTTGGCAAAGGGGATCCGATAGTCCGGGGTCAACAGGGCCACATAGACCGGCAGGGTCTCCAGGACGTCATAGAGGCGCTGCCGCTCACCCTTGACCGCCTCGGCGACCTTGAGCCGGGCCTCCTGTTGGCGCAAGGCCTGCTCGGAGGCCTTGCGCGCGGTGATGTCCCGGCCGTAGATGTTGACAAAACCCTCGTTGCGGATGGGGGTCAGGTCCAGCCAGAATGTCCGCTCGCCAACCGCCATCTCCTCGGAGATCAGGCCGTGCTCCAAGGCCTTGCCCACCAGGCGTCCGAGTTCGGCGGACACGGCACTGCCGACTGCCAGCCGCCACTGGGAAAGCCGCATGGCGGCCGGGTTGGCATAGAGCAGGGTGCCGTCGGCGGAGAGGCGCAG
>JBAZUN010000583.1:0-3205 GCA_041661365.1 Candidatus Latescibacterota bacterium
CGAGGTCTCGGTGCGGGTCTCCCGGGAGGGCCGCTCGTCCAAGGGCCGCGGGATCTCCACCGACGTGATCGAGGCCAGCGCCAAGGCCTACATCGACGCCCTGAACCGCCTGGCCATCAAGATGGAAAACACCTCGCCGCCCGCCGAGGGCGTGTAACCGGACCGGAGGTAGAGATGGGACGGACGCTGCTGCACAAGGTCTGGCAGGCGCACACGGTCCGCGAGCTGCCCTCGGGCCAGACCCAGTTGTTCATCGGCCTGCACCTGGTCCACGAGGTCACCAGCCCCCAGGCCTTCCAGATGCTGCGGGATCGCGGGCTCAAGGTCCGCTTCCCGGGGCTGACCTTTGCCACGGTCGACCACATCGTCCCCACCGACCTGCAGGCCCGGCCGTTCCGCGACGGGCTGGCCGAGGAGATGATGACCGCGATCGAGCGGAACGCCCACGAGTTCGGGGTGACCCTGGCCGGCCTGGACGACCCCCGGCAGGGGATCGTCCACGTGGTCGGCCCGGAGCTGGGGCTGACCCAGCCCGGTCTCACCATCGCCTGCGGCGACAGCCACACCGCCACCCACGGGGCCTTCGGCGCCGTGGCCTTCGGGATCGGCACCAGCCAGGTGCGCGACGTCCTCGCCACCCAGTGCCTGGCCATGGCCCCGCTCAAGGTCCGGCGGCTCGAGGTCAACGGCCGACTGGCCCCGGGGGTCTACGCCAAGGACGTGATCCTCCACCTCATCGGCCGGCTCGGTGTCAACGGCGGGGTCGGGTACGGATACGAGTACGGCGGTCCGGTGATCGAGGCGATGGACATGGAAGAGCGGATGACGGTCTGCAACATGTCGATCGAGGGCGGGGCCCGCGTCGGGTACGTCAACCCCGATCAGGTGACCTTCGACTACCTGCGCGGCCGGCCGGCCGCGCCGTCGGGGGCGGCCTTCGACCGGGCAGCGGCCTGGTGGCGTTCCCTGGCCTCGGATCCCGACGCGGCGTACGATGACCGGGTCGTCTGCGCCGGCGAGGAGATCGCGCCGACCGTGACCTGGGGGATCAACCCCGGCCAGTCGGTGGCCGTCGACGAACGCCTGCCGTCGCTGTCGGCCTTCTCCGAATCGGAGCGGGTCCAGGTGCGCGAGGCCTACGAGTACATGGGCTTCTCCCCGGGCGATCCCCTGGCCGGGGCGCGCGTCGACGTGGCCTTCATCGGCTCCTGCACCAACGGTCGGCTTTCCGACCTGCGCCAGGCGGCGCGGGTGGCCCGGGGTCGGCGCGTGGCCCCGGGGGTGCGGGCCCTGGTGGTCCCCGGCTCCCGCGCCGTGCGGGCCGCGGCCGAGGCCGAGGGGCTCCACGAGATCTTCCAGGAGGCCGGCTTCGAGTGGCGCGCCGCCGGCTGCTCGATGTGCCTGGCGATGAACCCCGACAAGCTCGTGGGACGGCAGTTGTGCGCCTCCTCGAGCAATCGCAACTTCAAGGGCCGGCAGGGAAGTCCCGCCGGCCGTACCCTGCTGATGAGCCCGGCGATGGTGGCCGCGGCCGCGATCGAGGGCGCGGTGACCGACGTGCGCCCGCTGCTGGGCTAACAGCCCGTTGAAGAAGTCGCTTTGGTGAGCAAGGTCGAGGAATGGCGGTCGCTGGCAAGGCGCGTGAGGCGAGACGCATCGAGGGGAGATGCGGCGGCCGAGCGCAACGCAGTCAGCGGCCGCCAGGACCGGCCGCAGCCCGAATGGACTTCTTCAACGGGCTGTAAAAGGAGGCCGAGATGGAGAACGAGAGCAGGATCGCGCGGGTAGCCGGCCGGGCCCTGGTCGTCCGCGGCGCCGACATCGACACCGACCGGATCATCCCGGCCCGGTACCTGAGAACCATCACCTTCGAGAACCTCGGGGCCCATGCCTTCGAGGACGACCGGGCCGCCGCCGGTGGCCGCCACCCGCTCGACGACCCGCGGTTCCAGGGGGCCGCGGTCTTGGTCGCCAACGCCAACTTCGGGTGCGGCTCCTCCCGCGAGCACGCCCCGCAGGCCCTGATGCGGTGGGGGATCCGGGGGTTCGTGGCCGAGTCGTTCGCCGAGATCTTCTTCGGCAACTGCGTGGCCCTCGGGCTCCCCTGTCTGCGCCTGTCCGCCGCGGAGATCGAGCGGTTGATGGCGGTGGTCGAGGCCGACCCGGGTCTGACCGTGACCCTCGACCTGGAGGCCTCGACCGTCTCGTGGCCGGGGATCAGCGCCGCGGCGATCATCCCCGAGGGAGCCCGCCGGCAGTTCCTCACCGGCGACTGGGATTCCCTCGGCCAACTGCTGGCGGCCGGCCAGCTCATCGAGGCGACCGCGGCCCGGCTGCCGTACACCCGGGGCTTCGCGGCCCCGTGAGCCAGACAGAGGAGGTCAGCGTGCACAAGATCGCGGTGATCCCGGGCGACGGTACCGGCCCGGAGGTGGTGCAGGAGGGGCTCAAGGCCCTGGCGGCGGTGGCCGCCCGTATCGGCTTCAAGTACGAGTTGACCCACTTCGACTTCGGCGGCGACCGGTACCTGCGCACCGGCGAGATCCTTCCCGAGGGGGCGGTCGAGGAGCTGCGTCGCTTCGACGCCATCTACCTCGGAGCGATCGGCCATCCGGGGGTGAAGCCGGGGATCCTCGAGAAGGGGATCCTGCTGCGCCTGCGCTTCGAGCTGGACCAGTACATCAACCTGCGGCCGGTGAAGCTCTACCCCAACGTGCCGACCCCGCTCAAGGACAAGGGGCCCGAGGAGATCGACTTCGTCGTGGTGCGGGAGAACACCGAGGGGCTCTACACCGGCGCCGGCGGCACCCTGAAGCGCGGCACCCCGGACGAGGTGGCGGTGCAGGAGTCGATCAATACCCGCAAGGGGGTCGAGCGATGCCTGCGGTACGCCTTCGAGTACACCCGGCGGCGAAACCGGCGGAAGACCCTGACCCTGTGCGGCAAGACCAACGTCCTCACCTACGCCTTTGACCTGTGGGAGCGGGCCTTCCACGAGATCGGCGAGCGGGACTACCCCGACGTCAAGCGGGAGTACGCCCACGTCGACGCGACCTGCATGTGGATGGTGAAGAACCCCGAGTGGTTCGACGTCATCGTCACCGACAACATGTTCGGCGACATCATCACCGACCTGGGAGCGATGATCCAGGGGGGCATGGGGATCGCCGCCGGGGGGAACATCAACCCCGAGGGGGTGATGTTC
>JBAZUN010000584.1:0-3160 GCA_041661365.1 Candidatus Latescibacterota bacterium
GTGCTGGGCCGGACGTTCGTCCACCGGGACACCGGCGCCCGTTACCTCGTGCTGTTCAACATCGACTCCGGCCAGGCACACCCGGCGGGGGTGGAGTTGAACCGCTTCGCGCAGGAGGTGGGCCCGACGACCGGGACGTACGACGTGCGCGGCCGCAGGAGGCTGAGCTCGGCCTGGCCCGACCGGGAGCTGAAGGAGCTGATGATCGGTCCTGGCGACGGGGCCGTGGTACTGATCCTGGACCGGCCCGATGCCCTGGCCAGGCATCAGGCGCAGCACGAGCAGTAGTTCGAGCCCCAGACGAGGTTGGTCCGCCGACCACCGATCCCTGAGGACATGGGTGATAGGTCGCAAAGGCCCTCTTTGGATGGTCGGTCAAGCAGCGCGAGGGCGGGTCGGCGGTAGGCCGGCGCCGTCCCCGCAGCCGCGGCGCCTCAGTCGACCGCCGCCACAAACCGCATCATGTAGTTGAAGCCGATGACGCGGCCGCACGCGCGGAAGTAGTCCAGGTACTGGCCCAGCACCTCGGCCTGCCACGCCTCAGAGTAGCCGCCGGGCGGAGCGTTGTGGCCGTACACGCCCGCCCCCATGGGCGTCGGCTGCCGCAGCGGCTGGCTGAGCACCCAGAACTCCCACACGTGGATGTCCAGGTCCAGCGCCAGCAGGCTCTCCAGGTAGGGGCGGACGCTGGCGAACCGGTGGAAGGTGTGGCGTCGCCAGTGAGTCGAGGAGGCACACGCCCCGGTCGTAGTATTCGACGACTTGGTCCGGGGTGAAACCGAATCGAGTGTGTCTCATTTCCTAGGCACGGTAAGTTGCTGTAAGCACACGAGTTAGCTGTTTGTACAAAAAGGCAGGGTCCCTATATTGCCAAACATGGAGTTCGCCAACTCACGTTTGGCTCCCCGAAAGGAGTAAGGACCCTACCATGGCCCAGACAATCTACGAGGAAGAGACGGGCTGGGAACGGTGCAGGTGCCGTTTACGGCGCTGAAGGAGTACGTGTTGAGCGCGGCGGGCCAGGTGCAACTGCACCAGGCCGAGGAAGGGATCTATCGCCGGCTGCTGGCGTTGGGGCGAGCGTTGCTGGCGCAGCATGCGACGGCCTCGGGGACGGGCTATACGCCCGGACAGCCGCCGGAGACGACGGCGGGCGAGCCGCTGGCCTACCAGGGGCTGCAGACGGTGGAGTATCTGTCCCTCTTCGGCCCGGTGCCGCTGACGCGGGCGGCGTATGCGTCGCCGGTGGGTGCCTGCAGCCCCTCAGCGGCTGACGGTGATGCCCCGCCTCCGCCAGCACCAGCAGGACTCGCTTCAGCTTGAGCCTGGTCGAGCTTGTTTCCCCGCTGAAGATCATCGCTCGTGAGGTGGCACCACGGAAGATCCACTCTTTAGGTGCCCCCAACAGCCATTCAGAATAGCCGTGTTCCGTGGTAACGAGTATTGGTTCCCGTTGACCTCGGCCCTCACAAGCTGCAGCACAACTTGTGGACCTGGTTCCCACTGTGGGATGGCCATCTGAATTGGGCCAACACCGGCTAGGAACAGCGCGTTGACATCGCCTCCATCTGCAACGCCGCTCTGGATCCCGTGCACCCACGCCAAGGACCACGGTCCACCCAGACCAAACCCGGGAACCAACCGCCGCGCCATGGCGATCTTTGCTGAATCGCTCGACTGCATGACAAACTCTCCACCAGAATCGACCCCTCGCCAGGTCTCGAGCCCCTCCTCGTCTGTTCCCAGCCACTCGATACGGTCGAGAGCCAACGTTGCGAAACGCTCCAGCCGCAACACCCAACTCCACTGCGCCTTCAGAAGCCATGGCTGATCGCCGTCCGTCGGGTGTATCTGTCCCCTATCGAGGTAAGCGCCGGTCCAGATGTTCCCGTCCGCGTCCTGCTGCACGAAAAGGGCCTCGGGTTGGCCCCCCGCGAACAGATTGTTCCTTCCCGTGAAGTGCATCTCGAAGTATTCCCCGGCCGAGGAGGTGTCCGACGAGGATGCCTGGATGCGGACCTTGTCCCTGACCTCGATGCTTGCGACGACCTCTGACCAGACATCACCAACTACTCGCACGTACTCCCAGCGGTTGCCGACTGATAGCGGCAGAAGAGACCAGCTTTGGCCAACCTCCGTCTCCTGGGCGTGTGCGGCCCCGCAGCCCGCGTGGAGTACGCCTATGCTTGCAGCCCAGCATGCAACCGCGCCTGATGCAAGCCACCGGTTCATCTTCCGCTCCCTTCGAGCCCTTCCTCGCGAGGGTTCTGCTACCCCGTCCTGCTCTCAGGCAGGGGGCGGCCCCTGCCCCATCGCTGGAGTGGCTCTAGCAAGGAGAAGTGGCTCTGTACTGGCCTATCACAGAGCCACTCCACACTATAGCATCGCAGCTCAGAGGTGCCCCTGCATTCGCGGGTCGACCTCTTCCTGGCCAGCGGTGACGTTGCGCTCTCCTTCGGTGACTGCCGCGGAATGATGGTTTAGTTTGTTCGCGCGCTTTCTTCGCCTGCCCGCCACTGCCGCCTTGCCCGCTACTCGCCTTGCACTCACTCAGCTCACGCTACCTCACAAGTGACATCTTTGCGGCGATGCTGCTGGCACCAGACGCCAACTGACACACATACACGCCTGAAGCTACGAGGATGCCACTGTCGTCCTTGCCGTCCCACAGTACCTGCCAGTCACCGCTTTCGCGCCGTTCCTGACTTGCCAAGGTGCGTACCTCTTGTCCAAGGGCGTCATAGATCTTGAGCGTAACCTCGGTTGGCTCGAGCAGACGGAAGCGGATGTATGTCTGCGGGTTAAAGGGATTGGGGTAGTTCTGCTCAAGATGGATCTGGTCGGGCAACGGCGTGCGCGTAGCGCCATCCATACCCGTCTTTGGGGTCCCGCTAGAGTAGAGCCACAGCATCGCGGCCGCATCGTCGCTAGTCAGGCTCCTCCTCTTCGTTTCCCTGCGTGAGCTTGTGTAGTACATGGTCTTCGCAGTGTCTGGCGTGAGATATTGTCAATAGTTGTGGATGGGGGTCTGGCGTTAGAGGCCGGATGAGAGCCTCGGAGAGCGTCTCCTCCAGGGGTGCCGGTGTGGTTCACGCCGCGGCCTTCAGCTCGCCGTCGACGAAGGTGTTGCCGGCGAGGACATGGGTGAGAAGCTGATGGG
>JBAZUN010000585.1:0-3154 GCA_041661365.1 Candidatus Latescibacterota bacterium
CAGCTTGGAGTACTGGGCGTGGACCTGGTCGGTGTCGGGCTGGCGTGGACAGGATGCAGCATCGCCTCGACCGCCGGCCACGAGCTCTTCGGGCAGGTGCCCACCAGGTTCGCCGCGTCGTGGGTGCGTTCCCCCGCGCGCTTCGCCTCAGCGGGAGATGCCCGCAGGCGTTGCCGGGTCGCCCGGGCAGGTTCGCACTGATCGCCTCGACCAGACCGCGGTGGGCGTCGGCGGTGACCGGCCGCAGCCCGGCAGAACCGCGGGCCGCCAGGCCAGCGAAGGGACCGTTCCACGCTTCGTTGGTCTCACTGGTGGTGGTCGTGCAGCCCAGGGCCTCGCGGTGCCCGTAGGCGCTGACGGCGGTGGCGACCAGGACCACGGCGCCCGCCACGCGTCCGTCCTCGCGGACTCCTCGATCGCCAACGCGTCCGCGGCCAGGAACGTGAACGGCCCGCCATCGCCCAGCGGGCGGGTGCGGAGCGCCTCGACCTGCCCGTCCAGGTCGCCACCACGCCGATCAGGGCGGTCTCGGCACGCTTCCTGCGCTCGAGCAGCCACTCGGGGAAGCAGGTCCCGGTGCGCAGCGTGGGCACCGCGACGTCGATCGTGCCGACCCGGGTGTCGGGCCCGGGGCCGGTGACCGTTGCGCTGCGCGACCCGCTCGGGGCCCGGTTGGCCCCACTCTGCGCCACGGACCGCGTCGGCCTGCGCGGACAGCGACGCGTTGATCACCGTGCCCAACAGGTGCCGCATCAGGTCCGGGACGCATCCGACAAGGCCTCGCCCAGCAGGCCGGCGGGGTCGACAATGTGCGGCGCGGTCAGCGTGATGGTCCGTTCGAGAGTGCTGCGGACGGTTCACTCGAAGGCTCACGCGGTGACCGCCTCATCGTCCACGACGACGACCGGCCAACCACGGCCACACCGCTATCGGGGATGCCGCTCCAGGACCACTCAGGTGGTGGAGGAGGGACAATTGAACTCCGTGAATGCCGTCGAGCGCCCACGGTCTCGCAGCGTTTGACGTTTCTGCGTCGCCACGGGGCAGGTCGAGCAGCCGAAAACCTGGACGCGCCGAAATGGCGCGGTCGGGCAGGCAGGTGCTCGGGCGGCCCCGAAGTCCCCGTGGGACACACATCTCCCTGCGAACCGGCATCGGTGTGATGGACCAGCTCGGCCACCTCGAGCCTGGCGGTGGCCCGCTCTCATCGGTGACCGACACGGCCAGCAGGACCACGAGCCCGAATTTCATCACTCGAAGGAACCCACCGGCTTGGCCGCTCAAGGTTGGTTCAGTCGGTGTCGAAGAGCCTGGTACAAGCGAGCACTCAGCTCACCTGCGAGCACTCAGCTCGCCGAAATGGCAAACCTGCTGCAAGGCGGGGACGCAAAGCCACGGGACCCACGCGGTCAGCCGGGTCACCGAACAGAGAGAATAGCTCATGCGCAGTACCGCCAGAACCCTTACCATCGGCGCCCTGAGCGTCGGCGCCCTCCTCTTTGCCACGTCGGCCTTCGCGGCGGACTCCGTCACCCAGGCCGTGACCGGCGGCACCCTGACCGCATCTGTCGCCGACCTTGCACTGGTCGATGTCACCTCCACGCACGCTGACCAACCCAGCACGGGCACGATGGTTCTGGCCGCCGACGACAGCACCGGTACCGGTGCCGGCTGGAACGTCACGGAGCAGGTCACCAGCTTCGCTTACAGCGGGACGAACGCCGGGACCGCGATCCCGGCCGCGAACTTCGCCATCACCTCGGTCGCGGCCGTCACCTCCAGTGCCGGCCAGGTGATTGACGTGACCGGCACCGACCTGGCACCGACTGGCCCGCAGAGCGGCAACATCACCGCCGGTGTGACTGGCAGCCTCGACACACCCGTGACGGTGCTGCGAGCCGGCGCGACCTACGGGCAGGGCACCTACGGACAGGGCATCAACGTGACCCTGACCGTTCCTGCCGAGAGCCGTGCCGGCACCTACACCGGGACCCTGACCACCACCGTCACCGCCGCTCCGTAAGCCTTCGGGCTGGAGTGAGAGGCTGCAGGGCCGGGGCCCGGCAATGGCCCCGCCCCTGCAGCCCCTCCTCGGCCCAGGCGGACGGTGAAGGCCACGTCCACCCAACGCTGGCGAGCGGGTGTCGTGGCCATGGTGCTGTCCAGCGCGGTGCTGACCGTGCTGGCCGAAGCCGTGCCGGCCGCTGCGGCGCCTACCGCCAGCCTGCAGGACCCTGCAACGCCGTACTCGCATCACACCCGAACGACCTCCGGCCGGGCCGTCCCGACCGACAGCTCCGGTCCCGGCCCCGGCACGGGCTGGAACCTCACCGAGCAGACCTCTGCCCCGGTCCACAGCGGCCCGAACCCCGGAGCGGGTATCCCCGCAGCGACCCTGACCGTCGAGTCCGTCGAGGCCCAGCTACCCCGGCGGGCAGCGAGCCGATCGACCCGGTGAACGGACCCCTGGTCCCGTCAACATCGCCGGTCGGATCCTTCGATGCGCCACGCGTGGCACTGCACGCAAATCCCGGTCACGGGGCCGGGACCTGCGCCCAGGGAATCGCCCTGTCCGGATAATCCCGGCAGCTACCGGGGTCGGGATCAACACCGCGTCCCTCACGACCACCATCAGCTCCGGACCCTGACAGCCGGTACGGCACTCTCCCCTCCGCTTGCGAAAGAAGTGCTCCATGCCTGAGCCATCACGTCGGCATTTCACCAGAATCCTGCTGACGCTCGGACTTGTGATCGGCGCCCTCATCGGTCCCGCCGGAATGGCCGTCGCGGACGAGCAGCCCGTCAAGCTCAGCCTCAAGGCTGTGGACCAGCCGGGGCCCTATTTCGATCTGGTCATCAAACCGGGTCAGAGCCAACAGCTGACGGTGGAGCTGGGAAACCACGGATCCGCGACCATACCCGCGCGCACCTACGCCGCCGACGCCTACTCCCTCATCAACGGCGGATTCGGCGCCGGAACCCGTGACAGCACCCCCACCGGCACCACAACCTGGCTGTCCTACCCCACCGAGGTCCTGCAGCTGCCGGCAGGTCAGGCCGCTACTCGCGACCTCACCGTGTCCGTGCCTGCGGGCACCGCGCCTGGGGAGTACATCAGCAGCCTCATCCTCGAGAACGACGCTCCCGTCCAGGG
>JBAZUN010000586.1:0-3140 GCA_041661365.1 Candidatus Latescibacterota bacterium
GGACCGTGGCCTCCATCTGGGTCCGCTTCGCCAGCACCCCGTCGAGGAAGGACTTGGTGTCCCGTTGGTCCCCGGGCCGCGGGCCCAGGAAGAGGTCGCCGCCGACGTTCCGCACCGTGCCGTCGGGGAGGAGCTCGTTATACCCGTGCCGGGCGCGTCCCGCGGTCAGGCCCAGGGCGAGATCGGCGTTCAGGCGCCGCGTCAGACCGAGCCGCCAGCGATCGCTGTTGGGACCGAGGGAGTGCCCCAGGGGCGAATCGAAATGGGAGAAGGCGTTGATCGGGAACTTGTGGGTGTAGATCCACGGCTCGATCCGCACGTACTCGGCCCGCAGGTCGGTGTCGCGCAGACCGAGGGGGTCGGTCCACAGCAGTCCGGTCTGGAGCGAGAACTTGTTGGCGAAGTCGTCGGAGAAGATCTTGAGCTTCTTGAGGTCGTCGACGACGTAGGCCAGCCAGACCCGCGTGCCGTGCCCCGGATGGAGGTCGAGGTCCACCCCCATCATCACGTTGTCCTTATCCCCCAGGTAGCTCTGCGCGGCCCAGTAGAACATCACCGGATTGAGGTAGGACCACTCCGGTCCCCGATCGCCGTAGACCACCTCCTCCTGGAACCCCAGGTCCAGCCAGGGAGCCACGGCCACCTCGAGGCGGTGCGCCGCCAGGTATTTCTCCCGGTCCAGGGTTCTCGCCGTCTGGTTCACGATGTACGACTCGGGCGAGGCCTGTCCGCCACACAAGGGGGAATCGGGCCGGTCCGGGCACGGCCGCAGGGCCGCGTGCAGGCTGACCAGCTTGAAGGCGCCCAGCCGGCTGCGCAGCCGGACGAGGTCAAGGGCCGGGGCGTTCCGGCTCAGCCCCAGGTTATCGCCCGGAGCCGGCCCCCACTCGACCTCGTCCCGACCGAGCTCCAGGTCGCCGAACGGCAGGCCGAAGGTCACGTACCCGATGCCGTGGTGGTAGTCGGCCAGTCCGTCCTTGAGCTGGGGGATCTCGACCCGCGAGTCGAAGACGTCGTCGCGGGTCAGATAGGTGCGGCTCCCCTGCTCGCGGGTCTGCTCGAAGGCGAGGCGGTACCCGAGCCCGTGCAACCGGCCGCGCACCGACCCGCCGAGGCGGGTGCGGTGGATCGTCTCGGTATCGCTCCTCCCGCGGCCGGTGAGGAGATCGGTCTGCTGGCGGAAGAGCAGATCGGCCAGGATCTCGCCCTCCGGCGCCCGGTACGACAGCAACGGACCAGGGCCACGCAGGTCGATCCGTTTCCTGACCTGGGCCGGGGACGCGCCGCCGGCCTCCACGAGCTCGGGCGCCAGCTCCTGCCGCAGGCGCCCCAGTCGCTCGGCGTCGACCCGGGTAAGCCCCTGACCACGGTCGACCGCGGCGGCCACGCGCAGCACCAGGCGCGCCAGCTCGAGCCGGCTCAGCGGCCGGATCCCGTCCCCGGCGCCGTGCAGCAGGCCGCGGGCCTCGCACCGCTCGACGAACTCGTAGGCCCAGTGATCGAGCGGCACGTTGACCGAGCCGTCCCCCCCGGCGAAGGCGGCCGTCGAGAGCAGGCCGATCAGGCCGACGACGAGGGTCCTCGACCGGGCCACGATCTGGCTCCAAGACCGGCGGTACCGGACCGTCACCGGGGTCGGCTTTCCGCTTGACAGTCGCTGGGGCGGCATCTAGTTTCCCTGCCTGGTACGCGAATCGGTAGACCCCATCTCACCTCCACGAGAAAGCGAGTCCGTCGGCCATGAGCGAGATAGTGAAGATCACCGCGCGCGAGATCCTCGATTCGCGCGGCAACCCGACGGTCGAGGTCGACGTGCTGCTGGCCTGCGGCGCGCTCGGACGGGCGGCGGTCCCCTCGGGCGCCTCCACCGGCGAGCACGAGGCGATCGAGCTGCGCGACGGCGACAAGCGGCGGTACCTGGGCAAGGGGACCCTCCGGGCGGTGGCCAACGTCCACGAGGAGATCGCCCCTGCCCTGCTCGGCCTGGACGCCGTCGAACAGGTGCTGATCGACCAGAAGATGATCGACCTCGACGGCACCGCCAACAAGGGGCGGCTGGGCGCCAACGCCATGCTCGGGGTATCCCTGGCCTGCGCCAAGGCCGCGGCCGAATCGACCGGTCTGCCGCTCTACCGGTACCTCGGCGGTCCCTCGGCCCGCACCCTGCCGGTGCCGATGATGAACATCCTCAACGGCGGTGCCCACTCGGACAACAACGTCGACCTGCAGGAGTTCATGATCATGCCGGTGGGCGCCCCCTCCTTCCGGGAGGCCCTGCGGACCGGCGCCGAGGTCTTTCACAGCCTCAAGGCGGTGCTCAAGGCCAAGGGGCTCAACACCGCCGTCGGCGACGAGGGCGGGTTCGCCCCTGACCTGGGCTCCAACGAGGAGGCGCTCGAGGTCATCCTCGAGGCCATCCAGAAGGCCGGGTACCGGCCCGGCGAGGACGTGGCGCTGGCCCTCGACAGCGCCTCCAGCGAGCTCTACGAGAACGGCCGCTACGTCTTCCACTGGTCGGGCGGGCAGGCCCGTTCCTCGGCCGAGATGGTCCAGTTCTACGCCGACCTGGCCCAGCGGTACCCCATCATCTCCATCGAGGACGGGCTCGACGAGAACGACTGGGACGGCTGGTCCCAGCTCACCGGTGAGCTGGCCGACCGCCTCCAGCTCGTGGGCGACGATCTCTTCGTCACCAACACCGAGCGGCTCCAGCGCGGGATCGAGGACGGGGTCGCCAACTCGATCCTCATCAAGGTGAACCAGATCGGCACCCTGACCGAAACCCTGGCGGCCATCGAGATGGCCAAGCGGGCCGGGTACACGGCGGTGATCTCGCACCGCTCGGGCGAGACCGAGGACGCCACCATCGCCGACATCGCGGTGGCGACCAACGCCGGCCAGATCAAGACCGGCTCGGCCTCGCGCACCGACCGGATCGCCAAGTACAACCAGCTCCTGCGGATCGAGGAGGAGCTGGGCGGCCAGGCCATCTATCCCCAGCGCCGGGCCTTCTACAACCTCAGCTTGTAGTCCGGATCTCATCCGGTGGGGGCCTGCCTCGCGGCGGGCCTCCACTATTCCGGTGACGGACGCGAGGCCCCCGTCCCCCGGAAGACCCGCAGCACGGACACGGCGGTCAG
>JBAZUN010000587.1:0-3102 GCA_041661365.1 Candidatus Latescibacterota bacterium
GCTTCCGATGGTCCATTCAACACCTACGAGTTTGTCGTGGACGCTCTGGGTGACCGGGCCGCCAACGTGCTCCTCAACACCGATATCTTCGGGGCTTCGGTCGGCCGGGGACCCGGGAGGCGCTCAGCCTTGCGGCCCGCTCCTGCCTCCCGGCACTCCCCTGGGGGCCGACCGAAGCCGCAGCCTGCTCCCGACCGTTCCTCGCTCGCTTCCGTATCTTCTGCTCGATACAAGGCGTTCGTGCGCCACCGCCACCACGTCATTCCGCCGGCAGGAGGTCGGATGGTCGAAGAGCAGGTCCTCACCCTGGAACCGCTGCCGCAGCAGATCCGTTCCTCGGGGGAGCCTTTCCTCCCCCCTGCCGTCCTGAGCCCGACGGCCACCCCTCACCTCGACCTGGTGCTGGAAAGAATCGGCCAATGGAGCTTGACGACCGCGCCCCAGGGTCAGGGGTATCCCCTGGTCGCCGGTCTGGCCTCGGACCGCGAGATCGCCCGCCAGGTTGCTCCCTTCGGGCTCCTGGACGGCGGTCTGCGTCCCGACGGGTACGCCCTGCAGGTCGATCCGCGGGGGTGCATCGTGGTGGGAGCTGACCGACGCGGACTGCGCTACGGTCTGGACACCCTCTGCCAACTCCTGTGCCGGGAGGCGCCGATCCGCGCCACCACCGTCCGCGACTGGCCTGACATGCCGGTGCGCGGGGTGTTCCTCACCTGCCGCCTTGGTCCCACCGATCCGGCGGTGGTGGCCGACCTGATCCGCCGCATGGCCCGGTATCGGATCACCCACCTGTGCGTGGAGCTCGAGCGGGGAATGAGGTACGAGTCGCACCCCGAGGTGTCGGCCCCGTGGGCCCTGGACAAGGAGGTCTTTGCCCGTTTCGCCGCGCTGGCAACGGCGGAGGGGATCGAGTTCATCCCCATGCTCCCCACCTTGAACCACGTCGACTACCTGCTGCAGGCCCACCCGGAGCTGGCCGAGGACGCGGAGCGAGGCTACCCCGACCGCTATTGCCCGAGCAATCCCAGCACCTGGAGTCTGGTAACCGAGCTGTTGGAAGAGGTGATCGAGTTGTTCCAGCCCCATCTGCTGCACGTGGGTCACGACGAGGTCGTCAGCGACTACGAGCTGACGCGGCGGGAATCGGTGCTCCGCTGTCCGGCCTGCCGCGCCTTGAGTCCCTCAGCTTGGTTCGCCGGCCACGTGACCCGGGTGCGCGACCTGCTGGCAGGGCACGACGTGCGCACCATGATCTGGGCCGACATGCTGCTGACCCCTGGGCAGCACCTGGGTCACGGCGCCAGCCTGGGCAGCCATTACGGCGGCCCGCCGGATGAGATCCACCGGGCCGTGGAGGCCATACCCCGCGACGTCGTTCTGTGCGACTGGCACTACGAGGTCACCGGCGAGTACCCTTCCTATGACTTCCTCCTCGAACGCGGCTTCACCGTACTGGGCAGTCCCTGGAAGAGCGAGAGCATCTTCACCTTCTCCCACCGGGTCCACCACAAGCGGCAGGAACTGACGGCTGCGGAAGTGCCCCTGTCCGGACCAAGGGATCGATTCGCACCGACGACCAGCCGTGCCCCGGGGGTCCTGTGCACCAACTGGTGCACCCTCGACGCGGGGAACGCCGGTCATCTGGCCGAGCAGGTCAGATGGGCCGGAGAGTTCTCCTGGACCGCGGATCGGGCCGCCTGGCTGCCCCCCAGCCTGGCAGGCCTCCTCCGCGTGATGGAGGCGCCCAATCCCACGCGGGAGATCCCACCCGGTCCGTTCGCCGTGGAGCTCGGTCTGGGCCGGCTGGAGGGAGGACTGATGTGGACGGCCGGTAGCATCGCCGGCCAGGACGGCGACGGGATGGTGCTCAAGGCGCACCGAACCGGATTCCTGCTGGTGCGGCTTACCGCCCGCCAAGGTTGCTGCTTCAGCCACGTCCGGGTGGCGCTCCGGGGTCGGCCCGCCGGGCCCGTTGCCGTCAGCGTCAGCACCGGCGCCGGCGGCGCTGCCTGGCCGGTTGCGGCGGCCGCCGCGCTCGATGGCCGAGCCATCGACCTGGATCCCTGGACCGCGGCGGCCGGCATCCTCGAGGTGCGCTGCGACTTCCGCAACGACACCGACCGGCCGGCGCAGATCCTCAGCCATATCCGGGTGCAGGGAGAGGTCATCCCCGTCTGAGCCCCGGACGGTACCCCGTCGAGCCTGCCCTCATCCCGACATGAACTGAAACGCATAGAGCTTGGCCGAGCGCAGGACGAAGCGCAGCCGCACGGGACGGCCGACCAGGCTGGAAAGGTCCGGGCCGCCCTTCCACCAGACCTCCTGGGCGGTTCCGTTGCGGTCGATGGAAACGGCCTCGGTCTGGGCATAGCCGGGGATCGGCGCACCGGTCTCGTCCTGAATCTCGACCCAGATCTCTCCCAGGCCGTGGCAGGCGGCGTTGAGCCGCAGGCGGCTGCCGTCGAAGACCAGCGGCGGGGTGGTGAACTCGCCCCCCGGTTGTCCGGCGTCGACCGAGACAAACCCGTCCAGGCGCTGCACCACGCGGAAGATCCCCTCCCCGCAGAGCCCGAGCGCCTCGCCGCTCTCCCGCGTCTGGTGGGTGCGGCGGGCGCCGAAGTAGTACTGCCAGAGCTCGTCGCCACGGCGCAGGATGCCGATCCCCATCATCATCAGGCCGCAGTCGAGGTCACCCTCGCTCCCGGCACGGGTACGGATCATGCCGGCGTGCAGATAGGGCGTGCGGTACCGGGTGAACTGCACGCCGTCGCGGCTGACCGCCAGTTGGGTCTCGAAGAGACCGTCGTTGGCCAGCCGGCCTCGGTGGTCGCGTCCATACGAGACATCGTCACCACTATACCCCCAGCAACGGTAGAGCGAGGGAAAGGCCAGGTAGACTTCCTGGGCCTCTGGGTAAAGGTGCAGGCACGGGTTGTACAGGTCGGCCTGCGGCGGGTCGGCGGCGTCCGGACCGAGAACGATCTCCAGCTCGTCGTTGATATACGGGAAATCGTGCTGGGCCGGCTTCTGGTTGGCCGGATTACGGCCGTGCGGCCAGGGCGCGGCGTACAGGTCCGCGGTCTCGGTGCCGGCGACGCAGCG
>JBAZUN010000588.1:0-3101 GCA_041661365.1 Candidatus Latescibacterota bacterium
GAGATCGAGGGGAAGAACTGGACCGAGGCACGGAAGTGGCAGGAACGGATGGACCGGCTGTTCTGGTCAAGCCGCGTCGACTACTTCGTGCCGGTCGATTCCCTGCGCAGCGACTACTGGTGGGCCGGGGTGCGGTTCGAGGGGGAATGCCGGGTACGGGTGCAGGCGGCGGACCAGAACTACCTGGACTACTACGCGACGGCCCAGAACGGGATGTCGGGGAACGACGGTGACAAGGGGCCGGTGTTCCACGTGGAGGGGGGGTACGGCGTCTTCGGCTCGTATACCGAGGATGCCTTCTCGGTCATTGCCCGCCGGAGCGACGACGGGACAGGCCTCAAGGTCAGCACGGTGAGGTGAGCCTGCAGCCACCGGGCGGCCTGAACTGCAGGCCGTCTGCCGCTCGACGCAGGTATAGGAGGCCGGCAACTCCCCCTCCGGCGGTCAGTTGCTCAGGGGCGCGGGCCGGCCCATGGGACGGCGCAGCTTGGCCAGGGCCCGCTCCTGCAGCCGCTCGACCTGCTGGAGGCTCAACCCCAACTCGACCCCGGCGCGGTCGGCCGCCAGCGGGGGCCGGCCGTCGAGGCCGAAGCGAAGGGTCAACAGGCTCAGTTCCTGCGGGTCGAGGACCTGGCGCAACATCTCGTCGATGCGGCGAACAAGGCTCTCCCGGGGCGCGGCGGTCGGGAACGCCACGGCCTCGCCCTCCTGGGCCACGGCGGCGAGGACTCCCTCTTCGGTGCAACCTGCAACGGTGCTGCTCATCGGCGCTGACTCCTGAACGGCCTTCCGGCCCGTGCATTTTGTGCGCGAACCCGGTTCGTCGACTCGCTGGCGCGCAACTCCTGCGCCACGGTGTCCACCAGGCTCTGCAATCTTCGTGCCGACCGGTGCATGCCCGGCGCAATCGATTGCGGGACAATGACAGTGACCTTCAGTCTGGAAGCGGATCGCGTCTGCCAGGTGACGGGGACGGCACCCGGATGCCACGCGCGCAGGAGCTGCAGGCGCAGGACGTGCAGGAAGGGTGCCAGCTTGGCGCGAGTACCGTGCCTCAACCTCCACTCAAGGCCGGCAGGAAGGTCACCTCGCTGTCGGAGCCGACCGCGGCCCGCAGCCCTTCGATCGCGGTCTCGCCGTCGACCACCACCGCGATCTCAGGGCGCAGGCGGCCCTGGTCGTCGCAGAGGCGCTCGGCCAGTCCGGGGTACTCCAGGTTCAGGGACTCGAAGACCTGGCGGACCGTCCGCCCGGAGACCTGGAGCTGCTCGCGGCCCTGGGTCAAGGGCCGCAGGAGCGCCGGCACCCAGACCACCGGCATGGGGATCAGGGGGAGACCGCCGGCTGCTCGCGCAGGAGGCGGGCAGCGGCCAGCACGGCGCGCACGATCTTGTCGTACCCGGTGCAGCGACACAGGTTCCCCGCCAGCCAGTGACGGACCTCGTGCTCGGTGGGGTCGGGATTCTGGTCGAGCAGGGCCTTGGCCGCGATGAGGAAGCCGGGGGTGCAGATGCCGCACTGCAGGGCCGCGTGTTCGAGGAACTGCTGCTGCAGCGGATGCAGGCCCGCGGGGGTGGCGAGCCCCTCGACCGTGAGGATCTCCTTCCCCTCGGCCTCCACGGCCAGCACCAGGCAGGAGTTGACCAGGGTGCCGTCAAGGAGGACGTTGCAGGCGCCGCAGTTCCCGTCGTTGCATCCTTCCTTGGTGCCGGTGAACCCCAGCTCCTCGCGCAGCACCTCCAGCAGGCTCTGGCGCGCCTCGCAGAGGAACTCGACCTCCTCGCCGTTGATCCGCGTCCGGACCTGGATCTTGCTCATCGGGGTTTCCTGCTCCGTGGAGAGCGATGCATTCGCTAACAGCCCGTTGAAAAAGCCGCTTTGTCTGGCGAGGCCGAGGGATGGCGGGTCCTGGCTAGGCGCGCGAGCGACAGCGCATCGAGGGGAGATGCGCAGAGCGAGCGAGCACAGGGACGTGGCCGGATCGAGAACGATCCGGCACACGACGCCAGGGCACGTCAGCACCGGCCGCAGCCCGAATGGACTTTTTCAACGGGCTGCCAAGGTCAGGCCGCGGCCTCGGGCCGGCGCACGGGGAGCGGCGATCCGGCCAGCGCCGGATCCTGGACCGCGTTGGGCACGAATCCGCCGCGGGCCCGCGTCACCGCCCCCTGCAGGACCCGCCGGGTCAGCACCCCCACCAGGTGGAGACGGAACTCGGCCGGACCGCGCATGTCGGAGATCGGTCGGGCCGCGGTCTTGGCCATCTCGGCGGCGGCGACGATCGCCTCGTCGGTCACCTCGCGGCCGGTGAGCCAGGCGGCGGCCTCGGTCGCGGCCACCGGCGTGGGCGCCACGGCTCCCAGGGCCAGGCTGACCCGACCGAAGAGACGGCGACCGTTGACCAGCTCGACGTGGGCGCCGACGCCGACCACGGCGATGTCCATCTCCCGCCTGGGGATGAACCGTTGGTAGTGACCGGCCGCATGCCGTCGCGGCGGCGGCAGGACCAGGGCCACCAGCAGTTCGTCCGGCTGCAGGGCACTGCGTCCCGGCCCCTGGCAGAACTCGGCCACGGGAACGGTCCGTCGTCCGCCGGGGCCGGCCACCTCGGCCAGGGCGCCGTGGACCATCAGCGCGGGGATGGCGTCGCCGCTCGGTGAAGCATTGCAGAGGTTGCCGCCCAGGGAGGCCCGTCCCTGGATCTGGATCCCCCCGATGATCGCGGCCGCGTCGACCAGCCCCGGGTACCGGGCCGTGATCCCGGGGTCCAGATAGCACCGGCGGCAGGAGACGGCAGCGCCGAGCCGCAGTCCCTTGCGGGGACCGAAGGACAGCTCGTTCAGCTCGGGGATCTCCTTGACGTCGACCACCCGGTCGAGCTCGAAGCGGTGCGCCCGGAGCTGGACCAGCAGGTCGGTACCGCCGGCCATGACCCGGGACCGGATCCCCGGCTCGGCCAGCAGGGACACGGCCTCGCGGATCGTGCGCGGGGCGACGTATTCGAAGTCCTTCACCGGGAACCCTCCGGAACCTGGACAGGCCGTCTGTTCTCGTTACCGCGACTACGGCGCTGTAAGATAGAGACGGTCAGATGAGTGTCA
>JBAZUN010000589.1:0-3101 GCA_041661365.1 Candidatus Latescibacterota bacterium
CCCGGACTGGGAAGGGTTCGTCGACTGCATCCGCCGTCGCGGCACTCCGGCCCGCGTGCACCACTACGAGCTCTACCTCGACGGTGAGGTGCAGACCGCGGTGGCCGAGCGCTTCGACCTGCTGCGCGGCCTGGACCCGGCCGATCCGTTCTTCGGGTGGCGCCGCCAGATCGCCATCCAGCGTTTCCTCGGGTACGACTACGTCAACGCCGGGGTCGACGGTCTGGTCATGGTCTTCAACTGGTCCGCCACCCCGGACACGGCCGACCTGGAACGGGCCGGTGGTCGGAGCTATCTGAACGAACACCGCGGCCCGATCACCACCTGGCAGGAGCTCGAGTCCTATCCCTGGCCGGACCTGGCAACGACCACCACCCGATCCCTCGAATGGCTGGAGCAGAACCTGCCCGACGACATGTGCGTCATCGGCGGCGGCTTCGGCCACTTCTGCGAGTACCTCACCTGGCTGATGGGGTACGAGACCCTCTGCCTGGCCCTGTACGACGACCGCGACCTGGTCCGGGCCTTGTACGAGCGGATCCTCGAGCAGAGCCTGGCGGTGGCCCGGATGGTGGTGCAGTTCGACCGGGTGAAGCTGATGCTGGGGAGCGACGACATGGGGTTCCGCTCGGGGACCCTGATCAGCCCGGCCGACATGCGGGAGTTCGTACTGCCCGGACATAAAGCCGTGGCCCGTATCGCCCACGAGGCCGGCCGGCCCTATCTGCTCCATTCCTGCGGCAATCTTGCCGCCATCCTGGAGGATCTGATCGAGGAGGTGGGGCTCGACGCCAAGCACTCCTTTGAGGACACCATCGAGGACGTGCGGCAGGCCAAGCAGGCCTACGGCCGTCGCCTGACCCTGCTGGGCGGGATCGACCTGGACTTCCTCTGCCGGGCCACCGAGGCCCAGGTGCGGCAGCGGGTGCGCGAGACCCTCGCCGTCTGCCAGCCCGGAGGGGGGTACGCCCTGGGCACGGGAAACAGCGTGGCCAACTACCTGCTTTTGGAGAATTACCTGGCCATGCTCGACGAGGGGCGGCGCTTCGCCGGCTGAATCCCGGTCGGCGGAGTATCCGGCTGGCAGGAAAGACGATGATCCGATCTCAGTCCCCGGCCTCGACACCGATCCCCGGTCATCCCCGGCTGTTCTTCACCGCCGACGAGCTGACCGAACTCCGGGCTGGCCGCGAGCAGGGATTCCGCGCCCGGATCTGGCACAACCTGATGGCCTCGGCCGACTGGTGCCTGGAACGGCCCCTGCGCCGGACCTGGATCGCGCCGATCTCACCAGACCCGATCTACGCCAACCTCTACGACCGCTTCTACGCCATGATGCACGACATGGCGGTCATGGAGCACCTTGCCTTTGCCTGGCGGTACGGCGCGGAAGAGCGGCACGGGAAGGCCGCGGTCGACTGGGCCCTGGCCTGCTGCCGCGTCTGGGGCAGGGAGGCCGAGGGGACGCCGGACGGCGGCAAGGCCTACGCCGCCACCCGCCTGCTCAAGGGCTTGGCGGTCAGCTACGACCTGTTGGCCGACCGCCTGAGCCCGGCCGAGGGTGAGGAGCTGCGCGCGGCCATCACCGGCATCGGCCAGGCGTATTACGAGGGGTACTTCCTCACCGAGTCGATCCGCGGACCCGGGTTCCACACCCATCACGCCATCGTCGAGTGGGCCTCCTTCGGCGTGGCGGCACTGGCCGTGCTGGGGGAATGCGCGCCGGCGCCGGCGTGGCTGCGGGCCACGGTCGCCAAGTTCCGCGAGCACCTCCTGCCCCAGGGGCTCGCACCCGACGGGGCTCAGGTGGAGGGGGCCACCTTCTGGGCCTCCACCATGCAGTACCGGCTGGCCTTCATGGATGCCCTGCGGCGGGTGACCGGCGAGGATCTGTTCGTGCCCTTTGCCGACCGGATGGACGCGAGGCTGGCGCTGGCCAGCGTGGCAACGATCAAGAACGGCGGCCACGACCAGGACCACGAGACCGTGGTGCTCGAGCCGTCCTATGGGCAGATCAACTACTACTCGCCGGTGCTGCTGGGGCTGGCCCGGTTCTACCGGCGCCCGCTCTGCCAGCACCTGGCCCTGTGGGACCAAACCGCCGGCAGCGTGCAGCAGAGCCGGTACATCACCGACCGAGGGGAGTGGATGCTGTTCGACTGGGGCGGGTACGCCTGCGCCTGGTACGACCCCACGGTGATCGCCGGGGTCGAGGCCGGGGCACCGCTGTCCTTCGTCTTCCCCTCGGTCAACGAAGCCTATCTGCGGGCTTCGTATCTACCCAACGACCTGGTCGCCGGGATGCGGCGCCGAACGGTGGTCATCCACGCCGGCGGCCGACCGGTCTGGGTCGACCACGACCCGGGGGCTTCTCCGCCCGCGGAGGTGGAAGAGGTTATCCTGCGCGACGACGGCCGGCATGCCGTGCTGACCTGCAGGGGTGCCGCCGACTCCGGCTTCGCCCACCAGACGCTGCGCCTGGACCGGCCGGGGCGGCTGACCCTGATCCGGGAAACCGAGGTCGACCAGTCCTGGTGGTGCTTCGGCAGGCCCAGGCGCGAGGGGCAGCTCCTGCGTTGGGAGGATGGCGTGTCGCTCGAGGTGAAGCAGGGCATCTTGGTCTCGGTCGAGCCGACGGGGTACCACGACGAGAAGGTCGTGGGCATGGGGCTGCTCCGCCTCCAGGACCCGATGCCGATGGCCTACCCGCTGGTCCGGGCCCGGCCGCGGGACGGGCGGCTCGAGGTGGAGGTGCGGACGGCCGAGGGCTGAAGTTCCGTTCGCGCGCCTAGCCAGACCCCGTGGTCGTCTGGGTGCCGGTCAAGGCCACGTTGAGCCGGCCCAGGACGAACAGGGTGCCCAGCGAGGACCGGTGCAGGGTCGACCGCAGCACCCCGTAGATGACCACCGGGATGGTGATCGCCCTGACCAGGCGCAGCGGCTTGTGCCACTGGAGCCGCTCCAGGACCATGGGGCAGATTCAGCCCTCAGGTGTGGCCGCGGCGGGCGATGCAGCCGGCAGGCGGACCACGAAGCGGCTTCCCTGTCCGGGAGCGCTGCACAGGTCGATCTGCCCGCCCCACCGGGTAACGAGCTGGCGC
>JBAZUN010000590.1:0-3086 GCA_041661365.1 Candidatus Latescibacterota bacterium
GGTACGGCGGCCTCGGCCGCCTCCACTGCGGCGCCGCTCTCGTCGTAGCACTGGATCAGCAGCGCCGTGATCAACTGGTCGCGACTGGGGAAGTAGCGGTAGACGGCAGAGGACGCCATCCCGAGCTCCCGGGCGATCTGACGTACCGACAGCTCGCCCGGGCCGACTTCTGCGAGCTGCGCCCGGGCGCTCGTGAGGATCGCGCGGGTGAGCTCGATCCGGGCGAAGTCCCGGGCCGTGCGGGGGGCGGAGACGGCGGTCATGCCGCCGATCCTGCACCACGACGAGAGCGTTGACAACAAACGAGAGCAATGCTCTTGAATTGCGCGGGCGGACGTGCCAGTCTGAGAAATCGAGAGCGGTGCTCTCGGTTCTGTCTCTCCCGGGTTCCGACCCTCGACCATGAAGGTGCACAGAGATGTCCGATCGACACGTGATCATCGGGGCCGGGCCGGTCGGCCAGGCCGTGGCAGCAGTGCTGGCGGAGCGGGGCGCCGACGTCGTCCTCGCCAGCCGGTCCGGCCAGGGCCCGGAGGTCCACGGCACCCGCCGGGTCGCCGTGGACGCTGCCGACGCCGAGTCCCTGACCCGGCTCACCGAGGGCGCGCAGGTGCTCTACAACTGCGTCAACCCACCCCGGTACGACGCCTGGGCGCAGCTGTGGCCACCCGTCGCGGCCGCCCTGCTCGCGGCCGCCGAGCGCACCGGCGCCGTCCTGGCCGTGACCGGCAACCTCTACCCCTACGGCCCGCTCGACCGCCCGATGGTGGAGGGCCTGCCCGACGTCGCGCCGGGCAAGAAGGCCCGGATCCGGGCCCGGATGACCGCCGAAGCGCTCGCCCTCCACGAGGCCGGCCGGATCCGGACCGTCGAGGTGCGCGGTTCGGACTACGTCGGCGGCCCGCTCGGCGACCACGCCCACGTGCCGCGGGTGATCCCGGCCGCGCTGCAGGGCAAGGCCGTGCGGGTCATCGGCAGCGCCGACCAGCCGCACACCTGGACCGACGTGCGCGACATGGGTCGGGCGCTGGTCGCCGTGGCCGGCACGGAGTCCGCGCTCGGCCGGGTCTGGCACGCGCCCAGCAACCCGCCGCGCACCCAGGCCGAGGCGGTCAACGACATCCTCGCCTCGGTCGGCAGGCCGCCGGTCCGCGTGCGGGCGTACCCGAAGGGCATGGTGTGGGCGGTCGGTCTGGTCGACGGCCAGATGAGGGAGCTGAGGGAGACCGAGTACCAGTTCGCCCGCCCCTACGTGCTGGACTCCACGGCCATCACCGCCGAGCTCGGGCTGGCGCCCACCCCGTGGGACGAGGTGTGCCGCCGCACGGCGGGATGACCGGATGGCCGCCCCGGCGGTGACCTTCGACTCTGGGGGCTGCCGTGGGCCCGTCACAGGCTGGAACCACGGTGAGACGACCAGCAGGGGGTGGCGACATGGGACTCTTCCATCACCAGCAAGAGACGATCGAGCGCGGCGCCGAGGCGCAGGCAGTGCGCGACCGCCTCTCCGAGATCCCGCTGGTGCGGACGTGCGACCGGGCCCGGGTGGAGTCGGCACTGGCCGCGCACCTGGCCGCGCTCGGTCTGGATCCCAGGCCGGTCCGCTGGATCGAGGCCACCGACGCCGACCAGGCGGCCCGGCAGGGCTTCCTGGCGTTCTGGGCAGCGTCGTACAAGCGCGGCAGGCCCGAGGCGCCGGGGATGACCCTGACCGCGACCAACAGGGCACTGTTCGGGCCCGGGCTCAAGACCACGGGCGTGGTCGGACCCGCCCTCGCGGAGGAGAAGGAAGCGGACCGCAGCGTGAAGAAGGCCGTCCGCCATGCCGTGTTCGGCTTCGGCAGCGCGCTCACGCGCGCCGAGTCGGACCTGATGGACATCGACACGGTCGGCCCGTCGGCCGGGCTCGGCCGGGCCACGGCGGCGGCGCGCGCAGCGCTCGCCGACAAGGGCATCCACCAGCAGTTCGGGTTCATCTCGGACCAGATGGAGGCCAAGCGGATCCAGGGCGAGATGCAGCTGAAGGAGGAGGTGCAGATCGCCTCGGGCCCGGCCCAGGCGCTCGAGGCCGCGAACTGGCTCGCCCGGGCCCACGTGCTCGGTGAGGCGGGCGGATCGACCGACGCGCACGACCGGCTGGTCCAGGCCTATCTCCCGCTGGTCGACGCCGTCGAGGCCGGCCTCTGGCTGTTCTGGGTGACCCAGGACGACGTGATCGCGGTGGCGGCGCCGGAGGGCTGACCCTTCTGTGCAGCCCGCCGGGACCTTGGACTCTGGGGCGCGCCCCGACGCCGTCACACGCTGGAACCAGGGGGGGACGAGGTCCCGGTTCTGGTGGGACGGAAGCGAGGGAACAGCGATGAAGGGCATGCGGTTACGCGGCGTCGCCACGGCGGCAGCCACGCTCTTGGCTGCCATCACGGCAGCGATCATCCCGGTCGGGAGTGCATCGGCCACCGACTACGAGCACAGCTTCGGCTCGACGGTCGACCAGGTGCTGGTCAACCGCTACGGCGGCATCACCATCAGCGGCACGCTCGACTGCACGGCGGCGGTCGCGGACCTCTACGGTGGTGCGGCGAACATCCCGGCCGACACGACCGTGCTCGTCAGCAAGAGCTGGACGGCGACCCAGTACGTCGGCCGGAACAAGGTCGTCACGGCGTCGTACGACTCCGGCATCGCCAGCGTCTGCTACACCAACGACCCGGTGTTCATGGGGGATGCCGCCGAAGCACCCTGGCCCTGGTCGACGTTGTACGCCTACCCGGTCGGTGAGACCCAGTGGGTGTACTCCAGCACCGGCAAGTTCGGCACCGGACCGATCCATGTCGAGCTCACGCTCGAGGGGGTCCCGCTCACGGTCGGAGAGGACACGCACTACTTCTACGACTTCAGCGGCTGGAACCTCCGCGCCACCCGCGTGAAGTGACGCGGTGACCTGGGGCAACGTGAACCTGCGCCCGGGCAGGTAACGTTGCCCCTTGTGGCAGAGCGCGAATTCGACTCCGAGATCAAACAGCTCCAGGCGACCATGCAGACCATCGAGAAGGTTCTCGATCTGAACAGCATGCGCGCCGAGATCG
>JBAZUN010000591.1:0-3084 GCA_041661365.1 Candidatus Latescibacterota bacterium
CGATCTCGGCGAAGTACTCGAACAGGCTCTGGTTGGAGATCTTGTAGTAGTACGGGGCCACCAGGGAGATGGCGTCCACGCCGATGCCGGCGTAGAACTCGGCCATCCGCAGGACGTCGCGCAGGTTGGCCTCGCTGGCCCCGGCCAGGACCGGCACGCGGCCGTGGTTGACCGTGCAGATCAGCTTGACCACGTCCTGGCGCTCCTCCCAGGACAGGCGGACGAACTCGCCGGTGCTCCCGTTGGGATAGAGGCCGTGCAGGCCGGCCTGGATCAGCCAGTCGACGTACCGCTCCATCTCGAGGTAGTTGATCCGGCCCTCGGCGTCGAAGATGACGATGTTGGGGCAGAAGATCCCCTTGAAGGCCTTGCGGCCGCCGGCCGCGGGTGCGGGCACCGCGACGCGCGGGGCGGCCTGGACCGCCGCCGACGCGGCCGGTCCGGCCTCGGCGCGCACCACCTCGACCCCGTGGGCCCTCAGGTAGTCCATCGCCGACGGGGTCAGCTTGGTTTGGGGCGACACCTCCAGCCGCTTCTCCCCCTTGAGCCGCTCCTGCAGCAGTTGCCCGGTCACCACCGCTTCGTCGATCCGCATCGCCCAGTTCCCCTGAAAGACTCCGATTCCGCCGTTGTCTCTACCGGTGCGCCAGCCGCTCCTCGAGCTCCGGGTACGGATGCGGGATCAGGTGCACGGCGACCAGCTCGCCGTGACGGACCGCCTCCTTGGCCCCGGCGTCGAGCGCCGCCTTCACCGCACCCACGTCCCCCCGGACCACCCCGGCGGTCAGAAAGTACCCCACCTTGTACCGACCCGCGTACTCGACCCGGGCCGCCTTGAGCATCTGGTCCAGAGCCGCCACCAGCCCCACCGTGCTGCGGGTCTCGATGAGCCCCATGGCCCGCGGCGGGGACGCCGGCCGAGGCTCGACGGCCTGGCCGAAGCAGGCCATCACCTGGGGATCGGGCCGGGAGATGACCCGGGCCGCCGCCACCTCGGCCACCTGGGCCGTGATCGCGGCTCCGGCCCGGACCGCGGCCTGCACCGAGTCGAGCGAGCCGCTGACCAGGGTGGCGACCCGGCCGCCGCTGCCGATGGTCAGCCGCAGCACCTGGACCTCGGCCTCCTTGACCATGGCGTCACCGGCGGTCACCGCCGCGACGTACCCCGTGGTCTCGACCATCCCCAGGGCTCCGCAGGAGCGGGCCTCGCCACCGGGCACTGGCGGCAGCAGGGGACCGAGCCCCTCGATCGGCTGGGGCAATACCAGGGTCGCATGCACGGGACCGACCGGGGCCGCAACCTGTCGGCCGGCTTCGATCGCGGTCTGCACCGCGGCCACGTCGCCGCGCAGGACCGCGTGGCAGAGGGCCCCACCGATGAAGGCCCAGCCGGTCAGCTCGACGGCCGCAGCCTTGACCGCGGCGTCGGTCCCTACTATAAGAGGCGACACGCCTTGGGTCTCGAGCATACCCAGGGCCTTGGTTCCGACGGCGGGGGTGCCGGGACCGACGGCCCCCGGATGGGGCATCCGCTCCATGGCCCGGGGTTCGGGCCGGGCGATCACCTCGGCGCGGATCACCTGGCCGTGCGCGGCTGCCTCGGCCTGGCCCACGCGGATTGCGGTCTCCACCGCGGCCACCTCGCCCTCGATCGCCACGGTGACCCAGCCGGAGCCGATCCCGTGCCGGCCGGCGACCCGCACGTCGGCGGCCTTGAGCATGGCGTCGGCAGCGGCGGTCAGGGCCGCCATCCCTCGAACTTCTAGAACGCCCAGTGCGGTGGCCACGGTCTACACGCCTCCCCCGGCCGTCTGGGGCCGGGGCCCGAAGGCCTGCAGCACCGCCGGCACCGGTTGCGGGATGACCGCGGCAGCGAGGAGGTGCTCGTACCCGGCCAGGACCTGCCGGCCGACGGCGATCGCCTCCTTGACCGCGCCCACGTCCCCCTGGATCAGGGAGCAGACCACCCGGTTGTGCACCGTGAGGACATTGATCACCTCGACCGCCGCGGCCTTGACCATCCGGTCGTTGGCGATAACCTGGGCCGCGTACCCACGGGTCTCGAGGAGCCCGAGGGCCCCGGGACGCACCTGGATCGAGGGATCGACCGGGAAGGAGAACTGCTGGCGACAGGCCGGCTCAGGCCGGCTGAGCGGCGCGGCCACGACCTTGTCGGTCACCTCGCGGGCCGCGGCCTCGCCACCACGCAGGGCCGCGGTGACCGAGCTGAGCGAGCCGCCGAAGAAGACCGTGGTGAAGCCGCCGGTCGACTCCCAGCCGAGCAACTCGACCTCGGCCGCCTTGCAGGCCGCGTCGCTGGCCAGGATGATCCCGGCCACCCCCTCCACCTCGATCAGGCCCAGGGCCGCTTCCATCGATCAGCCTTCACTCGCCGCGGGCGAGCTGTTCGAGGACCAGATCGGTGATCCGCTGGACCAGGAACTCCAGCTCCTCCTGGCCGGCGCCGGCCCCGGCGGCCGCCTGCTCGCGGTTGCACCCCTCGCATCCGGGACTCGCCTGCCCCTCCTGGCGCAGCCGGTTGACCGGGCAGTCCTGGCAGGAGGCCGGCTCGGCAAACCCCGAGCCGAACTCCTCGGTCTTGCAGCCGAACGGCCGATCCGGGTGATCGCAGCGACCCTGGGCCACCATCTGGGACGGCGGCACCTCGCGGACCAGGTTGCCCACCGTGGCTCCGGCCGGTGCCGCGGTCGCGGCCGGCGGCGACACCTCGCCGGTCGATCCCGGGGAAGCCGCGACCGGGCCAGAGCCCTCGGCACCGGAGCGGACCACGTGAAGCCGGTGCTGGCGGACGTAGTCCCAGGCCGTGGGGGTGAGGACGGTCTTGGGACCGACCTGCACCTCGATCTGGCCGCGGTGCAGAAGCCGCAGCCCATCCCCGGTCACCACCGGGTCGGCGATCTGAAGGACCCCCGCCATGCCGATTCAGCCGATTCAGCAGAACTGGTTCTTGATCGCCTCGACCGGCCGCGGGATCACGTGCACCGAACGCAGCTCCCCCACCCGACCCGCCGCCTGCGCCCCCGCGTCCACCGCCGCCTTCACCGCCGCCACGTCCCCCTCCAC
>JBAZUN010000592.1:0-3071 GCA_041661365.1 Candidatus Latescibacterota bacterium
GCGCGGGCCGCGATCTCGTCGACGCCGGCCGCGTTGAACCCCTTCTCGGCAAAGACCGCCTCGGCGGCCTTGAGGATGCGTGCGCGTGACTGGGAGGCTCTCATAGGCTTACTGACCGGTAGGTAAGTTACGCCTCGCGACATGGATGTCAAGCCTTTCTCCGGTCGAGGGAGATCCTCTCGACCGGGCGTAAGGGGAGCGCGTTGACAGCCCGGCACCGGCCGACTAGATTTTTCGGTAATTCTTTCGTCGCGCCTCTCCCCTGCCGACTCTGCTCTTCACCCCTGCACGAGGACTTCCATGGCGCCTTCGACCTCGCTGACGGACCAGCCTGTCCGCACCTTCGGCTACGCCGACCGGCTGCAGGCCCTGCTGCAGCGCAAGCGCGAACACACCTCGGCCAAGCGGGCCGTGTACCGGTCGATGGACTTCGACGACCACGGCTCGATCCTGATGCCCGAGCCGGCCGAGTTCACCCCCCGACCGAACCACGCCAACGGCGGCTGCTACGGCGCTCGCTGCATCGGTGAGAACTTCGGCGGGGTGCTGGCGGTTCTGCCGCCCTACGTCGATCCGAACGGCTCCCTGCTCGGGGCCTGGTACGTCAACCCGCCGGCCTACCGGGTCGGGCCGCACTGGCCCCCGGAGCCCGAGCTGGACTTCTCCCGGCTTCACGCGGCCCAGCAGCGGTACAACATCATCTCCGGGATCGGCGGTGGACAGCACTTCTGCCCCGAGGTGCGGATCGGCTTCGAGCTGGGCTGGGGCGGCATCCTCGACCGGATCCAGCGGCTGAAGGCCGACCCTCCGGCCAATGCCGAGGAGGGGTTCTACGAGGGGCACGAGGCCACGGTCCTCGGGATCCAGACCTGGATCAGGCGGCACGTGACGCGCGCCCGGGAGCTGGCCGCGGGCGAGGAGCGGGAGGAGGTCCGGACCAACCTGCTGGATCTGGCCGCGATGAACGAGCACCTGATCGACGGACCGCCGCGGACCTTCCAGGCCGCCTGCCAGTACATCTCCTGGGTGGCCATCGTCACGCGGATGTTCAACGGCGCCGGCGGGATCGGTCAGCTCGACGAGCTGCTGCAGCCGTACTACGAGCGGGACGTGGCCGCCGGGGTGCTCGACGACGAGGAGGCGATCTTCCACCTGATCTGCATGTTCCTCATCGACACCCAGTACTACCAGGTCGGTGGTCCGGGGCCCGACGGCCGGGACCGAACCAGCCGGGTCTCCTTCCTCATCCTCGAGGCCCTGCACCGGATGAAGGCCACCTCCAACGTCACCGTGCGGGTCTGGGAGGGGCTCGACGAGGCGCTCTTCGACCGGGCCGTGCGGTACCTCTTCGAGGACCGGAACGGCTCGCCCCGGTTCATGGGCGAGAAGGGGATGACCGAGGGGTTCATGCGGAACGGCTACACCCGGGAGTTCGCCCGCGAGCGGGTGACCTGCGGCTGTCACTGGGCCGCCGTCCCGGGGAAGGAGTACACCCTCAACGACATCGTCAAGATCAACTTTTCCGCGGTCTTCGACGTGGCCCTGCGCGAGCTGGTCGCCGACCCGGGAGCCGAGAACAGCGTCGAGAACCTCTGGCGCTGGTACGAGAAGCACCTGCGGCTGGGGATCGACTGCATCAAGGAGGGGATCGACCACCACCTGAGACATATGTGGAAGGTGATGCCCGAGGTGCCGCTGAACCTCTTCATGTACGGCCCGGTCGAGCGCGGCCGCGACGTCACCCACGCCGGGGTCGACCACTACAACATGTGCATCGACGGCTCGGCCCTGGCCACGGTGGCCGACTCCTTTGCCGCGGTGGAGCAGCGGGTCGAGCGGGAAGGCCGGCTGACCTGGGAGGAGTTGATCGCCGTCCTCGACCGGGACTTCGAGGGGGCCGAGCCGGTCCGCCTGATGCTGCGCTCCATCCCCCGCTTCGGCAGCGGTGGCTCGCGCGCCGACGAGTGGGCCGTGCGCCTGACCCGGCTCTTCGTCGAGATCGTCAAGGAATCGGCCACCCCGGACCGGCACAACTGCATCCCCGGGCTGTTCTCCTGGGCCAGCACCATCGGCCTGGGGAAGGCGGTCGGCGCCACCCCGAACGGCCGGCGGGCCCAGGCCCCGATCTCCCACGGCGCCAACCCGGACCCCGGCTTCAAGGACGGCGGCGCGGCCACGGCCATGGCCAACGCCGTGCTCTCGGTGCAGTGCACCTGGGGGAACACCGTGCCGCTGCAGATGGAGCTCGACCCGGGGATCGGCCGGCAGGAGGACGGGATCGCCAAGATGAAGTCCCTGATCCGCACCTACTGCGAGCTGGGCGGGACCCTGATGAACCTCAACGTGCTCAGCCGCGAGCAGGTGCTGGAGGCCCACCGCGACCCCGAGCTGCACCCTGACCTCATCGTCCGGGTGACCGGGTTCTCGGCCTACTTCCGGATGCTCTCCGAGGAGTTCCGGCAGCTCGTGGTCGACCGGATCGTCTCCGAGGGATGATGGCCGTCACCGGAACCGCGGCGGACGTGGAGGAGTTGGCCGGGATCACCGGCACGGTCTTCAACATCCAGCGCTTCTGCACCCACGACGGACCGGGGATCCGTACCACGGTCTTCGTCAAGGGGTGCCCGCTCCGCTGTCCCTGGTGTCACAACCCCGAGGGGCTCGAGCGCGAGCGGCAGATGGCCTACGATCCGGCCAAGTGCATCGGCTGCCGTGCCTGCCTGGAGGCCTGCGAGCACGGGGCCCACGTCTTCACCGCCGAAGGAGCGCACCTCCGCCACGCCGAGGTCTGCGTGCGTTGCGGTGCCTGCGTCGAGCAGTGCTTCGCCGGCGCCCTCGAGGCGATCGGCGAGGAGAAGACGGCCCGCGCGGTGGTCGACGTGGTCCTGCGCGACAAGCCGTTCTACGACAACTCGGGGGGCGGGGTCACCCTGTCCGGCGGCGAGCCGCTCTACCAACCCGGCTTCAGCGCCGCGATCCTCGGGCTCTGTCGCCGGGAGGGGGTGGCCACCGCGGTCGAGACCTCGGCCCTGGCCTCCTGGGCCACGGTAGAGCGATTCCTCTCCCTGGTC
>JBAZUN010000593.1:0-3059 GCA_041661365.1 Candidatus Latescibacterota bacterium
TTAGCAGCCCGTTGAAGAAGTCGCTTTGGTTAGCGAGGCCGAGGAATGGCGGTCGCTGGCAAGGCGCATGAGGTGAGCCGCATCGAGGGGAGATGCGGCGACCGAGAGCAACGAAGCCAGCGGTCGCCAGGACCGGCCGCAGCCCGAATGGACTTCTTCAACGGGCTGCTAGGCGATCAGGAAGAACCTTGACGACCGCAGGAACAGCAGGGTTCGTATGCGGACCCAAGCCTTCACCCCGGCCCGACCGAACGCCGACGGACGGTACCCTTCGCGGTCCAGCGGCTCCGGCACGAGCCGCCGTTCGCCCCTGACAGGAGAACCACGCCATGCGCGATGCCACCCCGGTCTTTGCCGCCGACCGTCTGCCCGAACACCTCCCCGAGCGGCTGACCATCAGTTGCTGGATCTGGGGCTGGATCGTGGCCGCCACCCCGGGCGAGCCGTACCACGACCTGGAGCGGGCCGTGCTGGAGACCCGGGACCGCGGCTTCAACGCCGTGCGCGTGGAGGTCGGGCTCAACTGGGCCTTCACCCCCGAGGGGAAGCGCCGCGGACCGGTCGAGCTCGGTCCGTGGATCGCCGGCCACGGCTGGAACTTCAGCAGCGTCAACGCCCTGGGCGGAGGCCGGCACGACGTCCTCGACCGGGTGCTGCGGCTGCTGGAGCTGGCCGCGCGGCACGGCCTCCGGGTGATCCTGACCAGTTGGGAGTACCAGGACAGCACCTGGTTCGTCGCTGACCCGGCCCTGCGCAGCGAGGTCTACGGCATCCCGCTAGAACAGCGCTTCCTCCACCTGGCCCGACACCACGACCGCCTGCTCAGCCTGATCGAGGGCGAGGGACTCGACCAGACCGTGGCCTTTGTCGAGGTGCACAACGAGCCCGAGCACAGCGACTTCCCCAAGGGCGAGACCAGCCGGCAACGGCACGAGGAAGCGATCGCCTTCCTCCGGGCCCGGCATCCGCGGATCCTGTTCAGCGGCGACTTCTCGTCGCACGACTGGTCGATCGTGCCCAACAATGCCCAGGTCTTCGACCAGCACGTGTACGCCGGTGGCGAGTGGTACTTCCAGGATCTGTACGGCAGCACGGTGCTGCACCCGGAGTTCGACCCCCAACAGCCGCGCCGGCTGCCGGTCATGGACCAGTTGATGCGCCAGGACCTGGTTCCCTGGGACGAGTTCATGAAGCCGGCGCAGAACGTGCGGCCGTTCTGGCGGCCGATCATGTGGCTCTTCGAGAACCTCGACAACCAGGCCTGGGACGCCTGGGTGGCGGAGCGATTCGCCGTCTGGCGCGAGCGGATCGAGCGGGCCGCGGCCGAGATGTTCGCCGCTGACGCGGCCGAGGCCCGGCAACGGTCCCTGCCCCTGGTCATGGACGAGGGAGGACTGTTCTACCCGCCGCGGCTCTCGCGCTTCGAGGTGACCGGGGAGGGGCTGTCCCTGCTCGACCGGTGCGCCGACCTGGCGCTCGAGCACGGGTACTGGGGGTTCATGCCCGGGACCTACTGCGCCGCCGACCACCTGGTCTGGCACGAGAACCCGGAGTGGCTGCGGCAGATCAATGGTCGGTTCCTGCAAGGAGGCTGACCCCGGGGTGCGTACCACCCACAGCCCGGCAACCACTCAGCTCGCGGCCTGGCGCGGCGCCTCCCCCCGGGCGTGGGCGGCGCGGCGCCGCTCGCGCCACAGCAGAAAGGCCGGCATCGACAGCAAGGCGGTGAACAGGCAGGCCAGCTCGCCGAGGTTGGCCATCCAGCCGAAGGAGGTGAGGGCGGCGTTCTGGGCGATGATCAGGGCGCAGTACCCGATGATCGTGGTCAGCGAGCAGAGGGCCACCGCGCCGCCGGCCTGGCGGAGGACGAAGCCGACCGACCCTGGTCCCTCCAGCCGGTACCGCTGGTACACGTTCACCGCGTAGTCGACCCCGATCCCGAGGGTGATCGGGATGACCACGAAGTTGAAGAAGTTCAGCTTGACGTCGAACAGGGCCATGCCCCCGCCCATCAGGGCCACGGCCGCCAGCAGCGACCCGGTGACGATGAGCGACCCCTTGAGGTTGCGGAAGCTGGCGGTCAGCAGCACCAGCACCCCCAGGACCGAGGCGACGGCCGCGCGCGGCGCATCGCGGGCCACGGCCTGCAGCATGTCGGCGAAGATCACCGCCTCGCCCGAGGTGTAGATCGTCTCCCCCGAGGGCAGTGTGGTCTCCCGCACCGAGCGGGCAAAGCGCACCAGCCGCCTTCCGTCCCACAGCCCGGCCCCGGGCATGGGGTAGACGTAGAGGATGCGGCCGATCCGGCCGTCGCGTTCAGCATAGGCGCGGGTCATGGCCTCGGGCAGGTCCTCCAGCCTTACCGGCTTGAGCACGGCCAGCTCACCGCGGATACGGTCCACCTTGTCGCGCTGCTCAACGGCCAGCGCTGCCAGGACCGGATCGCCGAGAAGTCCGTCGATCTCCTTCAGGACCGCCAGCTTACGCTCCTGCTCGCGCGGCAGGTACCCGAAGACCGTCTTGCAGGTGTCGATGATGCGGTCCCCCCCCTCGGGCTCGGCGTCCCGCTTGCGCAGGATCTCGGCCTGGATCGCCTCGACCTGATCGAGGCGGTCGGCGAGGATCACCACGGGGGACAGGGACTCGCCGAAGAGGGCGTTGACCCGGATCTTCAGCTCCTCGGCCGGGGTCTTCTGCCGGCTCTTGTGGAGCAGCTTGGAGAAGTCGTACTCGAACGCATGGGGGATGAACCAGACCACCAGGGCCAAGGCCGCCACCACTAACACCGAGGAGACGGCCACGAGAAGTCCCGGCCGGTCCTCGACCAACCGGCTGCACGGGCCCACCACGGTCCCCAGGCGTTCGGGCGTACCTGCACCCGAGCGCCGCGTCAGCCAACGCTCCGCGCCCCAGGCGAGCAGTCCGCCGGTCGCGGCCACGACGGTCGCGGTGCCGTAGTCGAGGTGGGCCATCCAGTGGCCCACGGTCCAGACCACGCCGGCGAAGACCCACGGCCGCCGGGGCGGACCGCCGCCCCATCCCCGTTGCCGACGGAACAA
>JBAZUN010000594.1:0-3057 GCA_041661365.1 Candidatus Latescibacterota bacterium
ATGGCGACGACCTTGGGCAGTCCGTCGAATCGCTCGACGAGTCCGGGGGAGAGGAGTTGGGCCGAGGCGCGGAAGGGGAGGAGGCCGATGTCGATCGCCCGCGAGATGGCGCGGTGCCGCTCCCAGAGCACCTGCTCGCCCCGCTTGACCTCGGGGGGGTGGGGCATCACCAGGACCGCGTCGACCCCGGCCTCCTGGGCCTGCTCGGCCATGCGCACCGCGTTGCGCGTGGGACCGCCGATGCCGAGAATCACCCGACACCGGCCGCCGGCGCCGGTCGCCGCGGCCCGGCCCAGGGCGATCACCTCGCTGGGGCTGAGGGAGTGGAACTCCCCCGAGCCGCCGCAGATCACCAGCATCTTCTCCCCCGGAACCCGGGAGAACCAACGGGCGTTCCCCTCCATCCCGGCCAGGTCCGGCTCGAACCGGCCCCGGTGGTCGCGGGTGTTCTTGAACGGGGTCATGACGAAGACGAACACCCCGCGGGCGTTGAAGGCGCGGCGAAGGGAGCGGGGCTTTCGGTCGGCAGGCATCGCGGATTCCTTTCCTCTTCTCGTTCTCGGCGTCACGGGACTCAATTGCGGCCGTTCTGCAGCCAGGCCGGCAGGCGGTCCTCCTCCAGACCGTGGTAGGTGCAGCGCTCGTACGGGCATTGGCTGCACACCCCCTTGAGCCCGAGCACCGGCGGTTCGCCCTTGACCGCCTCGACCGCGGCGATCGCCTGCCGTACCTGGGACTCCTCGCCCTGGGAGATCAGCACCACGGCCCCCTCGGAGCCGCCGATCCCGCCGCTGGCCACCTGCACGGTCTCGACCTCGGCCAGAACCTCCAACGCTTGGATCTCGGTGACCACCACGCCGTTGCTCAAGCAGTAGATCCCGAAGGGGGCGCCCATCGAGTAGTCGAAGGTCTTGGACCCGGCCCAGCGGGCCGCCTCGGGGACCGAGGGGACCAGCTTCTCCAGCCCCACGGGGAAGATGTACCTCATCCCGGTCGAGGTCATGTACCCGATGGTGGCGGCCACGGTGCCGCCGTCGAACCCCGAGGTGATGATCCCGACGTTCCCCTCCGCGTCGACCGCGTTGGCCCCCTTGATGATCACCGTGTCGAGGTGGAAGTCCTCGAAAACCTCCTTGAGGGTCTTGGCCACCACCTGGCCCCGGTGCAGCACCAGCGGGATGCTTCCCTCGCGGCCGGCGGGCGGGGTGACGCAGACCACCCCGCGGGTGCTGGTACCGGCGGTGTACCGCTGGGGCTCGACCGCCAGTCCGGCCAGCTCCTGGGCGATGAAGCCGTTGGTCGTGCCACCGACCACGCAGACGTACGCACTGCGCAGGGCCTGCTGCACCTCCGGCAGCATCACCACGGCCCGGGCGATCAGCCGCTTGGACTCGGACGGGGTGAGAACGAACATCGCTTTCATCTCGGATTCCTTTCGCAATGCCGGGGTACTGCCGGGAAGACCGGATCGACTCGAGATCGATCCTGGGCCGGCGATCCGGGCCGACAATAACCCCATTCACCGCGGTCCCAGCAAGGGGGATCCTCCTTGACATTCCAGTCGGGGCCGTGCTTTATACACGGGCAGCACGACCTCTAACAGCCCGTTGAAAAAGCCGCTTTGTCTGGCGAGGCCGAGGGATGGCGGGGCCTGGCTAGGCGCGCGAGCAACTGCGCATCGAGGGAAGATGCGCAGCGCGAGCGCAACGACGCCAGGGCCCGTCAGCACCGGCCGCAGCGCGAATGGGCTTTTTCAACGGGCTGCTAACCGGGTGAGGCCAGTTGAAGCGGATCGTGGCGTTCATCAAGCCGTTCAAGCTCGACGAGGTGAAGGCCGCCCTGGCCGCGGTCGGGGTCCTCGGCCTCTCGGCCGGCGAGGTCCGCGGCTTCGGTCGCCAGCGCGGACACACCGAGATCTACCGCGGCGCCGAGTACAAGCTGGACTTCCTGCCCAAGATCCGGCTGGAGATCGTGGTGGCCGACGATGACCTGGAGCAGGCGGTCGACGCGGTGCTGCGCGGGGCCCGCACCGGCCAGCCGGGGGACGGGAAGGTCTTCGTCTCCGAGGTGCTAGAGGCGATCCGGATCCGCACGGGCGAGACCGGCGAGAACGCCCTCTGAGCGGTGGCGGCCCAGTGCCTGAGGCAACGGACCGCGAGCTGACGGCCCTGGCCC
The DNA here is from genome assembly GCA_041661365.1 of Candidatus Latescibacterota bacterium. Classification (GTDB taxonomy): domain Bacteria; phylum Latescibacterota; class UBA2968; order UBA8231; family UBA8231; genus CAITNQ01. The sequence goes on from JBAZUN010000594.1 coordinate 2,176, forward strand.
AGGGGGCCCTGACCCGCCCGGCGTCCGAGGCCCTCCCCCTGCTGTCTCGCCTCGGGTTCACCGATCCCGAGCGGGCGATCCGTACCCTGGACCGCCTGGCCGGCGAGGGCACGTACCTGACCCCGCTCCCGGCGATCCTGCTGGTCGAGCTGGCCCGGGCCGGGAACCCCGATCTCGGGTTGGCCCACCTCGACCGGTACGTGGCCGCCTCCGGCAGTCGCACCACCCTCTACCCGCGGCTGGTCGAGGACCCCGCCCTGGCGCAGGGGCTGGCGCGGCTCCTCAGTCACAGCGGCTTCCTCGCCGACCTGCTCGTCCGCGATCCGGGGCAGCTCTACGGGCTCTTCGCGGGGGACGGCGCCGTGGAGGGAGGGACGGGTCGGCGCGAGCTGCGGGCTCTGCTCCTTCGCGAGACCACGAGCGGGGAGACGGCTGAACGGCTCGACGCTCTCCGGCGGGCCCAGCGCCGCGAGCTGCTGCGCCTGGGCGCGGCCGAGCTGCTGGCGCGCCAGTCGGTGGCGCAGACCGGCCGCGAGCTGTCGGCCCTGGCCGACGCGGTCCTGGCCGTCGTGCTCGAGCTGGTCCAGGCCGACCTGGTCGACCGGTACGGCCGGCCCCGGGGTCCGGGCGGACAGCTTGCCCAGTTCGGCGTCGTGGCCCTGGGCAAGTTAGGCGGCGAGGAGCTGAACTTCAGCTCTGACATCGATCTGATCTTCGTCTACGACGAGGACGGCGAGGCGCGTCGCGGCGTCCGGGGGCCAACGATCGCCAACGCCGAGTTCTTCACCCGCCTGGGCGAGGGGCTGATCCAGGCCCTGACCGCCACCACCAGCGAGGGGTTCCTCTACCGGGTCGACATGCGGCTGCGGCCCGAGGGGGCCT
>JBAZUN010000595.1:0-3053 GCA_041661365.1 Candidatus Latescibacterota bacterium
GTCGGGGATCCATCAGGCTCAGCGATGCCAGCGCAGGGCCGCGGACAGTTCGTGCTGGGTCTCGCTGGGCACGGTGTCGACGAAGAAGGCCCGGAACTCGGGGTGGCGCCGGGAGAGCAGGTTGCGCGCGGCGACCGACAGCTCGAGACCGGGAACCAACGCCCAGGCGGCCCGGGCGTCGAGCACCAGGTAGGAGTCGGCGTCCACCGTCGGCAGGGAATCGACGTAGCGGAGGATGCCGTCGAGCTGGACTCCGGGCCGAGGATCGAGCGCGGTCCAGAGGTAGAACTGGTGCTCGGGGCTCTCGCCCTCGGGGGAGAGGCTCAGGGGATCTCCCCCCTTCTGCACCCGAAGGTTCATCTGCAGCAGGCTGTACGCGCCGCGCAGCCGCAGTCGCCCCGCGGCCGGCCGCCAATCGGCTGCCAGCTCCAGCCCATGGGTTTCGCCCTCTACCAGGTTCGCCGCGGTGTACGGCCATACCAAATGGGCCGGGGCCGGGTCGATCTCCTCGTACGGGATGCCGGCCTTGCCGCCGCGCAGGTCGTGGTATCGGTTGTAGAAGCCGGCCAGGTCGACCAGGAGCGGCTCGACCGGGCGGACACGGTATCCCAGCTCGAAGGCGTGGAGCTGCTCTGACTCGAACTCCCGGTTCCCCAGGCCGACCCCCAGGATCAGCGGACTGCCCGCGAAGAGCGAGTCCGGACGGATCACCAACCGGTTGAGCCGGACGTCGTAGTCGGCCCGGGCCGGCGCCCGCAAGGCGTGCGAGACCGCGGCCCAGACCACCTGTCGGCGGCCCGGGGTCCACTCGGCCCGGACCCCTGGCTGGGCCTCGAGGCCGGTGTAGTCGCTCTGCTCCAGCTTGGTGCCGACGGTGAGGTGAAGCCGCTCCTCGACCAGGGTCAGGTCGCTCTGGACAAAGCCGCTGGCCAAGGAGGTGCTCCGGCTTGTCGGATCAAAAGTGGCGGAGAAGGTGCCCCGAGTCCGGTCGTGGGTGTAGCGGTACCCCAGGCCCCAGGTCAGCTCCTGGCGGCGGCCCAGGCGGAACCGGTGCTGAAAGTCGAGGTCGTAGGTGCCGCGCCGCTCCTCGAGCACGATCTCGTCGTGGTCGGTCCAGTCGCCGTAGACCTGCACCGCCAGCTCTCCGGTCCCGGATGCGGCGCGGCGCCAGCGAGCCAGCAGGTTCCCGCCCCGCAGGCCGGTGTCGGCATCCTGCACCAGGGTATACGGCGGCTCCAGCAGCGCCGAGCGATAGGTCGTCCCGGTCGTGCCGTCGTAGAGGTCGCCTTGAACGGTCAGATTGCAGTTCTCGCTCAGATACCGTCCTGTAGCCAGAGCAATCCGCCGAGGCCAGGACGCCTCGCCCGACGCATTCAAGGGGAGGCTCCCGCTCAGGTCCCAGTCGGCACGGACTCCGCTGCGGCGCATCGACCAACCGTCCGCCGCTGGCTCGCCTGCCCCGGTCACCAGTCCATCCCGCGAGAACCCCTTGAGATAGAAGCGGGCGTGGCCCCGGCGACCGAGCCGGCCGCCCACGCGGACCGCGCCGGAGGCGTGTTCCTCGGTACCCGAGCCGAGGGTCACCAGGAGTCCCTGGCTCTCCCGCGCCTCGCGGGTGACGATGTTGATGACCCCGTTGACCGCGTTGGCGCCCCACAGGGCCGCGCCCGGGCCGCGGATGACCTCGATCCGCTCGACGTCCTCCAGAAGGACGTCCTGGACCTCCCAATACACCCCCGAGAACAGCGGGGTGTAGACCGAGCGGCCGTCGATCAGCACCAGCAGCTTCTGGGCGAACCGGCCGTTGAAGCCGCGGGCGGTGACGGCCCACTTGCTGGCGTCGATGCGGGCGACCTCGACCCCGGGGACCAGGCGCAGGGCCTCGGGGATGCTGGTGACCCCGGCGCGTCGCAGGTCGTCCGCGGTGAGCACGTGCACCGCGGCTGCGGCGCCGAAGAGCGGCTCGGCCTTGCGCGACACCAGGCTGACCTCGACCTCGAGCAGCTCCTCGAGGGTCAGCGAGGCCAGGTTGGGACGGCTTCCTTCGCCGGCGGCGCCCCAGATCCGGCTGCTGGTCATCAGCGCCAGGGCCAGACCGACGACGACCACGGCCCGCCAGCCCCTCCGGCGAGGATGGTGCCGATCGGTTCCCCGGGTGGACGATGTCGGAACGTCGCTCATGCCGATACGGTCCTGGGCCGATCTGCGCGGGCATGCCCCTGGCCCGGGCGGTTCTTCCGTCGGGCCACTGCCTAAGCCACCTTTCCCGCGCCCCTTGTGGTCGACTTCTAATGTATCGAAACCGCGGCGCTTCGCCGGTGCCGCGGCCGGCCGATCCTCCGACCGGTCCTTCGGTCCGACCTGTTGACAAAGACCACCCGCTGGGCTACGATTCATGCAGCATTGCACCAGCGGCCCCCGCGCCGCCGCGGCCGCCCTAACGACCGCGGCCAGCCGGTCCCCGCAGCGGGGGTGCCGGGCGCCGGACCAAGGAGCGGACGCGCCCCTTGCACCTCTCTCCCACCAGACCGCCGGGCGCCCTGGGCATGGTCCTGGTCGCCGTCATCCTGCTGGCTCCTGGCCCGAACCCGCTGCCGCGCCGGGACCCCGACCGCGACATTGCCGGCCTCCGTCAGGCCGAGTGCGAGTATCGCGGCATCAAGGCCTCCTTCGACGAGCTGACCAGGGTCTACGTACTCCAGGCCTACGAAGGTGGCCGCTTGGTCCGGTGGGAGGCCGGCCCCAATCCCCGAAACCCGGAGGGCGAAGCCCTGGTGACGGCAGTGTTCGCGGTGACCGGACCCAAGGCGGTGCGGTACGCGGTCCCGCCCGAGCTGGCCGAACGGCGGCAGGCGGCCGCCCCGGAGCTGGCCGTGACTTGGCGGTACGGTACCCTGGCCTCGGTACAGGTCGAGCCGGGGAACGCCTATGCCGTCGACGCGGTGGCTGAGTACCGGCGCACGGTCGACGGCTTCGTCGCCCGCATGGTGGTCGTCCTGCACGACGCGGAGCTGCTCCAGGGACCAGGACCGGGCCAACCTTCGGTAGGTCGG
>JBAZUN010000596.1:0-3049 GCA_041661365.1 Candidatus Latescibacterota bacterium
CGCCTCGGTCTGCTGGCACGCCCGGCCCCGGTGCCGTACCCTTCTTCCCCATGCGCACCAACTACCATACCCATAGCGAGTTCTGCGACGGCCAGGCCCCGGCCGCGGCGATGGCCGAGGCTGCATACCGCGCCGGGTATAAAGTCCTCGGCTTTTCCTCCCACGCCCCCTTGCCCTGGCCGACCGACTGGAACATGGATCCCGGCCGGATCGACGCCTACGTCGCCGAGATCCGCCGCCTGGGGGCGGTCTGGTCGGGGCAGGGGTTGGAGGTCCTGCTCGGGCTGGAGATCGACTGGCTGGAGGGCCGGATGGGTCCCGGCGATCCGGGGTGGGACCGGCTTGGACTCGACTACCGCCTCGGCTCGGTCCACTTCCTGTTCCCGACGGCGGCAGAGCCGTTCTGCGTGGATGAGCCGCTGGAATCCTTCGACGCCCACCTGCGGGCGGCCGGCGGGGACGAGCGGTGGCTCTGGCGGGAGTACTACCGGAACCTGTCGGCCCTGATCGAGGCCCGGGGGTTCGACATCCTCGGTCACTTCGATCTGGTGCGGAAGAACAACGGTGACGGGCGGTACTTCGACGAGGAGTCGCCCGAGTACCTCGAGGCGGCCTTGGGCGCGGCGGCCCTCCTCCAGGGGTCGGAGATCGTCGTGGAGATCAACACCGGCGGGATGGCGCGGGGGAAGACGCGCTCCCCTTATCCCGCCCTCCCGGTGATGCGGGAGCTGCGCGCGCGCGGGGTCCGCATCACCCTCTGCGCCGATGCCCACGCACCCGAGCACTTCGGCGCCCATCTAGATGATGCGCGCGAGCTGGCCCGAGCCGCGGGGTACCGGGGCGTGGCCGTCCTCTCGGGCGGCCGGTGGACCGAGGTCGGCCTCGACGAGACCTGATTCACCCGAAGAGCTTGGCTCGCGCGGTTTCGGAGATGGCCACCACGGCCGGATGCCGCAGCTTCCGCTCCACCGAGATGGCGTAGAACCGGGCCCGCACCTCCTCCGCCTGACCGATGAGCGACACCCCGCACTGCCGCTGCACGTCCTTGGCGACCGCGGTCGGGGCGGCGAATAGCCCGGCGCCGGCCTGGCCGAACGCCCGGAGCAGGGCATCGTCCTCGAATTCGCCGACGATCTGGGGCCGGATCCCCTGCCCATCGAGCCATTCATCCAGCGACCGTCGCAGGGCCGTGTTGTCGGTGGGCAGCAGCATCGGCGCCCCGTCGAGCGACCGGGGGAAGCGCTTGCGGTGCGCCGCTGCCAGGGGAGCCACGCCGAAGAAGGAGACCCCGCACTCACCGAGCAGGTGGCTGAAGGCCCGTACCCGCACCGACGGGCTGACCGGCGCGTCGGTCAGGACCACGTCGAGCTCGAACATGGCCAGCTCGGCCAGCAGCCGCTCAGGCTTGTCGTCTCGGCAGACCAACTGCACCGGCTCGGGCAGGCCGAACGCCGGCTCAAGCAGGCGATGGGCAACCAGTCGCGGCAAGACGTCCGCCACCCCGACCACCAGCCGTACCGGCCGGCCGGTCGGTCGGTCCTTGACCGTGTTCATCAGCTCGCGACCGAGCGAGAAGATCTCGTCCGCATAGCGGTACACGGTCCGCCCGACGTCGGTGAGCACCAGCCCCCGGCCGCTGCGGATGAGGAGCTTCTCGCCCAGGTCATCCTCCAGCGCGCGGATCTGGCCGCTGATCGTCTGCTGGGTCAGGTTGAGCTGCTTGCAGGCCCGCGCCACACTCCCCTCGCGGGCCACGGTCCAGAAGTAGAGCAGGTGGTGATAGTTGAGCCATTCCATGCTTCTTAATATACACAGGTTTTCCCGGTAGTTGAGGTCGGGATTATCCGTTTCCCCTGAAGACCGGTTCCCGCCATATTCTGCACGCGGGTAGGGAGTAGAGAGGGGACCCAGTGCGGATTCGCGTGCGCGGAACCGCTCCGGAGCTCACCGACGGGTTGCGCGGGAAGATCGAGCGTCGGCTGCGGTTCGTCCTGGCGCGGTTCGACCGGCAGATCGGCTCCGCGATCCTGGTGGTGCAGGACCGCATCGGAGCGCCGGACAGCCAGGATCGGGGATGCTGCCTCGAGATCGACCTTGTGCCGCCGGGTCGCATCGCTATCGAGGTGACGGACCGCGATCTCTACGCCGCGGTCAGTTGGGCAGCCGAGCTGGCCAGCCGGGCCGTGGGCCGCGAGCTGGCCCGCAGGCGGCTGACCTGAGGCCGCTGGCGCGGATCGAGCGCCTGGCTGATCTCCTGTGCCTGCGCCGAACGTCGTCGCCCAAGGGGGTATTGACATGGACGGACCCAAGGTCTACGCCGAGCCCCAGCGCGGCCATGTATCGCTGGGGATGTCGCTGCGGGTGATCCTGTTCTTCGTGCCGGTGATCGCGGTCGGGCTGGCCCTCTTCGCCGCCACCGGGGGCGAGACCGGCGCCCGTGGCCTGGGCGCGGTGGCGGCTGGGGTGGTATTCGCGGTGGCGTGGGCGATCCTGGTCTCCGGCATCCGCATCGCGGCACAATGGGAGCGGGCCGTGGTGCTGCGCCTCGGTCGCTTCCACGCCGCTCGGGGTCCGGGGATGATCTACGTCATCCCCTTCATCGAGAACGTCCGCTTCGTCGACCTGCGGCTGCTGACCTTGAACATCCCCAGCCAGCAGGTGATCACCAAGGACAACGTTCCGGCCGCCATCGACGGAGTGATCTTCTACTACGTCGCCGACGCCGAGGTAGCGGTGATCAAGATCCAGGACTTCGCCTTTGCCATCGCTCAGTACGCCCAAGCGACCCTGCGCGACGTGGTCGGCGGGCTGTCGCTGGATGAGCTGCTGTCCGAGCGCGAACAGATCCAGAAACGGATCGCGGAGCTGGTGGAGCAGCGGATCCAGGCCTGGGGCATGCACCTCGACTCGATCCGGCTACAGGACATCGAGATGCCCGAGGATCTCAAGCGGATCATGTCGCGGCAGGCTTCGGCCGAGCGCGAGAAGCGCGCCACCATCACCAAGGCCGAGGGGGACAAGATGGCCGCTGCCAACCTGGCCGCCGCCC
>JBAZUN010000597.1:0-3048 GCA_041661365.1 Candidatus Latescibacterota bacterium
GCACCACGTGGACCACCCAGCGACGAGGAGGGGTCCAGGCCGTCGAGACGCGGGCCACGATCTCACCGCCGAGCCGCAGGACGAAGACCGCCTCCCCAGGCGCGCTGATCTCGGCCACCTCGACCTCGTGGACCGTTTCGCCGTCGGCGAGCCTCACCGGGGTGGCGATCTCCACCCCGCCTGCCGTAACCAGGATGGCCCCGTCGACCGGTCGGCCCGCGCGGCGCACGGTGACGCGCGTCACCTGGCGCACCCCGTCCGCTGCAAGCCGCAAGAGCGGGGTCGGCGCTACGGCAGTGATCATCGTCTCTTGCACCATGGAATCCCCTCACCATCGCCCCGGAGCAGAGCGCGGAGCTGTTCCGCTTGGTGAAGAAGCACCAGCCCGGCTGCCTGGTCAACTCGCGGATCGGGAACGGCCTGGGCGACTACCGGTCCTGCGGAGACAACCAGATCCCGGAGGAGCAGATGCCGGACGGTCTGTTCGAGACGCCGGCGACCTTGAACGATACCTGGGGGTACAAGAGCTTCGACCAGAACTGGAAGAGCTGGGAGGAGGTTCTCCGGCTGAAGCGCCACCTGAACTCCCGGGGGATCAACTACCTGCTTAACCTCGGCCCGGATAGCCTCGGCCGGATCCCGGCGCCCTGCCAGGAGATCCTGCGGAAGGTCGGTGAGGATATCGAGAGGTAGGGCGAAGGCGCGGGACGTGTTGGTGCGCCCCCCCTCGGACAAGGACACTGCCCGCTGCGGGTCGAGGCTCGGTCAACAAGGGGGTCAGGGTGGGTCCGGCGATGGGTGGCGAGAACTGGTCCGGCACCAGCGCCGCAACCGCGGCACCAGGATCAAGGCAGTGCCGTAGCAGGCGAACGAGACCACCAGGGCCGAGGTGCCGCCGGCCCGGAGATCCTCGAGCACGAGCTTGACGCCGCCGATCACCAGCACCGGGTGGGCCAGCCAGACCAGTCTGCCGGAGAGCGGGTGACGTCCGGCCAGGGCCAGCGTCAGGGCCGTCAGGGCCAGGACCGCGGTCCGGATCGCCGCCACCCGGGGCGGGGCCAGGTCCGATCCGTCGGACACCAGGAGGAACACTCCCTGGACGGCGAGCGCACCGAGTCCCAGCACCGCCACCAGGCCCGGAACAGCCTCGGCGGCGCGCGTCGCTCCGGTGGGTGGCCAGAGGGGTCGCCGCGCGGCCGCTGCCAGGACCGCGTGGGTGATCACTGCCGCGACGATGGCCACCAGGCCGGCCTGACCCACCGACACCGGCACCGCTGCTGGCCCGGCGAAGGCACGGACCACGGCTCCAGGAAGGCCTCCGGCTATCGAGGCGGCCAGGATATAGGCAGCCGCGTGCAGACCGAGCAGGGGGCGGGCCAGGGAGCGGGCGGCCACCGCCGCGGCCAGGCTCACGGTGCACCAGGTGAGGACGAGGGGAAGGCCGCGCACCACGAGGGGGGCGGTGGCCAAAGCCAGGACCAGGGCCAGGGAGGCGCAGAAGAAGCAATTGGGCTGGAAGTCCGGACGCCGCTCGCGCAGGGCCACCAGGTAGCACCCCGCGGCCAAGGCGAGGCCGGCGAGGCCGAACGCGGCCAGACCGAATCCTGCGGCGGCCGCGACCCGGACCGCCCCGCCGAAGCCAGCCACCAGGGTCAGCGGCGTCTGGGCCATCTCGAAGAGACTCACCCGCCGGCCGCGCGCCAGGACGGTGAAGCCGACGTGGCCCAGGTAGAGCAGGGACAGGGAGAGGGAGACGGCCAGGGCGACCGGAACCGAGGGGAGCCCGGCGACTGCCGATAGATCGCCCGGCCGGGCAACGGCGTCGGCCATCACGGCCACGGCCAAGGCTCCGGCCAGGGCGAACGGCCACTGCAGCGCCGGCCACTGGCCCTTGCGGGTCAGCCACAGGGAAGCCGCCCCCAGGCCGACCAGGGTCGCCGACAGGGCGGCCACGGCCTGGGTGGCGGCCAGGAGGGCGAAGGCGGTGGCCAGCGCCCCCAGCCCCGCGACCCAGGCCAGCAACTGCAGGTACTGGCGCCAGGCGACGGAGAGGATGAGGACAGTGGAGAGGGCGAGCAGGCCGGCGGCGACCCGGGGCGACAGGAGCGAAAGCCGGACCGTGGCTTCCCACAGCAGGGGCAGGGAGATGACGACGGCCGACAGACCGTGGAAGGTGGCGCTCCAACGCCCGGGCGCCCCGTGGGCGCGGTCGGCCAACACCGCGAACACCGCGGCGTAGAGCAGGCCCGCCGCCACGCCCGTGCCGCCGCCGAGCAGGCCGGCCTCGGTCAGGGCGCGCAGGACGAAGGCGCCCCCGAGGACCAGGCAGGTCCGGCCGATCAGGGGAAGTGCTCCCCCGGCATCGGTGTCCGCGGTCCGTCCGCGGGCCGCGATCGTCTCGGACCGATCCCGTGCGACCGGTATCCGCTCGGCCGGGGTGACGGCACCGGTGACCTTGGCCTGCTCCAGCGCCACTACCCTGGCCGTCAGCTCGGAGACGGCCTCCGCTAGAGCCTCGATCTGGCGATATAGGGGCGCGAGCTGCGGTTCCACCGGGGGGCTCCAGGCTCGACGCTCATGGAGTTGCCGCCGGGGCCGGAGTCTTCTCCTCGTGCCACGGCGGCAGCAGCTTGACCAGGATCCAGAGGATGACGAACGGCAGCACCATGAGCACCAGCGCCGGCAGCAACCCCTCACGGGTGGCAAAGCCCATCTTGTACGAGGTGTACCCCAGGAAGCTCTTCGAGAAGAGCTGGCCGCCGATGACCACGTTCCACCGCATGGCGAAGATCCCGACCAGGGTGAGGACCCCGGCGACGGCGTAGAGCCCGCGGCGTGCTCGCTCGGTCAACTGGACGAACTGGGTCAGGACCAGCAGGCCGATCGGGACCAGCGTCCCGAGGATGATCTGCAGGACGATCTGGGAGGTGTAAAGCCGCGTGTGCACCATGAAGTCCAGACTCTGGAACGACTCATCCGCCTCGTAGATCCGGTGGACCAGGTCGAGCATCTCGAGCGAGAAGTCGACGATGAAGGCGTACATCAGGT
>JBAZUN010000598.1:0-3039 GCA_041661365.1 Candidatus Latescibacterota bacterium
CTGGCCGTCGTTCGCCGATTTGCTGACTTCAATCTGGTTCTGATTACCACGTCGTTCTGTCGTTACGGCGTACAGGACGCCTGGTGCAGCCGACGTTGTGGTGTAGGCCTGGACAGAATGGGGAAGGGTGCTCCACGTACGTCCGCCGTCCAAGGAACGGTACCACCCGGCGAATACCAGATTAGGTCGACCGGGATAACGGAAGAGGTCGGCGTTGACACCCTCCATGACTTTCAGGTAGGTCTGGCCTCGATCCGTGGTCAGGTAATTCCCCGCGGCCGACGACAGCAAGAACTCGTTGGGGTTGTCCGGGTGGACCGATAAGGCCTGGATCATCAAATCGTAAGGGCCATTAGTCCGTTCCCACGTAGCGGCGCTCAGCCCTGCCGGACAGAGTAGAGCACCTGCAACCAATACACACCGCAGAGTACGTCTCATGCCAGCATCTCCTCCCGTTGCAGAGCATCGCGCAAACACAAAGCCGCCCCACCGAAATCCCGCCTTCGGCAGTGCGGCTGTCTTGAGCGGATCGACCTTGTCCCGGCCCTGGCCCTACCCCTGCTCAGGTCGGTCCGACGAGGACCCGCGCCTTTGCGTCCCGGTCTTTCGACCGGTTTGCCCTTGTCGGCCTGATCGAGGGGTCAAGATACACATCTGTAAGGTAGCAATGCAAGCAGGCTTGAGTCGGCACGGATCGCGGCACTTGCGCTGCGGCAAAATGTTGACTAAGCTAAACTAAGTTGGCATTGCGCTAAGGAGGCGCACCATGGTCCTGGTGAATGTGCATGAGGCGAAAACCCATCTGTCCCGGCTGCTCCAGCGGGTGGAGGCGGGCGAGGAGATCGTCATCGGGCGCGGCGGGCGTCCGGCTGCTCGGCTAGTACCGTACCGGGAGCCACAGAGGCGACGACAGGGAGGTCAGTGGCAGGGCCGGGTGGCCATGGCCGCCGACTTCGACGAGTTGCCGGTCAGCATCGTCGCCGCTTTCCAGGGCGAGATCAAGGAGAGTTGATCCGTGGCCGGCCTGCTGCTGGACACGCACGTGGTATTATGGTGGCTCGACGACCCCCAACAGATCGCCCCCAAGGCGCGCGAGGCGATCGCCGATGGCCTGAACGACGTCTTTGTCAGCGCGGCCTCGGCGTGGGAGGTGGCCATCAAGGCGGCACTGGGCAAGCTGCAGGCTCCGGACGACCTTGAGGCGGCGCTGGCCGAGGCCGGGTTCACAACTCTGCCGATCACGGTGCGCCACGCTCTCGGGGTCCGCGAGCTACCTGACGTGCATCAGGACCCGTTTGACCGCATCCTGGTTGCCCAAGCCCGCATTGAGGGACTCACGCTGGTGACTCGAGATCCGCGGCTGGGGCAGTACGGCGTCACCGTTTTGGCGGCGTAGCGATCGCCCCTATCAGCGGCTCAACACCGGTCTGGCCTTCAACCCGGTTCACCTTACTGGTCCCGCCGTAGCGATGCCAGTCCAACCATGACCCCGCGCGAGAACTACCTCGAGGCCATCCGCTTCGGCCGGCCGGAGTGGGTGCCGCGGACCGACGAGCCGGTCTGGCACTCCTTCCAGTTCGACGGCAACTTCCGCCGGCAGAGCTGGACCGACGCCTGGGGCGTGGGTTGGGAGGTCGGGCTGGAGGGCACGGTACCGTTCCCCAAGGGGAACCCGCTGCCCAGCCTCGACCGCCTGGCCGAGCTGCGCGTGCCTGATCCCGGCGACCTGCGCTTCACCGAGGAGATGGCCCTGGCCCTGACCAAGGTGGATCGCGGCCAGACCCTGGTCTGCGGCTCGCTGACCTACCTGCTGTTCGAGCGGGCCTGGGCGATCATGGGGATGGAGGGGTTCCTCACCGGTCTGGTCACCCACCCGCAAGAGGCGCACGCCTTCTGCCACCTGCTGGCCGGGTACGCGCGCCGGGGCTTCTCCCGCTACCTGGAGCTCGGGGTCGACGGTGTCAGCTTCTCCGAGGACCTGGGCACCCAACGCGCCCTGATGGTCTCTCCCGCGACCTTCCGGGAGTTCCTGCTCCCCGAATACCGCTACTGCTTCGCCGAGGTTCTGGCCGCCGGGAAGATCGTCCACTTCCACAGTTGCGGGTGCGTCGACGCCGTGGCCGCGGAGCTGGCGGGCATCGGCGTGACCGTGCTCAACCCGGTCCAGGCCCGGGCCAATGACCTGGCCGCGCTCAAGGCCGCCACCCAGGGACGGATGGCGCTGCAGGGCGGCATCGACACCGCGGTCCTGGCCCTGGGCTCCCCCGCGCAGGTGCGGGCCGAGGTGGCCCGGGTGATGGCCGTGCTCAAGCCGGGCGGCGGGTACGTCTGCGGCCCGGATCAGTCGATTCCCGGCATCCCAGAAGAGAACCTGACCGCGCTCTGGTCCGCCGCGACCGAGTTGGGCCGGTACTGAGCAGGCTCAGTCCAACCTCCCGAGGGAGACTACCGGCCACGGGGATCTATTCCCGCCTGGTCGATGACGATGAAGCCGTCGCCGCATCCCTGCATTCTGTTGTTGATCACCACCCGAGAGCGAGGTATCGTATCTGTTGCCGGTGCGGTCGAGCCGTTTGGATGTGCCGAGGATAATCGTAGGTGACACCCTAAAACGGGTAACGTGAGATTCGTCTACTTAATCGGGAGTTGAGGCAGTGAGAACCTATAACGTGGTCATCGAGCGGGATCCTGACACGGGACTGTACGTTGGGCATGTGCCGGGCTGGCCAGGAGCGCACAGCCAGGGAGCTACCCTCGATGAGCTTCAGGAGAACCTGCGTGAGGTGATCGGCATGCTGCTTGAGGATGGCGAGCCGAGGCTCGAATCTGAGTTCGTGGGAGTCCAGACCTTACGAGTTGCTTGATCATGACCCCAACTCCGGTACTCCGGCCGCGCGAGGTAGTGGCCCTTCTTGAGCGGTTGGGCTTTGTGGAAGTGCGACAACGCGGATCGCATCGGCAGTACCGGCACGCTGACGGGCGGGGGACCACCGTGCCTTTCCATCCCGGCAGAGATATCTCCCCGATCCTTCTACGCCC
>JBAZUN010000599.1:0-3029 GCA_041661365.1 Candidatus Latescibacterota bacterium
GTCGACCCGACCCACTACTTCCATAACTTCGGGATGAGGATGCTGGCGACCCAGCTCGCCGAGGCCGGCCATCAGGTGGAGATGGTTTTCGCCTTGGGGGCCTGTCCCCCGCGGGCCGTGGAGGCGGACCCGTTCCTCGACAGCCTGGCCCGCCGCCTGGCCGGCGCTGATCTGGTGGGCGTCTCGGTCTACACCAACTACCTGCTGGAGGCCGAGGCCGTCACCGGCTTCGTCAAGGATCGTCACGGGTTGCCGGTGGTTTGGGGCGGGGTGCACGCCACGGTCATGCCCGAGGAGTCACTGGCCCATGCCGACTACGTCGTCGTGGGCGAAGGGGAGGACGCGCTGGTGGGGTTGGTCGACCGGCTCCGGGACCGGGCCGACCTGGAGGGTCTGCCCAACCTCTGGCGAAGGGGACCCGACGGAGCGTCGCTGCGGCCGGTCCTGCACCCGCTGCAACGCGACCTGGACGAATACGGCTTCCCCATGTACCTCGAGCTGGACTCGACCTGGATCGCCCACCCGGAAACCAGGGAGCTGGTGCAGTTGACCGAGGACCACCTGGTCCGGCTGACCCTCGGCAGCGGCCGGTACTACGGTCTCCCCGACGACCGGCCCTATCACGGGTACCTGACCATGGCCTCGCGGGGTTGCCCCAACCGCTGCGCCTACTGCATCAACAACGCCGTGAACCGTCTTTTCGAACGGAAGTCCGACGCCTTCCGCTTCCGCAGCGTGCCCCGCGTGATCGATGAGCTGGAAACCGTGCGCCGGCGATTCCCCTTCCTCGACTTCGTCTTCTTCTTCGACGACAACTTCTGCGCCCGGCCCCTGGCCGAGGTAGAGGCCTTCTGCCGGCTCTACCGGGAGCGGATCGGGGTGCCGTTCAAATGCAACGTCCACCCCAACAACCTGAGCGAGGAGAAGATCGACTTGCTGGTCGAGGCCGGTCTGGTGTCGGTGGAGATGGGGATCGAGTCCGGCAGCGCCCGGATCAACCGGGAGGTCTACACCCGTCCCCACAGCGCCGCCAGTCTCTCCCGAGTGGCCGACCTGCTGGCCCACAAGCACCGCGGCAAGGTGGTCTCCTACTACGACGTCATCATGGACAACCCCTGGGAGACCCACGAGGACGTCAGCCAGACGATCCGGCTCGTTCAGCAGTTGCCGCGACCGTTCCATCTGAGTCACTTCTCCCTGACCTTCTTCCCGGGCACCGCGCTCTACGACCGCGCCGTGCAGGAGGGGATCGTCACCGACCTGGTACGCGACGTGGTCTTGAAGCGCAACAACCGGCTCTACGCGGCCAGCGATCCGTATTCGAAGCTCCTTCTCAGCGTCAGCCCGTTCGTGACCAGCCGCTGGGGCCGGGCTCTGCTGTCGTTCCTGGCCCATCCCCTGCTCCTCCGCCTGGGGAACGGCCGGATCGTGGCCTGGGCCGTCCGGGGTCTGATGCGCCGGATGATCGCCGGCCGGATCCGGTACAACGCCTGGCGTTCGCGCCGCGGGGAGAGGCAGCGCGAGCGCCACGACGCCAAGTCTGCCGCCTGAGCGAGAGCGGAGTGAAGGTGATGATCTGCAGGCGATTGCTGCGCACCCGGTCAGTGGCCGGCCAGGCCCTGGGCCAGCTCCTGGCGCCGCTCCTGGTCCGGGCCATGGATCGCGCCTTCGACCGAGCCGCGATCGACTGGGCCGGCCATCCTTCCTGCCTGGCCCTGACCTTCGACTGCGACTTCCCCGAGGATGCCCTGGCCCTGCCCAAGGTGGTGGAGCTGCTCCGGCCCCACGGCCTGCGGGCGAGCTTCGCCTGCGTTGGCCGGTGGGTGGAGGAGTACCCGGCCGAGCATCGCGCCGTGCTGGAGGCGGGCCACGAATTGATGAACCACTCCTGGTCGCATCCAGAACTGGTGAACTCGCCGCGTCACTTCGTCTCGAGCCGCGCGGACCTCAATCCGCGTCCGTGGCGCGACCTCGACCCGGACGCCCGGCGCGAGGAGATCCGCCGCTGCCAGGAGGTGGTGGCAACGACCCTGGGATACGCGATGACCGGCTTCCGGGTGCCGCACTTCGGCAAGGTCGAGGCGGCCGATCTCTATCCCGAGCTGCCCGGCCTGAGGATCGCCTACTCCAGCTCGGTGCTGGCGCCACGGGCACCGCATTTGGGGATTCCCTGCTGGGAGGGGAAGGTGCTGGAGATCCCGATCACCCCCTGCCCGCGTCACCCCTATGCCTCACTGGACAGTTGGCACGCCCTGTACGCCGGCGGTGGACGTCATCGGGCGAATTTCGTCGAGCAGGTGGCCGACCAACTGCACCGGGCGATCGCGCATCGGGGGCTGACCTGCATCTACCTGGATCCCAAGGACTGGGAACGGCTGGAGTTCGGCCGGATCTTCGCGTCGATCGCCGCCCTCGGCGACCGCTGCTGGACCCTGACCATGAACGAGCTGTGCCGTTGGTATCGCGATACCCGAGGTGGCCCGGTCGAGGCCGGAAGGGGAGCGTAGCCGTGCCGGGCCTGCTGGGGTATTTCCGCTTGGGCGACCCGGATCCCGAGGACGTCGCCCGGCAGCTCGACCGGATGATCACCTCGGTAACGCCGCGGCACCCGGCCCGGACCAAGCGATTCGCCGACGGGCGCTGCGGCCTGTTCCTGTTTACCTTCGGGAACGGGGAAACGGGTGAGCGCCACGAGCCTCCCGACGAGGAGCCGCGCGTCTTCTTCGACGGGTACCTGCTCAACCGCGGGGAACTGCAGGCGCACCTGAGCGGCGCCACGACCGAGGTCCGGTCCGACTGGACCGACGGGGATCTGGCCAAGGCCGCGTACCGACTGGAAGGGGAGGCCGTGGTCAAGCGATTGCACGGCTCCTTCAACCTGGCCGCCTACAATCCGGCAGCCTCTAGCCTGCACCTGCTCAACTGCCGTCACGGCGCCCGTCACCTCTACTGCCGGTCGACGCCGGCCTTCTTTGGCTTTGCCAGCGAAGCCAAGGCCCTGGTCGGTCTACCCGGCCCGGCCCTGGAGG
>JBAZUN010000600.1:0-3024 GCA_041661365.1 Candidatus Latescibacterota bacterium
GATCCCCTGCGATTCGACCGCCAGGGGGATCTTGCCGACGGCCTGGGCCGCGTCGCAGTGCAGCAGGACCCCGGCCTCCCGGGCCACGGCGGCGATCCCGGCCAGCGGCTGCAGGGTGCCGACCTCGTTGTTGGCCGCCATGACCGAGATCAGCACGGTGCGCGGGGTAAGGGCGGCCCGGACCGCCTCCGGGTCGACCCGGCCGTGGCCGTCCACCGGCAGCACGGTCACGGTGAAGCCGCCACGGGCCAGACCGGCCGTCGGATCGAGGACCGAGCGATGCTCCGTGGCCTGGGTGATCAGGTGGTCGCCGCGGTCGCGGTAGGCCGCGGTCGCCCCGAGGATGGCCAGGTTATTCGCCTCGGTAGCCCCGCTGGTGAAGAGGATCTCGCGCGGCTGCCGGGCCCCGATCAAGGACGCGACCTCGGCCCGGGCGATCTCCACGGCCTCGGCGGCCCGCCAGCCGAAGGCGTGGGTACGGCTGGCGGGGTTGCCGTACTCCCGCGTGAACCACGGGAGCATGGCCTCGAGGACCGCGGGATCAACCCGGGTCGTGGCGAGGTTGTCGAGATAGACCGGTAGCTCCACGAACCCCCAGAGGGTACGGCGGTGCAGCCGCCCGGGCGGTCAGGCGCGGAAGGAATCGCCGCACTTGCAGGTGGAACGGGCATTGGGGTTCTCGATCTTGAACCCCGCTTCCATCAACCCGTCCTGGTAGTCCAGGGTGGCGCCGCCCAGGTACGCCCCGCTTTCCTGATCGATGAAGATCCGGATGCCACCGACCTCGACCACCTCATCGGCCTGGTCCGCCGCCGGCTCGAAGGCGAGCCGGTACTGGAATCCCGAACACCCTCCTCCGGCGACCCCCATCCGCAGGCCGTATTCGGGGTGGCCCTGCTCCTGCAGCAGGTGGCGGATCTTGGCAGCGGCGGTTTCCGTTACCGTGACCATCTCTACTTCACTCCGGGGTTGGGGTGGGGTTAACCAGCGGTCATCCGGCAGTACCCGCGGCCGACACCGCGGCTCCGGAAGACCTGACCTCGTCGGGTTGGTACCTCTCGCAGCCGATCTGCTCGGGGACCTGGGGATGCTGGCGATAGAGGAGGCATTCACCGCGATCCGGGTCCTCGGCCCGAATGGCGCAGCTCAGACACCCCCGCAGCACGGTGATGGCCTGCTCGTTCCGCGCCCGTATGGTCTGGTACTGGGCGATCCGCTCGTCGATCTCCTGCTGCTGTTCTAGCAGGTGTCCGGTCAGGGACCGGGCCAGCTCGCCGGCCGTGCTGCTCTCCTCGCTCAGCCGGAAGAGGGAGCGGATCCGCTCGAGGTCGAAGCCCAGGGACTTCAGGCCGAGGACGATCTGCAGCCTGGTCAACTGGACCTCGGAGTAGAGGCGGAAGCCGCCCTCGGTCCGTTCGTCGGGCACGATGATCCCCCGCTCCTCGTAGAAGCGGATCGTGCGCGCCGTCACCCCGGCCCGCACTGCCAGATCGCCGATCTGCATCATGGGGCTCTATCCTTGCTCTTGACTGGGGGCGAATATATCTCACGTCAACGTTAATGTCAATTACCCCAAGCCCACTCGGCGCCGGGTTGACGACCGGGGATCGGTAGTTAGGTTGTAGGCCCCGGCCAGGGGGGCCGGGCAACCGCAGCGAGGAGACACCCTTGCCCGATAGCGAACTGAGCGCTGCCGCGGCCCAGGCGGTCACCGACGGCACCGTGGCCGGGATGGTGGTGGCCCTGGGGCGGTCCAGCGAGGTGACCTACTGCCGGGCCTTCGGCCAGGCCGCCCTGGTGCCGACCCGCCAGGCCATGACCGAGAAGAGCCTGTTCGACCTGGCCTCCTTGACCAAGGTCCTGGCCACGACCACCCTGACCATGCGGTTGTGGGACCGGGACGGGATCGACCTCGACCAGCCCCTCGGTTCCCTGGCTCCCGGCCGGTACCCCGCTGACAAGGCCGGACTCACCCCCAGGCTCCTCCTGACGCACGCCGCCGGCCTGCCGCCCCACGTCCCGTTCCAGCACCAGTTCCCCCCGGACGCCGGCGATCCGGACCGGGTCCGGGAAGAGGTTCTCGCGCGCGTACGGCAGGTACCGCTGGCCCAGCCACCGGGCACCGCCACGGTCTACAGCGACCTCGGGATGGTCCTCCTGGGCGATCTGCTGGAGACCTTGATGGGGCTCCCCCTCGACCAGGCCTTCGAGTCCGAGGTCGCCGCGCCCCTGGGCCTGCGCGATACCTTCTTCATCCACCTGGGCCGGCCCCTGGCCAAGGCGATACGACCCCCGGAGGCCTTCGCCGCCACCGAGCAGTGCGCCTGGCGCGGCCGCGTCGTCCGAGGTCAGGTCCACGACGAGAACGCCTTCCTGCTGCAGGGGGTGGCCGGCCACGCCGGCCTGTTCAGCACCGCGGGTGAGGTGGCGGTCCTGGCCGGCGAGATCCTCGCCTCCCTGGCCAGGGACGGGGCTCTCCTCAGCCCACGGGCGGCCCGCGAGATGGTGACCCCGCAACCGATCGCCGGAACAGCCACCCGGGCCCTGGGGTGGGGTCTCAATGGCCCCGGCGCGTCCTGCGGCAGCCGGTTCTCTCCTCGGGCCTTCGGCCATACCGGGTTCACCGGCACCTCGGTCTGGCTCGATCCGG
Source organism: Candidatus Latescibacterota bacterium (assembly GCA_041661365.1). Taxonomy (GTDB): domain Bacteria; phylum Latescibacterota; class UBA2968; order UBA8231; family UBA8231; genus CAITNQ01. The sequence goes on from JBAZUN010000600.1 coordinate 2,651, forward strand.
AAGACCAGCGGTTCGTCGTGCTGCTGGCCAACCGGGTCCACCCCAGCCGCGACAACGACCGCTTCCTCCGCCTGCGCCCCATCCTGCACGACCTGGCCCTCAATGGATAAACGAGGGATGGATTAAGGGATGGACCGACTACTGGGAAACCGGGACACCGGAGGCGGCGTCTGAATACCGGCCGTCGGTCCGCCCGTCCTGCCGGTCAAGAGGTTTCCGCCCACCCACCTCCATCACCGCTAGCCGGAGTCGCTTGCCCTAGCAGCCCGTTGAAAAAGCCCATTCGGGCTACGGCCGGTCCTGGCAGCCGCTGACGGCGTTCCGCTCGGTCGCCGCATCTCCCCTCGATGCGGCTTCCCTCGCGCGCCTGGCCA
>JBAZUN010000601.1:0-3010 GCA_041661365.1 Candidatus Latescibacterota bacterium
CACGATGGTCGCCTGGAACTGCTCCTGGGCTCCGGGATCAGCACTCAGGTGCTGGGCCGCGACGACGATGAAGGGTGGGGAGTGGTGCAGGAGATCCAGGGCTTGTGGCCCCTGGGCCTGGGGGATGCCGACGGCGATGGTCAGGTGGATCTATGGATGCTGGACTACGCCTCAGCCGAAGGTGAAGTGGCCGTCTTCCTCAACGATGGGGAGGGGGAGTTCGATCCCTCGCAGCGGCTGGTCCTGGCGCCTCCCAGGCCGGGGTGCTCGCCCTTCAGTCTGGGGGTGCAGGGCGCTGCGGAACAGCGCCGGGGCCTGCTCTGGGCTCCCCCCTGGGATCATCCGGGCCAGGGGTATGAGGTGACCTCGTGGAACGAGGAGGGGGCCGTGGTGTCGGAGCATCTGGCCGCGGAGGTGCCGGTGTCGCTGGTGCGGTATGCCGGGGACTTCGACCAGGACGGCGACGTCGATCTGATCGTCAGCGACGAGCTGGTAAGGGACGCCAACTACACCTACCGGGGGCTGAGCTTCCTGCTCAACCAGGGGGACGGCACCCTCGAGCGGGTAGGGTGGGACAGCGAGGTGGAGGTGCCCTACGTCGCACAGGCGGTCTGCTTCCGCGATCTGAACCAGGATGGTCACCTCGACCTGGTGGCCATGGACAGCAATCTGCGCCAGCCGGCGGTGGTCGTCGGTCTGGGCCAGGAGACGGGCGTGCCGGTGCTGGAAGGGCGGTACCCGCTGCCGGAGGGGTACGGGGGTCCGATATTGGCCGGTGACGTCGACGGGGATGGCGATCCGGATCTGGTGGTGCTGGAACCGGCGGGCGGGGGCACGGGCGGGGTCCACGTGTTGCTGAGCCGTCTGTCGGACCAGGGAACCGCGGTGGGGGAAGGCGACGTGCGCCTGCCTTCGGCTTTTCACCTCGGCCCCAACTACCCCAACCCGTTCAACCCGCAGACCTGGATCCCGCTGGAGATCCCGGCCAGCACCGAGTCGGCCCGATTGCGGGTCTACAACCTCATGGGGCAGCCGATCCGCACCCTGGTCAGCGGCCGCCTGACCCCGGGTTACCACGCCGTTCCCTGGGACGGCCGGGACGAGCGCGGTCAGCCGGTATCCTCGGGGGTGTATCTGTATCGGTTGGAGGCCGGGGCCTGGCGCGCCACCGGGAAGATGATGAGGAGCGAGTAGGTTCCTCGAAGTCCGAGGCCCAGGGGGTTCATTGGGGCACCCACCGGCAGGTCTGCGCCCCAGACGCAGTCGCCGGGCACTTGGTCATCGATACGTGTCACCTGACGGGAGGCACTAGTCATGAGACGGTTCGCCGTAGTGATCCTGCTCCTCGGCGTGACGCCGGCCCAGGCCATCACCTGGAACTTCGACACCGAGGGCGACACCCAGGGCTGGGTGGCCACCGAGGGCAACAATCCGGGCGCGATCAACGCTCCTCGCCTCACCTCTGAGGTAAGGGATGGTGTCTGGCGCATCACCCCGCTCCCGCCATCCCAGGCCGTTGGGGCCATCTCTCCGGTCGTCAGCCTCAGTTCCCCGGTCATCGGCCGGGACTCGGCGCTCTTCGACCGCCTCCGGCTGCGACTGAGGGTGGTCTACACCCGGCCCTTCACGGCCAACCTGATGCTGTTGTGGCGGAACTCGGTCAACGAGGACACCGGGGCTCCGGGCGGAGTCCCTCCCCGCGATCCCCAGAGCGAGTATGCCCTGCTGACCTTCACCAAGGGGGTGATAGGTCAGGTCTACACCACCGATTGGCAGGAGGTGGTCGTCAGCCCCCTGCGCACCGAGGAGTTCACGTACCAGCAGCAGTCTGGCGGGGCGCGCCTGAAGGGCAAGCAGGTGTGGGAAGGGGAGCTGTTCGAGATCTCCCTTCGTCTCTTCCTGAATGAGATGGCCGCGCCGGGAGACCTCCCCGAGGCAGTGGAGATCGACTGGATCCAGTTGACCGGCGTCGAGGAGCAGATCCAGGGCGAGGAAGGGCAGCCGCCGTCCGCGTCCCTGCCGTCCTTCGGCGAGCTCTTCGCCGCACCGGTCTTCTCGCCGTTGCGGGGAGGGATCGCCTCACCTTACTGGGTGCCGATGGCCGCTCTGGGCGACCTGGATGGAGATGGCCACCCCGACCTATTGGCTCGCTGGGAGGATCCCGATCTCTCCGCGGGTTGGCTCTCGGCCTTCAACGATGGTCAGGGCCAGTTCAGGACCGGACGCATCGAGCCCTTGGGCCAGTCGCTCGCGGTGGGTGGGGCCGACCTGGACGGCGACGGGCTGATGGATTTAGTGCTCCGGGATTCGGCTGGGCTCAAGGTCCTGCACAACCGGGCAGAGGAGGGATTCGTGCCTGCGGTACTGGACCCGGAGGCTTGGTACCTGGGCGTGGGCGATGCCGAGGGGGATGGGGATGCGGACCTGTGGACCTTGACCTACAGCGTCGCCGACGACAAGGTCACCGGGGCAGTGCTGCAGCGTAATGATGGTGCAGCCCATTTCCAGCCGGTTCCGCTGGGGCATGACCTCGCCGCCCAGGGGTTTGTGCCCTTCGTGTTGGCCCGACCTGTCTCCCAGGAAAGGACAACGGGTCTGATATGGGTGTCGGTCGACGACCCAGGCCAGGGGTACCGAGTCACCTACCTGGATGGAAGAGGGGACTGGGTCCAGGAGCACCTGGCCGCTACCGGGCGCCCCATCATGGTGCGCTATGCCGGCGACTTCGACCGGGACGGCGACGTGGATCTGGTGGTGAGCGAGAAGGAGAGCAACCTCGGGTACACCGGCGTACGCATCCTGGTCAATGCCGGCGACGGTCAGCTCGAGCCGGTCACCTGGGACACCACGGCGGTGCTGGCCAATGACGTGTCCTTCCTCGACCTCAACCACGACCCGTGGCTCGACCTGGTGTTCGTGGACACGCGCCTGCAGGGGCCAGCGGTGGTGGTCGCCCTGGGTCAGGAGTACGGCTTGCCGGTGCAGGAAGGGCGTTACCCCCTGCAGGGGC
>JBAZUN010000602.1:0-3008 GCA_041661365.1 Candidatus Latescibacterota bacterium
CTGAACAACTTCGACGCCGGCGACCTGCCGTTCTCCTACATCACCGACGAGGGCGGCGAGACCTTCCTGACCCCGGCGATGAACATGCACACCGTGGGGACCATCCGCGACGGCGAGAAGTGGCCTTCGCGCGATCGGCGCAAGGCCTCGATCAAGCGCGACCTGATCCGCTTCGAGGTCTACAGCCCGTACCTGGTGGGGAAGATGGCCAGGGCCGAGGCGGCCCTGCAGCAGCTCAGCGACGCGGTGCCCAGGGAGGTCGAGCAGGTGCGGTACAAGGGGGTGCTGATCAAGCGCCTCCTCCTGCGCACCGGCGTGAAGAGCTACCGCAACGCCGTCGATCTCTTCCTGAACGAGCGGATCCTCGCCCGGGCCGAGGCCGCGCTAGCCCAGGGACAGGCCGCCGTGCGCCAGGCCCTGGCGGAGCCGGCGGCGGGGCTCTACAGCGAGGACTGGGCCGATCTGGCCGGCCTGCTGGTCTCGGGCGAGCGGCTGCGGCGCCTGGAGGCCGAGATCGAGGCCGGAGGCCACACCGACGCTGAGGCCGTCCAAGCCGCCTTCCAGGCCGCCTGGGCCGCGTACCCCGACGACGAGTGGGCCTGGGTCCGCCACACCTGGGCGGCCCGCACCGGCAAGTCGGTCGACGACCTGACCGTGGCCGAGCTGCAGGAGATGGCGACCGCCCGCAACAAGGCCCAGGCCACCGGGATCAAGAAGATCCTGGCCGACGCCGAGAAGGAGTTCGACGAGATCGCCTCCACCGGTTTCGGCGCCGACGGCCACGCCGAGGACCGCGCCGCCGACTTTGCCGCGGTGCGCGGCTCCTTTGCCGGCAACTCCTTTGTCAAGAAGATGAAGGCCCAGCTCGAGCAGCGGTCGTAGGCACCGACCGCGACTGCCGGGCATTGCACCGAAGACGGCCCGGCTTCCGCGAGGGGAAGCCGGGCCGTCGTGTTGCGGGCGCCGTGTGCCGGTCGCTCAGGTCCGGGGGGGCCAGGGATCCAGACAGGCTCCGGCCGGCCGGGGACCACGCGGCCGCCAGGGGATATCGGGCGGGGCCTGGTAGCATACCTCCAGCCAGGGGGTCTCCACCCGCCGGTGCCCCTCATGGCGCGAGGTCAGGGCCGCGTCGAGCACCCCGGTGGCCAGCAGAGTCCGCTCCACCGGGTAGGAAGGCCTGCCGGTGACGAACATCTCCTCCACGTTCAGCGACAGATAGCTGAAGTGGGCGTACGCCCCGCCAGGGGCACCGTGTCCCTGCAGGTAGAACTCGCAGGCCTCGGTCCGGCCGCCGATCCGGGCCCCGTAGGCCAGGTCGACCACGTACCCGTTGAGCATGAGCACCGCGCCCCGCAGGCCGTCGCGGTACTCGACCAGGAAGAGGGCCGAGTTGGCGCAGTGCTCCTCCATGGTGCCGGCCGGCTTGTTCTCGATGGCGGCGCAGGCCGCCTCGGCCAGGTCATGGGACCACCGTCCGTCGCGGGCCGCCTGCCAGACCGCCTCGCCCTCGAGACAGGTGACCGCCGTTACCCCGGTCTCGCCGCCACGCCGGCGCTCGACCATGCACTGGAGTACCTCGAGGGCATGCGCGCCGTAGATGTCGAGGCCGGAGAAGCCGATGGCGACCGCCTCCTCGACCGGGGCTTCCAGCGGGTGCTCGAGCCAGGGCCGCCGCCATCCCACCGGCAGGGAGGAGCCGGCCATGAACGGCGCGCCCAGGGACCGCACGCGGTCGTAGATCCAGCGGGCATCGGGCCAGTTGTAGGACAGGTGCTTGTCGTTGAAGACCGGCACGGCCCGGCCGCTGACCGCCATCACCCCGCAGATCTGCTCCATGAAGTACCGGCGGGGGTAGAGGTGCTGCTCCTTCTCGTTCCAGGCGTAGTCGCCGTGCTCGCCGATGCAGAGGACCCCGTCGACCGCCAGGCGGTCGGTCCCCAGGGTGAGGGCTTTGACGATGCTGTTGTAGACCGGTACCCCGTGCTCGGCGGCGATGGCCCGGCCGATGTCCTCCGGCGGCACCTGGTCGAGGAAGATCGAGGCCACCTCGACGCGGGGGGCGAACAGGCCCTCATCGGTGGGGAATCCCTTGAGGAACTTGGTGACGACGACGTCCGCGTGGGACAGGAGACGGTACTCGGTGATGATGGCGGCGATCCGGGGACGGGTGCTCATCCTTGCCTCCTCGATCCATAATCGGCGCCCGACAGGCCACCGTGTTCAGCGGTCCAGGTACCGGCCCCACAGTACCCGCAGCCGGGCGCGGACCCGGTCGGGGATGGCCTCCGGGGCGGTGATGATCGCGTAGCGGGCCGCGTGCAGGCAGGGGCAGTCGGCCCGCTCGGGGAGGGTCTCGGCCACCAGGCGGACGATGGCGTTGGCCCGCTCGGCGTTCTGGCGCATGACCCGCAGCACCGCGTCGATCGAGACGTCCTCCTCGGTCTCGTGCCAGCAGTCGTAGTCGGTCCCCATGGCCAGCATGGCGTAGGCCAACTCGGCCTCGCGGGCCAGCTTGGCCTCGGGCAGGGCGGTCATGCCGATCACCGCGGCCCCGACCTGGGCGCGGTAGAACCGGGACTCGGCCCGGGTGGAGAACTGGGGACCCTCCATGCAGACGTAGGTCCCCCCCTCGTGGATCGTGGCCCCAACGGCCCGTGCCGCGGCGGCGACGACCGCGCTCAACTCGTGGCAGAACGGATCGGCAAAGGCCACGTGGCCGGCGATCCCCTCGCCGAAGAAGGTGGAGGCGCGCACCCCGCGGGTCCGGTCGAAGAGCTGGTCGGGGACCACCATGTCGCCCGGGTGGATCTCCTCCTGCATGATCCCCACGGCGCTGACCGCCAGGACGTGGGTCACCCCGAGCTGCTTGAGGGCATGGACGTTGGCCCGCGAGTTCACCTCGCCGGGCAGCAGGCGGTGGCCGCGGCCGTGCCGCGGCAGGAAGATCACCGGACGGCCCGCGACGCGGGCCTCCACCAGCCGGTCCGACGGCGCGCCAAAGGGGGTAT
>JBAZUN010000603.1:0-2994 GCA_041661365.1 Candidatus Latescibacterota bacterium
CACCGCCGTGCTGCTCAACGTCGCTTCCGCTGGCGCCGTCCAGGCGTAGCTCAGCAGATCCCCGTCAGGATCGCTGCTGCCGCTGCCATCCAGCGCTACCGTCGCTCCCACGTTCACCGTCTGGTCGTACCCAGCGTTCGCCGTCGGCGCACGGTTCGCCACCGTCACTACCACCGTGTCGACCGGGCTGCTCGTCCACCCGTCACTGACCTCTAGACCAAACCGATAGGTCCCCACCCCGCCCGCCGTGAACGTCGGCTGCGCCACCGTCACGCTGCTCAACGTCACCCCCGCCAGCGTCGTCCAGGCGTAACTCAGCGCATCCCCGTCCGGATCGCTGCTACCAGTACCATCCAAGGCGACCGTGTCACCCACGCGCACGGCTTGGTCGGGACCAGCGTTGGCCATGGGTGGTCGGTTGACCGCAACAGGCCGGGCCATCATCAACAGGCGCGTACCGATGCCGTAGCTCTGGCCATCCGGCGGGAAATCGCCACGGGCCCCCGACCGAGTGGAAGGAGCGATGCCGTAGTTGCTGAAGCCGCCACCGCGGAAGACGCGGTGCGAGCCCGTCGCCGCACCCCAGGGATCCGCCTGCGCCCCACTGCTGTAGCTGCCATACCAGTCCTGCACCCACTCATCCACGTTCCCGCCCATGTCGTACAGACCCCAGGGATTCGGCAGCTTCGCCCCCACTGGCTGCGCATACAGCAGACCCACGTTCCAAGTATTGTCGGAATACCACGCATACTGAGGCAGTTGCCCCGCGTCGTCCCCGAACGACCATCGAGTTGTCGTTCCTGCGCGACAGGCATACTCCCACTCTGCCTCCGTCGGCAGCCGGTACAGCAAGCCGCCCGCCGCCTGGTTCAGCTTGTAAACAAATCCCTGCAGGTCATACCATGAGATGTGCACCGCCGGGTTGCCGGCCGACGCCTGCACGTATTGCTTCCCCGCCCATGGCGTGGTCCCCATCACTGCCTGCCACTGCCCCTGCGTAACCTCGTATTGCCCGAGGTAGAAACCCTGGCTGACCGTCACCTGGTGCTGCGGCTTCTCCTCGTCGTAGGCCAATGGATCACTGTCGGGCGACCCCATCAAGAAGGTGCCGGGCGCGATCCAGATGAAGTCCATCGTCGCACCACCCGGCAGCAGATCCACCGTCAGGTCCGGCGGTACGCGCTCTAGCCCCTGGACCGTCACCACCACTGAGTCCGCAACGCTGCTCGCCTGCCCGTCGCTCACCACCAACCCGAACCGGTAGCTGCCCACCCCCCCGGCGGCAAATGTCGGCCGCGACACCGTGGCGCTGCTCAAGCTCACCCCCACCGGCGCCGTCCAGACGTAGCTCAGCACATCCCCCGCATCCGGATCGCTGCTACCACTGCCATCCAACTGCACCGTCGCTCCGAAGCTCACCGTCTGGTCCGTACCCGCGTTGGCCGTTGGCGGCCGGTTAGCCACGGTGACCACCACCGTGTCGGGGGAGCTGTCCTGGTGGCCGTCGTTGACGACCAGGACGAAGGCATACAGGCCGCCGGCCCGGGCCGTAAACGTAGGCCGCACCGCAGCCGCAGTGCTGAGCGTCACCTCGCCCGGGGCGCTCCAGCGGTAGGTCAGGGGATCTGCATCAGGGTCGCTGCTGCCGCTACCGTCCAGGATAACCGTCGCCCCTGCGTTCACTGTCTGGTCAGGACCTGCGTCAGCCACAGGAGGCCTGTTAACAGGCACAGGCTCGATCATCCGTAGGAGACGAGCCCCGAAGTAGCAGTTGGCATCAACGGAGTAGTTGTCGGTGCGACGCGCAGACCGTGTGTCCGAGGCGTCACTGCGGAAACTGCCGCCACGGTAGACGTGGAGTTGGCCCGTGGCAGGACCGCGAGGATCGGTCTGCGCCTCATTGTTGTAGGCCGCATACCAGTCTTGTACCCACTCAAATACATTCCCGTGCATGTCATAGAGGCCCCATGGGTTCGAAAGCTTAGTCCCCACCGCATGGGCATATCGCTCCCCTGCGTTCCAGGCATTGGCCAGGTACCAAGCGTACTGCCCCTGTTGACCCTCGTCGTCCCCGTACGACCACCGGGTGGTAGTACCCGCCCGACATGCGTATTCCCACTCCGCTTCTGTCGGCAACCGGTACAGCGAATCCTCAGTTGCCTTGTTGAGGCCATGCACAAAGGCCTGAAAACCCGCCCACGACACATACACCGCCGGGTAGCTTGCGCCTTCCCGCACGTAGCTCTGTCCTGACCACGGCGCTGTGCCCATCACCGATTGCCATTGCCCCTGGGTGATCTCGTACCGCCCCAGCCAGAAGCCCTCGCGGATCGTCACCTGGTGAGGTGTGTTCGTGTCTCCCAGGTCTACATCGCCCATTGTGAACGTCCCCGGCTCAATCCACACGAACTCCATGGTAGTCCCGCCTGGCAGGTCCACGGTGAGGGTGTCCCGAGGCGGCGCCGGCTCCGCCGCTGCTACGATCACCTCGTCTGGCGCACTGTCGACCACCCCGTCCCTCACGACCAGCGTAAACGAGTGTTCTCCTGGCGTCACCGCAGTGAACCGCGGACGCGCGTCGGTACTGTCCCTGAGCGTGATCCCGCCTGGCGCAGTCCACCGGTAGGTGAGCGCATCTCCGTCCGGATCGCTGCTCCCACGGCCGTCCAAGGTCACGGTGTCCCCCAGGTGTACGGCCTGATCGGGCCCAGCGTTGGCCGTTGGTGGACGGTTGGCCACGGTGACCGTCACCGTGTCGGGCGAGCTGTTCTGGTGGCCGTCGCTGACCACCAGGATGAACCGATAGGACTTCGCTTCGCCCGGCGTGAAGGCCGGCCGCGGCACCGTGGTGCTGCTAAGGATCACCCCCGCCGAGACAGTCCAGGCGTAGCTCAGCACATCCCCTGTATCCGGATCACTGCTGCCGCTCCCGTCCAGGCTCACCATGTCGCCTACGTGGACCATCTGATCTGGTCCGGCATCGGCCGTGGGCGG
>JBAZUN010000604.1:0-2985 GCA_041661365.1 Candidatus Latescibacterota bacterium
GGGGTCAGCGTGAGCCTGGAGGTCGTCCCTCTGGCCGACGCGGCGGGCTGCGCCGTGCAGCTCAAGGTCGAGGGGCTGGAGCCGGGCGACCAACTCGTCTGGACCTTCGGCGGGGCCCGACCCGAGGCCGGCCCGCGCGAGCGGTGGGACCCGATCATGCGCGGAAACCCGGCCATCTGCCGCACCGGAGACCCGCGGAAGCCGGAGCTGAGGCTGAGCTTCATTCCCGCCGATGCCCGCGGCAACCACCTGGTGGTGCGAGGCCCGACCTTCGCGCTGGCCGACGGCGAGGGGGTAGACCTGGCGGCCGTGGGGAATGCCGATCCGGGCGGCCGGGTGATCGCTGCCGATGGTTCGGCCTGGGGCTCCCCTGCCGCCCTGATCGCGTCGTCCGCGGCCGACCTGCCCGTGGCTGCCGGGATCATCGACCTGAACCCGGGCGACGAGGTCTGCTGGGCCGTGCGGGTAACCGCCGAGACCGGAGCCACCGAGGTGCAGCCGCGCCGGCTCTTCGCCGAGGGCCAGGCCTACCTCGCCTCGTGCGAGCGGGTCGAGGTGAGCACGCCTGAGCCGCGCCTGGACGCGGCCATGGCCGCGGTCTGTCACGCGATCGACGCGGCCTGCGACCCACACCCGACCCTCTTCCGCCACGGCTGCATGGCCTTCCACATCCACTTCGTCGGCTGGCGGGTCATCTGCGGCTCCACCGCCCTGGGCTGGCACGACCGGGTCAGGGGGAACGCCCTCCACTACCTCGCTGGTCAAGTCCGCGACGACCTGGTCCGCACCCTGCCGTCGTCGGATCCCGAGTGTCGGCTCTGCCACGAGGGGCCGGACTCACGACTCTTCGGCCGGGGCCGCCTGGCCGACAGTCCCCGCTTGTACGACACCCAGACCCAGTTCTTCGACCAGACCATCAGGGATTGGCGCGCTACCGCCGACCCGGAGCTGGAGGCCGCCTTAGGTCCGGGCCTCGAGCTGCAGTTGGAGTGGTCGAGGGAATGCTTCGACCCGGATGGTGACGGTCTGTACGAGAGCTACATCAATACCCTGCCCACCGACTCGGTGTGGTACAGCGGCGGCGGGAGCGTCGAGCAGTCGGCCTATACCTACGCCGGCCACCTGGCCGCGGCCGATCTGGCGCGTCGGGTTGGAGACGAGGACAGCGCGGCCCGTCACCGCGAGCAGGCCGTGAAGATCCGCCGCGCGGTGAGGACCACCTTGTGGCTGCCGGAACGGGGGCACTACGGCGCGTACGTCGAGCAGGGCGGGCTGGGCCGGGTCCACCCCGATGCCTGGACCTACAGCCAGTTCCTCGCCATCGACGCTGGTCTCGCCACCCCGGAGGAGGCGCTGCAGGCGCTCTACTACACCGAGTGGGGACTTGAACGAACCGTGCTCCCCTATGGCGGAAAGCTGTGCCAACTGTCGAGCTGGGTCCCGTGGAAGTGGTCGGTCAGGGACGTCTTCTGCGGCGATCTCTGGCACCTCGCCCTGGCCTATTGCCAAAGCGGCCTGGCCGATGAAGGATGGGAGCTGTTGCTAGGTGGCCTGCTCGACAGCGGATACGCCGGGGCCGTGCCCGGTGGCTTCAGCCACGTCGGCGCGGGGACCGACTTCTCGGACTGCACCAACACCTTTGCGCGCGCGGTAGTCGAGGGGGTGTTCGGGTACTGCCCCGACTACCCCAACGACCGGGTGACGGTGCGGCCCTGCTTCCCGTCGACCTGGCCCCGCGCCTCGATCCGCACGCCGGATTTCGAGCTGGTCTTCACCCGGAATGAAGACACCGACCAGTACCGCCTACGGCTGACCCGGGAAGCCTCGGTCGAGCTGCGGCTACCGGTGCGGGCCGAGGGCATCACCCGGGTCCTCCTCGACGGGCAGCCGATTCCCTGGAGCGTGGAGCCCGGACCGGGACATGCCGTACTGGTCCTCCGCTCCGCCGGACCGCTGGCTACGGCAAACCTGGAGATCGGCCTGGTCGGTCGCGTGACCCAGGCTACCCCGAGCTCGTGCAGGGGAGCCGTGGGCCAGATCGTGCAACTGGCGGTGCCGCGCGGCCGGCTGGAATCCTGGCAGGACCTCCACGGGGTGCTGCTCGATGCCCGTAGCGACGGCCGAACCCTGACCGGCCACCTAGCCTCCCGAGCGGGACACCACCTCGTCCTCGCCGAGGTCACGGTGGGGGAGTTGCCGCAACGCCAGGTGTTCAAGGTCGAGATCGACGATCCCCAGACAGAGACGGCCCAGGCGGCTCGAACCCCGCGCCAGGCGCCGAGGGCCGCGGCCTGGGAGTGCCTCGATCTGGCCGCGGTGCGCAACGGGGAGATCCAGGCGATCTTCCGGCAGCAGTACCTCTCGCCGCGACCCCGGACCTGCTCGGTCAGGGTGGGGACCGACGGGTACTCGGCCTGGACCTTCCCCCATTGGGGCGAGTCGCCGCCGGAGATCGACCTGTCCTGCCTGCCGCGGCTCACCCGGGCCGATGGACGGGTGTGGACCCCGCAGCAGGTACCGTTCGCCGGCCTGCCCACAACCCGTAACACCGCCTTGGTCTCGCGATGGGACAACTGGCCCGGGTCGGTGACCGTGCCGGTCGGCCGGAGCGCCGAGGCGGTCTGGCTGCTGATCGCCGGGTCGACCTTCCCGATGCAGACCGGGATCGCCAACGCCGAGGTCCGCTTCGACTACGGCGACGGCGAGGCGGAGCGCCTGGAGCTGGTGCCGCCGCGGAACTACTGGATCCTCTGCCCCTGGGGCGGGTACGACTACGACGAGGAGCTGGACCGCTTCGCCCTGCCCGTGGTCAGGCCGCCCATGGTCTGGCTGGGCCGGAATTGCCGGGCCATGGTCCTGTCGTGGCGCCTCCGTCCTGGCATCGAATTGAGCCGGTTGACGCTGACCGCGTTGTCCCAGGAGGTGGTCGTCGCCCTGCTGGGGGTGAGCCTGATGAATCCTGGTCAAGCGCCTCGGTAGCCTCCG
>JBAZUN010000605.1:0-2977 GCA_041661365.1 Candidatus Latescibacterota bacterium
CGACGCCCACACCGCGATCCCGCGCCTGGACGGCGAGACCTCTGCCCATCTCGACTTCCTGCTGGCAGCCGCGCTGCGCCGCCTGGAGCAGGGCCGGACCCCGCGGGTGGCGCTGGCCGCCGACCCGCCGCGGCTCTCCCCGGCCGAGGCCATGGAGGACTACCAGCGTCAGGGGCTGGTGGCCCCGATCGGCGCCGACGTCTTCAGCCGGGTCGCCGCGGTCCTGCGGGACTACGGGTACCAGGTCGAGCCGGTGAACCCGAGGGAACCGGTCCTCGCCGACCGCCCGGACGTTCTGCTCTGGCTGCAGCCCCGGCGGGACGCCAGCCGCATGACCCACCTCCTCAGTCGGTACCTGGCCTCGGGCGGCAAGGGGATCGTGGCCCTGCAGCACTACAACATCCAGCAACGGCAGTATCGGGGTGCCGGGTTCGAGACCGTGTATTGGCCCCAGCCTCAGTTTCAGGACCTGGACCCGTACCTGCGGCTCTTCGGGGTCGAGCAGGCGCGCGAGGTGCTGATGGACCGGACCCGCTCGCACCTCGACCTGGAGACCCAGGTCAACCGGGGCGCGGTCCGCGAATACGACCCGCAGCAGGTCGCTCTCCCCTTCCTCATCCGCGCGGTCCCCGAGGGGTACGCGGCCGACGCGCCGATCACCCGCAACCTGGGAGACCTGCTCTTCGTCTGGGGGAACCGGTTCCTCGTCGACCCGGCCCGGCTGGCCAGCGCGGGGCTGCACTCCCAGGTGCTGGTTTCCACCTCGTCCCAGGCCTGGGCCTATCCCTGGCAAGGCGGCTGGCTACCGAGCAGCGCCTTCCGGCCCGACCGCTTCCTCCCCGGTCCGCAGCCGCTGGTGCTGCTGCTGCAGGGCCCCTTCCCCCGGACCCCGGTCCCACCCGACCTGGCTCCGTCCCCCGGCGCCGACGCCCCCCCCGGCCAGGGCCCGACTCCAGAGGGGACGCTACTGCTGATCGGTTGCTCGGAGATGTTCCGCGACGAGTACCTGCAGACGGCCGGGTTCGCCCACGACCAACTGCTGCTCAACGCCGTGGCTTCGCTGACCCTGGGTCCAGAGCTGGCCGAACTGCAAGGCCGGCACCGGACCGCGCGGGGATTCTCCTTCCGCTCTTCGGCAGAGAAGCTCGCCTGGCGGACGATCTGCGTCTGGGCCGGGCCGCTGGCCTTCCTGCTGGTCGGCCTGGGTCGGTGGCGCACCTGGCGCCGCGGCCCGAGGACCGCGATGGCGGGAAACAGGTCGCGGTGAACCGCCTGCTGGTCGTCCTCCTCCTGCTCGCCGGTCTGCTGACCGTGGTCGAGCGGCAGCTCCAGCGGCACGACCTGGCCGTCCGTCAGCGGCAGGGAATCCTGCGGCCTCTGGTCGCCCTGGCGGCCGACCGGGTCAGCCAGCTCGAGCTGGCCGGCGAGGGGAAGCAGGGGCTCTACGTGCGAGACCAGGGGATCTGGAGGTACCCGGCCCATCTCAACGCCGTGGCCGAGGCCGAGCGGCTCGAGGCGGTGGTCGCCGCCCTCGGGGGCGGGTGCACGCCGGTGAGCACCGAGCCGGGCGACCTGGCCCGGTACGGTCTGGACCCACGGCAGGCGCTACAGGTCACGGCCCGGGATGCCCACGGCCAGGTCCTCGCCTCGGTTCGGGTCGGTCGCGGTGCTCCCGGTCCGCGCTCCGGCGAGACCTACGTTCAACTCGCGGGACAGGACACGGTCTACCAACTCCACGCCAACCCGCGGCTGGTCGTGGTCCCGCTGAGCCGGCCCCTCGTCGATCCCCGGGTCCTGCCGGCTCCGGCTTCGGCCGCGATGCTGACCGAGGTGAGCGTCACCGGTCCCGCCTCCTATCCGATCGCCCGGGTGCGGCGGGTGGCCAATCCGCCAATGGCCCTGCCACCGGGCGCGGCGATGGACGAGCGTCCGGCTTCCTGGCAGGCCCGGCTCCCCGACGGTGAGCATCCCTGCCCGGGAGGCCCGGCCTGGGCCGCCTTCCTGGCGCGGCTGCGCTACGAGGCCTTGCTCCCCGCCGCAACCTTCACGCCGGACGGCCGCTCCTTGCACCTGAGGTGGGCCGACAGCCGCGCCGACACCCTGGAGACCGGCGGCCTTCGCCCCGACGGCAGCACCGTCCTCCGGCTCCGTTCGGCCGGGCAGGTCTGCGCCCTGGCGCCGACCAAGGCCGCGCTGCTTTTCCCGCCCCCCTATGTCCTGCTCGATTCCCTGGCCGTTCCTTCCCCGTTCGACCTGGCCGAGCCTGCGCGGTAGGCCGAGGCTGCTCCGCTCCAGGCTGCCCCTAATGATAGGATGAACAAAGGCCCTTTCCGAGTGGTCGGTCAAGCAGCGCGGGGCGAGTCGGAGGTCTGCAGCGGGGCATGGTGGGGTGGCTGCAGGCCCCCAGGGCGGTGCTTGGCAGGGGTGGAGGGTAGTGGGCGGGAGGCAGGCGGACCGTCGGGGCGCGGGGTCTGGGTCTGACGGCCAGACGAGGCACGGCCTGGCCCGTGGGCCGGGTTTGTCCGGGCCTCAAGCGGCGAAGTCGAAGTCGGACTGGGGGTGGCGGCGGGCCGGGGCGATGGGTGGCGGCCGGGAGTCGAGGCCGACGCCGTCGAGGTAGGTGCGGCGGGCGTGTGGGTCGGTGAGGGCGGCGATGAGCCGCATGGGGCCACCGCAGGCAGGGCAGACGGTCAGGTCGAGGCGGAAGACCGCCCGTTGAAAAAGCCGCTTTCCTGGCGAGGCCGAGGGATGGCGGGGCCTGGCTAGGCGCGCGAGCAACAGCGCATCGAGGGAAGATGCGTAGCGCGAGCGGCACAGGGACGTGGCCGGATCGAGAGCGATCCGGCACACGACGCCAGGGCCCGTCAGCACCGGCCGCAGCCCGAATGGGCTTATTCAACGGGCTGCTAAGGCAGGGGTGCAGGCCTGCCCAGCCCACGGGCGGTACGGGTCCCGGCACCGCGGCCGGGACCCGTAC
>JBAZUN010000606.1:0-2960 GCA_041661365.1 Candidatus Latescibacterota bacterium
CTCTCCACCGCCTGAACGTCGCCGCGGGTGAGGGTCCCTCCAGCGGCAGGCAGGGCCGAGCGCACCACCACCTCCAGCCTGGGGTCGGCGAAGACGACCGGGAGCGCGCTGGAGTCCGGCGGCGTCGGCACCTCCGGCTCGGGAGGTATCTCGGTGACGTACTCGAGCACGGAGCGAGGCGACCACGAGGGTTGATAATCGGTGGCAGGGCTAGTGGTCAGGACGGTTACCTCGCCCCCGCCGGCAGACACCAGGCAGATGTCCAGGTTCCCCTGCCGGGAGCTGGCAAAGGCGAGGAAGGCGCCGTCCGGCGACCAGGTGGGATCCGTGTTGTTCGACACGACCAGGTCGCCGGCGCGGCGGGTCAGGTTGACCTGGCCCGTGCCGTCGCTGGACATCAGCCAGAGGTCGTAGCTGCCGCTGGCCTGGTCCCGATCCGACATGAAGGCGATCCGCGATCCATCCGGCGACCAGACCGGGTTCAGGTCAGAGGCCGGGTTGTCGGTCAGACGGACCGGGTTCCCGCCGGAGATCTCGACCACCCAGATCTCGTGGGCGCTGCCCTGATCGGCGGAAGCGTAGGCGATCCGCGTGCCGTCCGGCGACCAGCCAGGGGAGAAATCCATGGCCGGGCTCCGCGTCAGGTTGACCGGCTCCCCGCCGATGGCCTCGACGAGGTAGATATCGTAGTCCCCTTCCCGGTCCGAGGCGAAGGCCAGCCGGGTACCGTCCGGCGACCAGGTCGGCCCAAGGTCTCTGCCTTGGTGCCGCGTCAGGTTGGTCAGACCGGTCCCCGCCGCGTCCATCAGGAAGATGTCGGTATCTCCCTCCCGGTCCGAGACGAAGGCGATTCGACTGGCGTCGGGTGACCAGCGCGGCAGGTAGTCGCCGGCCGGATGGCGGGTCAGGTTCACCAGGTTGGCGCCGTCGAGATCCACGGCGTAGAGGTCGAAGTCGCCACCGCGATCCGAGGCGAAGACCAGGGAGCCGTGCGAGAGGGTCGATCCCCCGCCACCGTCCGTCCGGGTGACGCTCACCCCGCGGGCGATGAGCTGGATGAGCTGTGCGTCGGCGTTCTCCAGCGGACAGCCCAGCAGTTCGAGGCTGGTCAACCCGGGCAGTCCCAGCAGGGGGGCAAGGTCCCTGACCGGATTGAGGTCGAGGATCAGGATTTCCAGCCGATCGAGACCCGCGAGCGTGGCAAGGTCCTCGATCCGATTATTGGCCAGATCGAGGAAGACAAGGCTGTCGAGGTTGGCCAGCGGGGATAGATCGCGGATCTGGTTGCCGGCCAGGTCGAGGGAGCGGAGGGAGGCGAGCAGCTCGATCCCGGTCAGCGCGGCGATCCCCCTGCCCCGGGCCGACAGGGTGGTCAGGGAGTCCAGCGACAGCGAGGTCTGGGACAGGGCCGCCAGGACCGCCTCGGCCAGGGCCGTGTCAACGAAGGCGGCGCGGACCTCGGCCTCGACCGACGGGGTGTCCGCCGGCGGGGTGGTCGGCCCGTGGTCGTTCTCCCCGCAGCCGATGCCGTAGTGGAGCACCACGAGCAACCCGATCCCGAGCAGAAGCCCCTTCATCGGTCTCCCCCTCTCGATGCTATGGCCGAGCACAATGGGACCATGACGTCACTCGGCGAAGGCGACTACTGGAGCGCTGGCTTCGCCCGGACTCGTGTGCACTGCAGCTAGTCACCGCGGCGCCCAGACCACCCGGCTGTCGGGCCACTGGACCTCGAGGTCACCGGAAAGGTTGAGTACCTGGTTGCTCACCCGGTCCCACACATAGAGGCTCGGTAGGGTCTCGGTCCTGGAGACGAAGGCCGCCAGGCTGCGGTCGGGGGACCAGGAAGGGGTGCCTTCGCCCAGATCGAGGAGGACCCCCTCGCTGAGTTGGCGCACCGGGCCCCCGTCGGCGCTGATGGCGAAGAAGTCCCCGCCGGTGCTGGCGCGGCTGGAGCAGAAGAGGATCTCGGCCCCGTCCACCGACCAGGCCGGGGCCCAGTCCTCGGCTGGGTCCTGGGTCAGGTTCATCAGCCCGGTGCCGTCGGCGTTCATCACCAAGATATCCTCCTGGCCCTGTTGGTCGGAGACAAAGGCGATCCTGGTGCCGTCCGGCGAGTAGGTTGGGCGCCAATAATACCCATGCGCGTTGGTCAGGCGGAGGGAGTCGCTGCCACTGAGGTCCACGGTGTAGATGTCAGAATAGCTCGAGTCGATGGAGTACCCGCCGGACTGCTGCTCACGCCATCTGACCACACTACGGACGAAGGCGATCCGGGAACCGTCCGGGGACCAGCAGACGTCGCCATCCTGGGCCTGGGGGTGGGTCAGGCGGCGGACATTGCCGCCACCGGCGTCCATGACGTAGAGAGAAGACCTCGCACCATTCGGGTCAAAGCTGGAGCCGCCACTCACCGTGAAGGCGATGTGGGCTCCGTCCGGCGACCAGTAGAGCCCCCGACCACTGGGTTCCCCTTCCTGGGTCAAACGACGCAGCCCAGTCGCGTCGGCGTTGATCGCGTAGATGGCATAGGTGGCCCGCAGGGCGTCGTCGCGGTTGGAGACAAAAGCGAGCTGGGAGCCGTCGGGCGACCAGGTGGGAATGCCGAAATCCGTCTTCTCGGGCAGCAGGTTGAGCAGCGGCCCGCCGTCGGTCCGGGCGATAAAGATGTTCAGGTGGAAGTTGCTCGAGGAGGCGGCCAGGAAGGCCAGGCGGAAGAGGGGGAAGGCCGGCGGAGGTTCAGGTTCGGAGGTGTCCGGTGCGGTCGCGAAGGTCACCTGCACCCCCTCTGCCTTGAGTGCAGGGAGGTACTCGGTCAATGAGCGATCATCGAGGGGATTCCCCGTCAGTTCGAGCGCCTTGAGGGAGTCCAGACCGAGCAGTGGCGAGAGATCCTGCACCGCGTTGAAGGAAAGGTTCAGGCTCTCCAGCCGGGGCAGGTCCGCAAGGACGGTGACGTC
>JBAZUN010000607.1:0-2947 GCA_041661365.1 Candidatus Latescibacterota bacterium
GCCCGACCTCCGGGTCGATCTGGACCTGCAGGTCCTGCCGAACTTGCCGTCTGCCGCTGACGTCCGAGAGCGCCTGGCAGAGCACCATCCCCTCCTCGAAGCTGCCCGCAACCGCGTGCAGCAGGCTGCGGCAGTGGTCGGCGTGGCGCGGCAGGCAGCCCTCCCGGGGGTGCTGGTCGGCGGCTCGTACGAGCGCGACGCTGGGGTGTCGACCCACGAAGCCACGGTGAGTCTGACCCTGCCGCTGTGGAACTGGAACAGAGGCGGCGTGGCCCTGGCCAGGGCCGAGCAACAGCGCGCCGCCCGCGAGGTGGAGCTGCTGGAGCGGCAGTTGAGCGAAGAGGCCATCCGCCTGCACGGCCGAGCCCGTGGCGTGCAAGCGGCGGCCACCCAGTACACCACGCGGGTCCTCCCCAACAGCCAGGCCGTGCTGGCCGCGGTGGAACGCAGCTACCTGGCGGGAGAAACCAGCCTGCTGGACCTGCTGGACGCGCGACGCCAGGCGGTGCGCACGCGTGATGCGTACCTCGCACTGCTGGCCGAATACCAAGCGCTATGGACGGAACTGGACATCCTGACCGGAGGGTATGGCCATGAATGAGCATCCTGTGCACCTCATGCTGATGATCGGCGGCGCTTTCTTGGCGAGCCTGTGGGGATGCGCCGGTGACCCGGGCCACGAGGGCACGGGACCCGTGGCGGCCAGGGTCGTTACGCAGGCGGCGGCAACGACGGAAGGACCGCCCGAGGGCAGCGATCGGCCCGCCCCAGGATCACCCGATGCTGCCGATCCCGAGGAGGCGGCGACCGAGGTGTCGGATCTGGACCGGCCGGTAGCCGAGCTGGTGGCGCTGCGTTGCGAGCACGGCACGGCGACCCACCAGTGCAGCGAATGCCGGTACGAGGTGGGCATGGTGAAGGTGGCGCCGGGTCAGTTGGCTGCCGGCCTGGTGCAGACCCAGTCCCTCAGCCCGCGGCGGCTGGCCGTGCCCTTCGAGCTGGTGGGGCGGATCGCCTTCAACGAGCGCAGCATGGCCCACGTCAGTCCGGCGGTGGCAGGGCTGATCTGGCGGATCCAGGTGGACCTGGGGCAACGGGTCGTCGCTGGCCAGCCGCTCGTCCAGATCAAGAGCGCCGAACTGGCCACGGCCCAAGGAGAATGGCTGGAGGCGCAGGCGCTGCTGCGGCTGGTCGAGGCCAACTACCAGCGTCAACAGGGGTTGTGGGCCGAACGGGTGACCAGTGAGCGGGAATACCTGGAGGCGCAGCAGGCGGCAGCGACGGTGGCCGTCCGACAGGGGACGGCGCGACAGAAGCTGCTGCGACTGGGAGTGACCACCGCCGAGCTGGAAGCCCTGGGCGCCGACGGGTTGGGGGACGGCACCGGGCACTTCACGGCGCGGGCACCGGTGGCCGGGACGGTGATCGGCGTGCAGGCGTCGGTCGGTGAGCTGGTCGAGCCGGGCAAGGATGTCGTGGTCCTGGGTGACCCCTCGCGGCTGTGGGTTTGGGCCGACCTGTACGAGGCGCAACTGGCCGAGGTGAGCGCCGCCTGGCGGTCCGGGCCCCTGGCCGCCACCGTGACGGTGGAGGCGTACCCTGACGAACTGTTCAGCGGCACCGTGGACGTTGTCGGCGCGGCCATGGAGGTCGGGTCCAGCACGGTGCGGGTGCGGGTTAGCCTGGACAATCCTGGGGGTCGGCTGAGGCCTGGCATGTTCGCGCGGGTACGCCTGTACCCGCAGGGCGAGCGGCTGGCGCTGGTCCTACCCGCCGTGGCGGTGCTGTCCGACGAGGGGCGCGCCTTTGTCTTCGTCCATCACGACGGTGACTACTTCATCCGCCGACCGGTGCAGCCGGGCCGCGCCATCGGCGATCTGGTGGAGATCGAGTCCGGCCTGACCGCCGGCCAGCAGGTCGTCACCACCGGTGCCTTCCTGCTCAAGTCAGACGTCCTGCGCTCGAAGATGGGCGCCGGATGCGCGGACTGAGAGGCCATCCATGGAACGACTGACGGTATGGCTACTGCGCAACCGACTGCTGGTGCTGGCCCTGACCGGGGTGTTGTCGGCCTTGGGGGTCCTGGCCTGGACGCGGCTGCCGATCGACGCCTTCCCCGATGTGACCAACACCCAGGTGATGGTACTGACCAAGGCGCCCGGCCTGGCGGCGCTGGACGTCGAGCGCCAGGTCAGCTACCCGATCGAGCAGGCCATGGGGGGCTTGCCGCGGGTGACCCAGGTGCGCTCGCTCTCCCGGGGAGAGCTGTCCCAGGTGATCGTGGTCTTCGAGGACGGCTGCGACACCTACTGGACCCGACAGGTGGTCTTCGAGCGACTGGCCGAGGTGCGCGAAGGCCTGCCGTCCGGGGTGGAGCCCGAGCTCGGACCGATCAGCACGGGTCTGGGCGAGATCTTCCAGTACACCCTGGAGGGCGAGGGCCTGTCGGCGATGGAGCTGCGGACCCTGCAGGACTGGATCGTGGCGCCGCTGTTCCGGCCGATCGCCGGGGTCAATGAGGTCAACAGCTTCGGCGGCTTCGTCAAGCAGTACCAGGTGCTCCTCCATCCGCAGAAGCTGCTGCAGTACGGCCTGACCCTGGACGAGGTGGCGGCCGCGGTCGAGCGAAACAACGCCAACGCCGGCGGTGGCGTGCTGGTCCGCGGCTGGGAGCAGAGCTACCTGCGGGGCGTGGGTCTGTTGCGCGACATCCCCGACCTGGAGGGGGTGGTGGTCAAGGCCATCGACGGGGTGCCCATCCGCCTGCGGGACGTGGCTGAGGTGGTCATCGGTGCCGAGCCCCGGCAGGGCGCCGTCACCCGCGACGGCAAGGGCGAGGTCGTGGCCGGCATGGTGATCATGCTCCGCGGCGAGAACTCCCAGGAGGTGGTCAACCGGGTGAAGGAGGCCATCGGCCGGGTGCAGGACGCACTGCCCGCGGGCGCCC
>JBAZUN010000608.1:0-2945 GCA_041661365.1 Candidatus Latescibacterota bacterium
ACGGCCAGACCTTCATGACGTGCGGTATCGCCTTCCAGTCGGACCAGAACATCGGCGCTGGAACCATTTCGGTGGATGCTGGTGATTCGTCCCGGATCTACGTCACCGTGTGCGAAATAGGTCCAGACGTCAATTCACTGCAGATGTCCACGGATGGTGGCGCTAGCTGGACACGATTACCTGGGCCTGCAGCGAACTCTATCGCCGTGGCCTGTGATCCGCACCAGGCGGGTCGTCTGTTCGTCTTGGCAGACGACGGGTTATACGTAAGCACCGACAGTGGTGGTAATTGGGTCCGGTCCCTGGAGGTCGTCGGCGGGAATTACCTTGACGACGGCGTGTGGTTTGACCCGACTGGCGCGGGGCCGGTATGGGTGGCTGCAAGCGGTCGGATGTGGTACTCCACCAATCGTGGGGGCACCTGGACTCAGGCCGCCGACACTGCGGGACCTGCCGTGTCCAAGTCTTCGTTCGCCTGGGGCTTGTCGGGCGTGTCCCTGGTGGGTAGCGGCGCTTCCATGCACCTGACCGAAGACGCCGGGCGAACGTGGCAGTTGCTTGGGGTTCCCCCGGCGTGCGCAGGTCTGAACGGGGGAGGGGGAACACTCGCGCTAGATCCCACCAATTCCCTCCGCGCCTACACCGGGCACTACTTCCAAACCTACACCACCAATGACGGAGGCGCTTCCTGGACCACACTTGATGTCGTTGGGGGGTATGGCCTCGAACTGCATCCATCTGATCCATCGCATGTCTATGCCATGCCCTACTCCAGCGGCCTTTGGGAGCATCGCGCCAACGGCACCACCTGGAACCAGACTGGTTACCCCAGACCTCGGTCCGCAGACCCCGCTAACGTCACTGCCCTAGCGATTTCGCCTGTGGCACCTTCGACGTTGTACCTGGGTTCAGCAGCCACTCCCAACACGGCCGACAGCACGGACGCGGCGACGTGGGGCCAAGTGTTCGTTTCCGAGGACGCGGGTCGTACCTGGGATCGCCTGCCATTTGACTTGTACAGCGGCTTGATCATGGGCATCGCCGTCAAGCACGGCAATCCCGACACCATTCTCGTGCTGACGGATGGCGTGGATTCATATCGTTCCACCGACGGCGGATACGAGTGGGTGCATACACACCGACTGACCCGGGAGAAAGGGGGATTTGCGATGGGGCGCCAGTTCGCGTCGGACCCCTTGAATCCTGATTTGGTGGTCGTCGTCCCCCACGACTCGTTGTTCGTCAGTACTGACTTCGGAACAACCTGGTTGAATCGGACTCCGCCGTCCCTGCAGTGGTGGAGCCCGGTAACCGTGGTGCACCCCATCGGGTCCATTACCCGCATCGTCGCACCCAGCGGCGGTACGGACGGCATTCTCTACGTCAGCGACGACCTTGGATTGACTTGGGCAGCCTTCGATACCGGAGTACCGGACCGTATCGGTGTCGTCGCCGCTTCAGGCGACGGAGTCTACTACGCCAACACCGACACCAGCGGTGTGATCAAGGGGCGCATCGATCTACCTGCAGTGACCACGCTATACCGGGGCGCAAACAACACCTTGCTCATCAACGGCACGGGATTCGGCGATCGCCAAGGCACAGGTACCATCAAGCTCAACCGCACCACGGTCACCGTCTCCTCGTGGAACGACAGTAGCATCACCTGCCAGCTCCCCAACCTCACGGGCACCGTCAGCCTGACCGTCACCAACGACGCTCGGTACCGGGCTGTTGTCGAGGATGTGCTGAGCAGGATCACTGCGGCGCCGCTGCCGGTGCCTGGAGTGATCACCACGGTTGCGGGGAACGGCCAATCCTACGACGACGGAGGGCCGGCTACGCAGGCATCCCTCGGCGGGACGCGCGGGATTGCCCTAGACGCGCAGGGCGCTCTGTATATATCCGTGTTCGCCAGGGACGTGGTCCGCCGCGTATCGCCCGATGGGATTATCACGACCATCGCCGGGACCGGGGTGGCCGGCTATGCGGGTGACGGCGGGCCGGCAACCCAGGCCAAACTGAGTTCCCCGCACGGCGTCGCAGTGGACCAGCTGGGGAACGTCTACTTCGCGGACCACGTCGGCAACCGCGTGCGTCGGGTTAGCCCTGACGGCACGATCACGACGTTTGCGGGCACGGGGATCGCGGGCCGTGCGGGGGCTCCCGGTCCGGCGACTCAGGCCCAGCTAGACGGCCCTACCGGCGTGGCTGTCGATGCGACGGGGAACGTCTACATCTGCGACATTGGGCGCGTCTCCAAGGTTGACCTAACTGGGATGCTGAGTGCCTTGGTGGTGAATGCTGGCCCGCATTTCGGACCTGGGAACGCCCTGGCGCTACGTTTGGGCGGTGATCTGGGTGATCTGTATGTATCCGACACCGGGGGCAACCGCGTTCTCCGCCTGGGACCAGACGGAGCTTTGACCACGGTTGCTGGTACTGGGCAGGCCGGGTCGGGTGGCGATGGTGGCCCGGCAACCGAGGCGCAACTCAACGGGCCGATCGGCATCGCCGTCGACAGCGCCGGCAACCTGTACATCGCCGAATGGAACGGGTACCGTGTGCGTCGTGTGGGGATCGACGGCATGATCAGCACGTTCGCGGGGACAGGCGAAGCGGGCTACTCGGAAGATGGCGGCGTCGCCACAGAAGCCCGATTGTCTGCGTACGGCCTGGCCGTTGGCCCTCGCGGGGAGTTGTACATCGACGAGGGGAACGGCCGCATCCGCAAGGTGACTCCGTCTGGCGCCGAGTCGGTTCCGGTCCTGAGCCCCACGATACGCCTCAGCACAGGGTCGCTGACTTTCGTCAGCACCCAGAGCGGCACCACTGCGCAGCAAACGCTCACGGTCACCAACACCGGCACCGCCAGCCTGGTGGTCAGCGGCATCACCGTGACCGGGGCCGGCTCCAGCCAGTTCACCGTGACGGCCACGGCCTTT
>JBAZUN010000609.1:0-2942 GCA_041661365.1 Candidatus Latescibacterota bacterium
GGTAAAGACGTACGAGGTAGCGATCACCCGTGAGGCGCCCCGGGCCAGCCAGCCCCCCGCGTTCTCCGGGGTGATCCCGCCGCCGACCTGCAGCCCGCCCGGGTACGCGGCCAGGGCCTCGGTCGCTGCCGCCTCGTTCCCCGGTCCGAGCAGGATCACGTGCCCCCCCTCGAGGCCGTCGCGCCGGTACCGCTCGGCGAACCAGGACGCGGGCCGGTCGGCGGCGAAGTGGGTCACCGGGCCGTCCTGGTCCTCCAGGGTGGCGCCGACGATCTGCTTCACCCGTCCCTGGTGCAGGTCGATGCAGGGGCGGAAGCGCATGGGGGCTCCTCGTCAGGTCTGGCGGCGATAGATCGAGAGGATGGTGTTGCCGTACGGCCGCCGCTCGAACAGGGCCAGACAGCCGGTTTCGGCCGGCGGCTTCAGCTCGGCCTGGTGCTGGACCAGGGCCAGACCGTCGTCCGCGATCAGGGTGCCGGCGGCGAGCTGTTCGAGTAGCTCGACGGACAGGGGCCGCGCGTGCCGGGTGGCCTCGTACGGCGGATCGAGGTAGACCACCTCGAAGATCCGGCCCTCGTCCTGCAGCAGGGGGATGAGGGTCTGCGCCTTCTCCCGCCGCACCTCGACCTCCTCGACCCGCCAGTCCTGGATCAACCGCAGGAGCTGGGCCTGCCGGCGATGGTCCGGCTCGTTGAGGACCACCCGGGCGCCGCGGCTGGCCGCCTCCAGACCGATCTGGCCGGAGCCGGCGCACAGATCGAGGAAGCTCAGGCCGGTCAGCTCGGCGCCGAGCATGCTGAAGACCGCCTCCTTGAGCCGCGAGGAGGTGAGTCGGATGCTGGCCAGGACCCGGCTCGAGGGGATGGTACGCCCGCGCAAGGCGCCGGTCACGATCCGCATGCCGGGTATCCGGGCTCCGGGGGCTCCGGGTCCGGCGCGTGGACGATCCGGCCGTGGCTCAGCTCGAGTCGGACGCAACGCAACCCGGATGAGGGAACCTCCTCGCTGGAACTGCCGCCGTCGACGTCGGTTCCGGCCAGCCGCAGGTGGTCGGACCGCGAGCCCCGGCCGATGCGGAGGGTGGCCGAGTCGTCGGTAAAGCGCACCTCCTGGTCCTCCAGGCGCAGGACCACCGGCTCGAGCATCTCGATCTGGGTCTCGGGGGACAGGGTCCCGGCCACCTGCACCGAGGGGTGCCGGCCGCGGACCTGGGCGATCAGGGCGTCGATCTCCTCCTGGGCCGAGCGGCTTCCCGCGGTCGCCTGCTCCTGGTCAAAGACCTGGGTGACCAGGTGCCGCAGCTCGCGCAGCAGGACGACGAATCCCCGCTCGTGCTCGCGGTCCACCGTGATCGCGGCGCGGTTCACCCTGGCCAGGATGCCGATGATCCCCTTGGCGAAGAACTCGTCGAAGGCGGCCCGGGACTGGGCCGGCGGTTCGGACTCGCGGGACCGGTGGAAGGATCTCAGGTCGACGGTGACCCGCTCGCCGTCGTCCAACAGCAAGGCGCGCACCGAGAGCCGCAACGGCGGCGCGCCCAAGGCGCGGCGGGCCCGGATCAGGGCCCGTTCGGCCCGGGGGATGGTCTCGGTCAGCAAGGCCAGCTCCTGCCGGCAGTGCTGAAGCCGCAGCCGGGCCGCCGCCAGTCGCCGCTGCTGAGACCGGAAGGAACCGACGGTGACCCGGCCGTGGGCCAGATCCCCGGCCACCATCGCTCCCTCCCCGGCCTCGACCTCGGCGTCGGTCAGATCCCCGGCCACCAGCAGCCGGCGGCAGGCGATGCGGGCGTGGCGCACGCTCCCGGTGACCACCAGGTCGCCCTCGACCGCGACCTCGCACGGGGTCCCGGCGGCCCCCAGCAGCGAACCACGCACCACCAGGGAACCCTCGCCGCTGAGCACCATGCCGGGCTTGGTGTCCCCCTCGTGCAGTCCGTTGAGGGGACCGGCCGCCAGCCCTTCGGCCGTGCTCCGGGCCAGGGGACCGGCTGCCAGGATGGCCTCGGCTGACCGGTGGATGTCGCGACCTTCGGGCATGCCCCAGATCCCCTGGATCCCCGCCGATGAGGAGCGGCGTCAGCGGGCGCGCGGCAACGGGGTCCCCAGGCCGCGGACCCGGGTCAGCGTCCGGCTGATCTCCTCGACCCCGTCGAGCAACTGGCTGAAGACGGTGGTGCCGACCGGCTTGGCCAGGAGAACGTCGGCGCAGCCGGCCACCTCTCCGGGCACCTCGTCGGGGATGAACCCCGAGATGATGGCGATCACCGCGTGCGGGCAGGTCGTGCGCAGCAGGGCCACGATCTCCAGTCCGCTCAAACCCGGCATGCGGATATCCAGGGTGATCAGGTCGTAGTCGCGGCGCAGGACCTGAGTCAGGGCCTCCTCGCCCGAGGAGACCGTGTCGATCTCCTCGTGGCCGTGTACCCTGGCCACGTGGGCGAAGAAGTCGCTGACCGCGCGGTCGTCGTCGACGATGAGGATCTTCACAGGGTCGCACCTCCAGGCGCGGGACGTCAGGATCCCGCGCCTTGCTCGTCCTGGGGTGGGGACAGGCGTCGGGAATCTACACGCCCGGTCGGGCGGTGTAAAGCGGTCGCGTCCGGGCCGGCCGCCGTTGACCCGGTCCGGTCGGCACGATATCATTGAGCCCGCGCCGGAACCCGCACGATCCGTCCCGATCCGCATCCCAAAGGACCCGGAGATGAACAGCGAGATCCACCTGAACACCGCTTCGCGACCCTCGGCCCTCAAGATCACCGACCTGCGCGTCGCCGAGGTGCGCGGCGCGCCGTTCCGCTCCACCCTGATCCGGATCGACACCAACCAGGGGCTGAGCGGGTACGGGGAGGTCCGCGACGGGGCCAGCCGCACCTATGCCCTCCTGCTGAAAAGCCGGATCCTGGGCGAGAACCCCTGCGACGTCGACCGGCTCTTCCGCCGCAT
>JBAZUN010000610.1:0-2940 GCA_041661365.1 Candidatus Latescibacterota bacterium
CCACCTCGACCACGGCAGCGAGGAGGCGCGCCTGGGCGCGGCCCGCCTGCTGACCGAGCGCCTGCCGGCCCTGGCCGGAGAGGGGCCGCTGATCCTCACCGGCGACTTCAACGCCCAGGCCGAGACCACCGAGGTCTGGCGCCTCTGCGTCACTGCCGGGCTCCGCGACGCCTGGCTCGCCGCTGATCGACGTTCGGGACCTGAGGAAACCTGGACCGATTTCCGCGAGCCGCGGAACGGCGTGCAGGAGCGAATCGACTGGATCCTGCTCCGGGGAGCGGTCGAGGCGCGGTCGTGCGAGACGGTGATCTATCGCGAGGCGGGAGGCTTCCCCTCGGACCACCACCCGGTGCGGGCCGTGCTCGAACTGACCGGCCCCCCGGTGCAGCCTGAGGGTCGACGCTACCAGACCGCGACGGCCACGGCGATCCTGCGACGGACCGCGGCCCGGGCCCTGTTGGTGACCCCGGCGGACGAGGTACTGCTGATCTGCGCCGAGGACCCGGGGGACGGCCACCGCGTCTGGTTCACTCCGGGTGGGGGGCTCGAAGCCGGTGAGGGGGACGAGGAGGGGCTGCGGCGCGAGCTGTTCGAGGAGACCGGCAGGACCGACCTGGCCATCGGGCCACTGGTGTGGACCCGGTTCCACGCCTTCACCTGGGCAGGGAGGCTGGTCCACCAGCACGAGCGGTTCTACCTGGTGCCCACGGCCCGCTTCGAGCCGAGCATGCACACCAACCCGTCCGAGACCGAGATGTTTTCCTTCCGCGAGTATCGCTGGTGGACGGCGGCCGAGATCGAGGCCTCGCCGGAGCTGTTCGCCCCCCGCCGGCTGGCCGAGCTGCTGCGATCCCTGCGGCGTGACGGTCCGCCGGCTGCCCCGATCGACGCCGGGATCTAACCGTGACAAAAAACGCTCCCCGGCCCATCGCGAGGACGGACCGGGGAGCGCGCAGCGAACTTCGAGGACAGGCCGCGCCAAGGCGCGCCCGGGGTTACTTGACCAGGGACATGGCCCGCGAGAGGCGCTGACCGCCGGCCTCCAGGGTGTAGAGGTAGGTCCCGGCGGACAGGGCCTCGGCCCGGAAGCTCAGCTCGTACGCCCGGCCTGCTTCGGCCCGGTCGTTGAAGAGCACGGCCACCTCCTGGCCGAGGGAGTTGTAGACCCGCAGGGTCGCCGGTCCGCTGGTGGCCACGCTGAAGCCGATGAGGGTGCTCGGGTTGAACGGGTTCGGGTAGCAGCGGTTCAGGGTGAAGGCCCGCGGCAGTGTCTCACCCTCCTCCTCCTCGACGGCGGTGGAGCTGCCCGAGGAGAGGACCAGGTTCACCTCGAGGTACCCCCCGTTGACCGCCAGCGGTTCGGCCGCGGCGAAGTTCTGGTTGTTCCCGTTGTACGCTCCGCCCACCCCCAGCTTACTGGCGTAGACCCGGTACCCGCCCGGAACCACGTTGTTCAGCTCGAAGGAACCGTCCGGGCCGGTTTGGCTGTAGGCCGTGGGCTGCTCGGTCTCGTCGAGCAGGTAGACCGTGGCCCCGGCCACGGCGTTGCCGCTCTCGTCGGTGACCTTGCCGTAGACCGCCGAGGAGGAGTTCCCCGCCGCGCTCGCGTCCTTGTCGCCGGCCGTGGGAGCAACGACCCCGCCCTCTGCCCCGTCGGCGGCCAGGCGCCAGTAGTAGACCGGCGCCAGCGCAAAGTCAATCCCGGCCGTCGGTTCGGTTCCGTCGACGTGGACCAGCTCGGACTTCTCCGGGGCGTAGGTCCCGCCGTAGTAGATCCCGATGCTCCCCGGCGCAAAGCACATCACCGCGTACTCTCCCGGCGCCAGCCCGCGCAGGGAGTAGGTTCCGTCCGCGGCGGTCACCGCGGTATAGGGCAGTTCGGCCGCGGCAGCCCCGGCCGACACCGGGTAGGCCAGCACCACGGCCACCTCGAGGTTCCCCGGATAGGCGATCCGGCTGTCCGGGCTGATCGCGATGTCCTGATCGACCGCGGGAACGGCGGCGGTTTCGAGCAGGGGACCGGTCCGACTGTAGTCCATGGTCACCGTGCCCGAGATCACGCCGTCGCCGTCGTACCGCAGGGGCAAGGCCAGGTCGCGGAACACGGTCTCGCCGCCCACCACCGCGAAGGAGGCCAGGTCGGCCTGGCCGGTGCTACCGGTCCCGCCGCCGTTGGCGTAGACCGTCAGCGAGTATTCCCCCTCCGGTATCCAGGTCATCTCGTACCGACCGGCGTCGTCGGTGATCGCGTGGTTGACCGACCAGCGGAAGGGGGCGGCCAGGAGCACGTCGCGTCCCACCGGGGCCAACTCGACGTAGGCACGCACCAGGGGGGCGCCGGTGGCGGCGTCGGTCACCGAGCCGGCCACCACGCCGTAGAGCGGCCGGACGACCAGGGAGAAATCGACGTCCGTGCGGTTGGCCTCGTCGCTCAGGGAAACGGGGGTGGCGGCCTCCGGGGTGCTGGCGCCCTGGTACCATCCGTGGCCGTACCGGTCCCCGGTGCCGTACGAAGCGTGGACCTGGTAATCACCGGCCGGCAGCCGGTCGACCCGATACGCCCCGAGGCTATCGGTCTGCGCATAGGCGTAGAACCTACTGGACCGGTCCGGATCGGTGGAGGATGGGATCGGGGTCACCTCGACGCTGGCCCAGGCCAGCGGTACGCCGTTGCTGTCCCGCACCACCCCGGACAGGCTGGCCGTCCCGACCTGCACCGGCAGGGCCACGTCGATCCCCTCGGCCCGCTGGTGCTCGGCCAGCAGGATCGGCTCGGCCTCCTCGACGGTCGCGGCATCGCGATACCAGCGCTGCACGTACTCCCAGCCGACCTGGGCCGAGGCCGCGACCAGGTATTCCCCGGCGGGAAGCTCGCCGACGACGTAGTTCCCCTCCTTGTCCGTGCTGGCGTAGGCCCAGACCGCTACGGCCGAGGGCACG
>JBAZUN010000611.1:0-406 GCA_041661365.1 Candidatus Latescibacterota bacterium
GCTCGAGCAGCTCGGCCTGTAGCTTCTCGACGCGAAGCGGGTCGGCCAGCTCGGCCTCGGTGCGGCTGCTGAGCAGGGCCAGCACCTCGTGTTTCAGCTCGAGGTGCTTGCGCCGGATCTCGGCCAGGCCCTCGGCCGGCGGACAGACGCGGACACTGATCTCGACCGCCAGGTGCCGGTCGAAGGCCCCGGCCGGGTTGGCTCGGACCGGTCCGAGCTCGGTGTAGACCGGGCAGTCGCTCTGGAGGTACTGGGGGGTGGAGGCGCAGGCGGTCAACCAGGCCGCCAGGACGGCGAATCCGAGGCGCACGGGGAACCTCACTCGGCCGCGGAGGGAACCTGCTGGCCGAGCCGCTCCTCGCGCGGAGCCCCGCCGACCGTCACGCCGCGCCGCTCGACGAGGGTC
>JBAZUN010000611.1:416-2909 GCA_041661365.1 Candidatus Latescibacterota bacterium
CATATTGGCCCGCTCGTCGACCAGGCGGGTGAGCCGGTCGAGGTTCTCGCGGGCCTTCTCGGTAAGCCGGCTCTGCTCCTGCACCGCGCCGAACAGCTCGCTGGCGATCTCCATGGCCGCCAGCACGGCGAGGGAGGCCTTGGGGACCCGGCCGGCGTGCTGGTCGGCCAGGGACCGCATCTTGCGGTCGACGTAGGCGGCGATCCGCTGCACCTCGGCGGCATCGCTCTGGCTCGAGATCTGGTATTCGTCCCCGAAGATCTGGACGATGACGCCGCTGATCTGCTGGTCGCTCTGTGCCATGGGGGCAAATATAAGCGGCGCCCTCCTCTCCGGGCAACCGATGCCGGTAGTCGGCCGGCTCAGCGGGCGACGAGGTCTCCGTACGAGCCCGGCACCAGTTCCTCCGGCCGGATCTCCAGAGCGCGCATCAAGGTCTCGATGCGGCGCCGGCTCTCCTCGATCCCGGCCGCGTCGGTGACCGCCTCCAGCTCGAGGAACTGCCCGAGCCCGGCCACCTCGTCCAGGTGGATCCGGACGTTCTCCCACAGCCAGACCTGACGGGTCTTCTCCACCTCTACCCAGGTCCCCAGCACCTCGGCCAGCATGCTCCGCAGGGCCTCGGGATCGCTGGTGAAGGCGATCCGGTATTCGCTGCGCTTCGGCCCGGCCGCGTCCTCGCGCTGGTAGAA
Organism: Candidatus Latescibacterota bacterium; assembly: GCA_041661365.1. Lineage (GTDB taxonomy): Bacteria > Latescibacterota > UBA2968 > UBA8231 > UBA8231 > CAITNQ01. The sequence goes on from JBAZUN010000611.1 coordinate 1,109, forward strand.
GATGAGGTGTCCTTCGTCCGGTCCCAGCTCGCGCAGCTTCAGCCGTCCGGTCGGCACGCGGAAGTAGGTATCCCGCTGGCGGAACGACCCGGCCGGACCGGCGCCCAGGGCGCTCAGGTTCTCCTCGGCCCGGCCGAGGTCGGCGCACCGCGCTTTGATCTCGATGTTGGTCATCCCCTCTCCTCGGTGATGGCGGGCGATCCCTTTACGGCTTCAGCGGCGGCCGCCCCGCTTCCGGCGCTGGCTGTACTTGGTCGAGGGCATCCACCGCTCACCACAACTCAAGCAGGGACCCTTGCGGTACCGGTTGACGGCGTGGTACAGACCGGCGGCCAGGGCCCGGATTCCGGGAAGCTCGTAGATCCAGTCGACCTGTCGCAGCCCGGGCAGGCGCTGCCCGATCTGCCGCAGGGCGGCCAGCCCGCGATAGACCTTGCCCCCCGGGGCGAGGACCGTGAGCTGCTGACGGGCCAGACCCAGGTCCAGGCGCGGGAAGCGCTCGGCCAGACCGGGCTCGTCCAGGTCCAGCACCTCGATCAGGCCCTCGACGTCGCGGGCCTCGACCCAAGCCCGGAACCGCCGGCATACCGGACAGGAGCCGTCGGTGAAGAGGTGCAGGCGGGCCGGTCCGGACGGGTCGCTCATCATGGGCAGACTCCCGATCGGCGGATTCCCGCGGGGTGGCTCCTTGAAGGTATCACAGGCCAAGGCCGGGAACAATCGCTCCCCTTGCGCCGACGGCCAGATGGACCGACCGTACCGCGCACCCGAACCTCTCCATCCCAGTCCCAGGAGGAACCCGATGCCGACCAGATACCGGGAGATCGAGGTGAGCGGCCCGCCGCGCGTGTTGGGCCGGCAGCTCGGTGAGGCCGCGCGCGAGGAGATCCGCGGCTTTGCCGCGATCGCCCTGGAACGGGTGAACCTGACCGTGCGGGTCTCCCGCGAGGCGGCCCTGCGGGCGGTCCGCGACAGCGTGTCCCGGGTCGAGGGGTACGCCCCTCACCTGCTCGAGGAGCTACGCGGCGTGGCCGAGGGTTCGGGCCTGTCCCTCGACGAGGTGATGCTCCTCCAGGTGCGCAATCAGCTCAGACCGGACGGGGACGCCGGATGCACCGGGTTCTCCCTGGCCGGGTCGATCACGGCCGACGGCCGCCCGGTGGTCGGCCAGAACTGGGACAACGATCCTGCTCTGGACCCGTTCACCATCGTCCTGAAGCGGCGGCCGGCCGGCCGCCCGGCGATCCTCGACGTGACCCAGGCCGGTCTGATCGCCTACCTCGGGCTCAACGACCGGGGACTGGGGGTCTGCCTGAACACCCTGCCGGCGCCCAGCCGTCCCCTCGGGGTGCCCCACTACTTCACGGTCCGGTCGATCTACGAGAGCGACGGCCTGGAGGGGGCGATGGCCGCGGTGCGGCGGGCCGAACGGGCCATCCCGGCGAACATCCTGCTGGCCACGGCCCAGGGTCCGGCCGACCTGGAGGTGACGCCCGAGGAGGTGCACCTGCTGCGCGACGACGGCTCCGGCGTCCTGGTGCACACCAACCACGGCCTGCACCCGGCCTTGGAGCCGGCCAACGCCCGGTTCCCCGAGCTGATCCAGTCCCGCCCGCGTCGGGACCGGATGGCGGCGCTCCTGGCCGCGGCGGCCCGGCCGCTCCGGATCGCCGACCTGCAGGCGGCGCTGCGCGACCACGAGGGACACCCGCGCTCGATCTGTCGACACGCCAACGACACCCCGGGCACCGGGTATTGGGCGAGCGTCTTCTCGGTGATTCTGGAGCCGGCGGCCGGACGG
>JBAZUN010000612.1:0-2902 GCA_041661365.1 Candidatus Latescibacterota bacterium
CCTCTTCCGCCGGGATCGCGGCGCCGATGCCCTGTACCGGGCCCTGGCCCAGGTGCCGATCTTCGAGGCCCTCAGCCGCCGCGAGTTCCGCCGCCTCGAGGGGATCCTGCACCACCGGAACGCGGTGACCGACGAGGTCCTGGTCCGCGAGGGGGACCAGGGGTTCGGGATGTACGTGATCCTCAGCGGTGAGGTGGCGATCCATCAGCGGGGGGTGGACGGATCGGTCCAGACCCTGGCCACCCTGACGTCCGGGGATTTCTTCGGCGAACAGGCCCTCCTCGATCAGACCCCGCGCACGGCCAGCGCGGTGGCCACCGAGTCCTGCGAGGTGGTCGGCTTCTTCCGCTCCGACCTGCTCGGGCTGATCGAGAGCGATCCCCGACTCGGCCTGAAGATCGTCCTCCGTCTCTCCCAGATGATCTCGGTCCGGCTGCGGCAGACCAACCGGCTGCTCAAGGAGGCCCGGCTCGAGGCGGCGCAGGCGGGCGCGGCCCGGGCCGCGCTCGAGCGCACCGTGGCCTCCCTGCAGGCACCGGCGGCGGGGACCGACCGTGGCTGAGGCGCCGTCCTCGGAGCCTGTCGGAGAACCCGCTTTGGCAAGCGAGGTCGAGTCCGGGCGGCCGTCGGCAAGGCGCCCGAACGGAGCCGCATCGAGGGGAGATGCGGCGAGTGAGGGGACACAGGGACGTGGCCGGATCGAGAGCGATCCGGCACACGCCGCCGACGGACACCCGGGCCGACCGCAGCCCGAATGGGGTTCTCCGACAGGCTCCTCAGGCCTGGCCCGCCTGGTCAAGGTGATCGTCGGGGTCGCTGCCGCGGCCCTGGTGGTCTGGCTCCTCTTCGTGATCCGCGTCGTGCTGACCCCGTTCGTCATCGCCTTCGTCCTCGCCTACGTGCTGGCGCCGCTGGTCGATCGGCTCGAGGGCCGCGGCCTGCGCCGGTCGACCAGCGTCCTCCTGGTCTTCCTGGTCCTCTTCGGCGGCCTGGGCCTGGTGGTCGGCATGGCCGGCGGCGTCATCGTCGGTGAGGTCAAGGGCCTAGTCGACGGGATCCTGCAGCAGGAGGTGGTCGAGCGCCAGCTCCTCGTCACCAACCAGGGGGTGGCCCCGGTGACGGTGCAGGCCTGGTGGGAGCGCGAGGGCCTTTCCCAACCCTTCTCCCTTCCCGACCTGGAAAACGGCCAGCTCAAGCTCGGTCCGGGCCGGGTGGAGACGGTGCGGCTCCGCTTCGCTCCCCGGGATACGGCCGAGGCCGAGAACGTGCTCTATCTGGCCGGCGCCGAGTGGACCGCCCCGGTCGGCATCCGGGTGAGGGGGAACGTCTCTCCGCGGCGCGACCGCGAGTCGGACGATCCTTTCTGGACCGCCAAGGCCGGCGAGCGGATCCAGGTGCAGGAGGTGATCGTCTCGGCCGGCGGCCTTGACTTCGGCCGGGCCGGTCCCAACCTGATCTCCAGCCTGAGCGAGCAGGCGCGCGCGCTGCAGCCGCGGTTGGCCCCGTACCTGGGCGAGGACTTCGACCTGGCCGCGGTGGTGGCCCGGTACGGCCGATCCCTGGTCGAGGAGCGGCTGGTGGGGAAGACCAGCCAGGTCCTGGGCGGTCTATTCTCCGGGATCACCTATCTGGCCTTGGTCCCCTTCGTCGCCTTCTTCTTCCTCAACGACGGCCGGCGGATCACCCGCGACCTGATCCGGCTGGTGCCCAACGCCTACTTCGAGCTGTGCCTCAACCTGCTCCACCAGATCAACGGCCAGATCGGCGGGTACATCCGGGGCCAGGTCCTCGAGAGCGGGGTGGTTGCCGGGCTCTCGATGGCCGCCCTGCTGCTGATCGGGGTCGACTACGCCGTGCCCCTCGGGCTGCTGGCCGGACTGGCCAACGTCATCCCCTACCTCGGTCCGGCGATCGGGATCGTCTCCGCCTCCCTGGTGGCCCTCTCCGCCGGCGGCGGCTTCGAGGTGATCTGGAAGGTGGTGGTGGCCTTTGCCGTGATCCAGTTCGTCGACAACATGTTCGTGCAGCCGGCCGTGCTGGCGCGCAGCGTCGAGATGCACCCCCTCATGGTCCTCTTCGTCGTCATGGTCGGCAGCCAGCTCATGGGGATCGTCGGGATGCTGATCGCCGTGCCGGTGGCGGGGGTCGTCAAGGTCAGCGTCCGCACGGTCTACCAGGGCCTGCGCGGGTACCGCCGCGAGTGATCGACCTGGTTGACAAAAAACAACGGATGTGCTACATGTAGGTTGTCCGTTCCCGCACCCGGGCGCGGGCAAGAGGGCGCGGGCAGACGAGCCCGACGCGGTTGACGACATACAGGCAGGAGGTTGGTCCCTTGGGCACTTCTCATCACATCGACGGCGAGTTGCTGGCCTCGCTGGCCGATCGGGTCGGTCAGGCCCGGCGGCTGTACGGTAACGACGCGGCGTACGTCATCGGGCTGGTCACCGGCATCGACTGGCTCCTGGAGGGGGTGGAAGGCGGCGCCCGCCTCAAGGAGCAGCTTCACGGCCGCATCCTCGATCCCGACGCGCCCCGGCCGGCCAAGCAGGCGGTAGAGGCTCCGGCGGCGGCGGTGGCCAACGGGGTTGCCCTGGCCGAGAATACCTGGATCAAGGGCGTGGTGAAGTGGTTCAACAACGACAAGGGGTACGGGTTCATCTCCACCGAGAGCCACGTCGACGTCTTCGTCCACTGGCGCGACATCTCCTCCTGGGACCGCAGCCTGACCCAGGGCGACGAGGTGGAGTTCATGGTCACCCGCACGGCCAAGGGGTTCCAGGCGATCAACGTGATGAAGGCCGGGAAGGACGGGGAGAAGGAGAAGGCGGGCGAAACCCAGGCCGCCGAAACCCAGGGGCCAGAAGCCGTCCCGGTCGAGGCCGACGAGGCCCAGGGGGCT
>JBAZUN010000613.1:0-2896 GCA_041661365.1 Candidatus Latescibacterota bacterium
CGGGCGCTGGGAGCCTCTACCTGGGGCTGGGGCAGTCCTGCGAAGGCCTGGGCGATCTGAGCGAGGCTGCCGATGCCTACGCCGTATACGCCGGTCTGGCCTCCATGTCTCCTCTGGAGATGTCCCGCTGGCAGGCGAAGATCGCCGAGCTGCGTGCGCGTCCGGATAGCGCCAGCCGCTGAAGGGGGAGGACCACCGGGGAGGGAGCGGATCTACTTTAGCAGCCCGTTGAAAAAGCCGCTTTGGTTAGCGAGGCCGAGGGATGGCGGGTCCTGGCCAGGCGCGCGAGCGGCGCCGCATCGAGGGGAGATGCGGCAAGCGAACGCAACGCAGTCAGGGCCCGTCAGCACCGGCCGCAGCCCGAATGGGCTTTTTCAACGGGCTGTTAGGGCAGGCGGGGAGGCGGATCCTTCACGGCGGGCAAGGTCCCGGAGGATGGAGCCATCTCCCGTATCCCCGGGTTCAGCAGCAGGGCGCGCTGGAGATGCTCGAAGGCCGCCTTCTGGTCTCCCTGATCCCGCAAGGTCAGCCCGAGATTCAGCTCGGCTTCGGCCAGGTCCGGACGGAGCTCGATCGCCCGGCGGAAAGCGGCTTCGGCCCGCGCCAGGTCACCCTGCTCCCGATAGACCAGCCCCAGGTTGTTCATTGCCTCGACCATCCCCGGCTCTTCCTTCAGCGCGGCGGTGAAGGCCTGGACCGCCGCGTCTCTTCTGCCCTCCTGTCGGTAGAGGACTCCCAGGTTGACCTGAGCCCGCGCGTATCCGGGGCTGAGCGCCACGGCGCGCTCGTAGGATGCCCTGGCAGACACGAGATCGCCGGCCAGGTGGTGGGCATAGCCCAGGTTGTAGTGCGCCTCGGGCACCAGCGGGCCAGCCGCGACCGCGTCCTTCCAGAGGGTGAGCTCGTCGCGCCAGACCGCGGCGCGCTGAACGGAATGCATTGCGAGGACGAGGCATGCCACCAGGGCGGCACGGCGCATTCCGGGCCGGTCGACGGCGCGGCCCAGGATCAGGCAGGGCCCGGCGAGAGCGAGGTACAGCCGGTGGTCGCTGACCAGGACGTGTAGGGGCACGAGCGTCACGGGGAGGAGGCAGACCACCGGCCAAGCCAAGGCCAGGGCCAGCCAGGGGTACCTCTTGCCTAGACTCCATCCGGCGGCGACGGTCGACGCCAGGACCAGCGCGGCGCCGATCACGGGAGCGCTAACGACGACCTCCGCGGCCTGGAACTGGGGATAGACGCTCAGGTGCACGGGCACGGCCCCCCGGACGGCGTAGAAGACCACGGCCTTGAGCTGGGTAGCGAGCTGGACGATCCACGGCCGCACCTGGGCGGCGGCGGCCAATCCCTGGGGCACGAGGAGCTGATGCACGGCGCCGTACAGGCCCACCAGGCCGACCCAGGGAAGATAGGTCCGCAGGCGTATCCGTCCCGGTGCGAGCAGCCGGTCGTGCAGGATCAGCAGGAGGGGGAGCACCGCCGCGGTGGTCTTGCTCAGCAGGCCGAGCGCCAGGGCCGCAAGGGAGGCGAGGAGCCAGCCGGCGCGGGCGGTGGAATCGGCAGTGCCCCGACGGCGCAGATACGCCGCCAGCGACGCGAGGCAGCACAGCCCGGCCATGGACTCGGAGCGGCTGCTGATATAGTGGACCGGCTCGCTCTGGAGGGGATGCACCCCGAAGATCAAGGAGGCGATCAGGGCCGCGCCGAGGGAGAGACCCAGGAGCCGGGCCACGGCGTACAGGGTCGCGACCGCCAGACCGTGGATCAATAGATTGGTCAGGTGATACGTCCGAACCCGATACCCGCTCCAGGCGTAGGTGACCGCATAGGTAACGAGCACTGCCGGCCGGTACATGGCGTACGCCGGGTTTTCCGAGAAGGCCGTGGGGTCTGCCAGGAGCCTGGGTAGATGGGCCAGCGAGCGGATGTGCGGGTTGCGGAGGATGGAGTGACCGTCGTCGAAGTGGAAGCTGCCGTCCGACCCCGGGCCATGCACGGCGAACACGAACAGAAGCACCGCAGCCGGTAACAGGTTCTGCCAACGGGTGCTCATGGCACGCGAAAGCCCGCCCTAGTGATTACTCGCGGGCGGGCTTTCGCGAATCCTTCCGGACCTGGTGGGTGATCAGGCTTTGGCCTGAACCGCCCGCGCCAGCCGCGACTTGTACCGGGCCGCGGTCTTGCGGTGTACCACGCCCTTGTGCGCGGTGCGGTCGATGATCGAAGCGGCAGCCTGGAGCGCCTGAGCCGCGGCAGCCGGGTCCGCGGTCTGACGGACCTTCTTGATCGCGGTCCGCATCCGCGTCCGCAAGCCGCGATTGCGGTCTCTGGCCCTGAGGCTGGCGCGCAGGCTCTTCTTCGAGGACTTCAGATTCGGCACTGTTTGCTCCTTCTATCCGCGACCCGCTCGGGCAAATTGTTCCAGTCGGGGCGGCCTGGGCGAAGGTGGATGACGATCTACTTTTCTGGTTGTTTTTAAACGGGCTACGGGGCGCTGCACGAAGGGATAGGGGATGATTGGCACATCTGTTGCTCAACCCCGGACGGACAAGATCCGGTCCCACTTGCCGTCGGGCGTTTGCCGGTTCCCTTCTCCCCCAGGAGGCCCGGGACAAGTGTCCGGCCCACCGCAACCTGGGACACGACTTGGTCTGAAAGCGGGGACGGAGTCGGCGACTACCTGGACGGAAGGGGCCGACTCCGGCCGTTTGTACAGACCAATTGGGGGGGAATATAAGGATGCGGTCTCATCACGGCAAGGCTTGGGATTCGTCAATCGGCTCGTCATAGCGGTCGACTTGGCCCGGTGGCTGCCGATAAGTAGTAAGGCGGAGGTTGGCGTGAGACCATCCCGTGATCTATGGCGGCCGAGGCGGCCGAATTGGGCTGAAAGATC
>JBAZUN010000614.1:0-2843 GCA_041661365.1 Candidatus Latescibacterota bacterium
GACCAGGGGGGTGGCGGCCACGGCAAAGCCGAAGCCGGGCATGAAGGAAAGGGACTCGCTATTGAGTGCCACCTGGTGCGCGGCAAAGGCCACGGTCCCCAGGGCGGCCACCACCCGGACAAAGAGGAGCATGCCGAGGCGGAAGACCAACTGCTCGACCCCGGCCGGCAGCCCGATCCGCAGGATCCGACGGATCAAGGCCGGGTCAGGCCGCAGCAGGCTGAGGTGCAAGGTCATCCCCGCACGGCCCCGAACCAGGATCCACAGGACCAGGGCCGCGCCGACCACCCGGGCGCCCACCTCGCCGGCCGCGGCCCCCATCACCCCGAGCCGGGGCAGCCCCGCGACCCCGTTGATCAGGCTCCACGAGAGGGTGAGGTTGACCAGGTTCACCGCCCCCATGACCAGCATCGGGGTGCGGGTATCCCCGGCGCCGCGAAGGCAGGCGTTGCCGATGAACATCACCGCGATGAGGACGTAGACCGAGCTGACGGCGCGGAGGTAGGGGACCCCCTGGGCCAGGGCCTCGGCCTCGGCTCCCATCAGACGCAGGGCCGATCCCGCGGTCAGCTCCAGGACGACGACCGCCAGGACGCCCATGGCCATTGCCACCAGCAGGGCCTGCCCGAGGACCCGGCTGACCTCGGGCCACTCCCGCGCCCCCACCAGCCGCGCCACCAGGGCGGTGGCTCCGGTTCCCACGGCGCTGAACAGGACCGAGCCGACCATGGCCCACTGCGAGCTGAGCCCGACCGCGGTCAGCGAGGCCGCGCCGAGGTGACCGACGAGGTAGGTGTTCACCAGGCCGACGAGCATGCTGAGCAGCAGCTCGCCGGCCGAGGGCACGGCCAGCCGCAGCACGGCCGCCACCCGACCGGTGCGCGCCCCTCCCTCCCCTTCGGTGCCCGTGGTCGACGACATCCCCTCCCGTGGCCGTTTCCCCGCGCCGTGGCGCGGCCCGCAGAACTACGGCATTGACGGGCGCCGGCTCAAACGACGGCGTGCCGCGATCCCCTCCGGGTTCCGTCGTTCGGTGGCCGTTCCTATCTTCTCCGCTCGCGTCTTCTCCCCCGTGAAGCCGTTACCTCATCGCCAATGCCGCCCGAGAAGGGAACGAGATGGCCCAGACCCCGCGCGAGCTGGTTACCCGCTGCCTGCGGTTCGAGACCCCGGAGCGGATGCCCCGGGAGCTGTGGCTCCTCCCTTGGGTGACCCGCCACCATCCCGATGAGATCACTGAACTGACCGCCCGTTTCCCTTCGGATTTCGCCGGGCCGGCCGGGATCTACCGCCCCTCGGCCCGGGTACAGGGCGACCCGTACACCGTGGGCCGGTACGTCGACGAATGGGGATGCGTCTTCACCAATATCCAGGACGGGGTGATCGGCGAGGTGCGGGAGCCCCTGATCCAGGATCCGGCGGAATGGCGGTCGGTGACGCCGCCGTGGGAGATCCTGCCGGCCGACCTCGGGACCGCCCGCGACGCGGTGAACCGTTCCTGCGCCGCCACCGACCGGTACGTGCGGGCGGGATGCTGCCCGCGGCCGTGGGAGCGGTATCAGTTCATCCGCGGCTCGGCCGAGGCCATGGTCGACCTGCTGGCCCCGGAGCCCGGGGTGACCGAGCTGCTGCAGGCGATCCACGCCTTTTATCTACGGGAGCTGGAGTTCTGGGTCACCACCGACGTCGACGCGGTCAGCTTCATGGACGACTGGGGCGGCCAGCGGCAGTTGCTCATCCCGCCCCCGGTCTGGCGGCACTGGTTCGCCCCCCTGTACCGGGACTACTGCGAGCTGGCCCATGCCCACGGCAAGGCCGTCTTCATGCACTCCGACGGCCACATCAGCGAGATCTACGAGGAGCTGATCGAGCTGGGCGTCGACGCCCTGAACTCGCAGCTCTTCTGCATGGACCTGGCCGACCTGGAGCGGCGGGCCAAAGGCCGGATCACCTTCTGGGGAGAGATCGACCGGCAGCACGTCCTCCCCGCCGCCGATCCCGAGGTGGGACGCCAGGCCGTCCGCCAGGTCGCCGGTCATCTCTATGATCCGCGAGGAGGGATCATCGCCCAGTTCGAGCTGGGCGCCGGCGCCAACCCGGCGGTCGGGGCCGCGATCTTCGAGGAGTGGGAGGCGGTGCAGCGGGAGGCGCGGTACTAGGTCCAGTTGCGTGGATCAGGGACCGCGACCCAGGTGCCGCCTTGGGCCAGCGACTGCTGACTGACCAGGCCGGGCAGGGTCATGTCCATGGCCAGGTCGATCCCGATCGGCGGCTCGCCCTCCTCGCGGATCGCGGCCACGAAGTCCTGCACCTCCCAGTAGTCCCCGCCCCCGTGGCCGGCTGCCGCGGCCGCGTCGGGTGGACGTTGCCAGGCTTCGGGGAGGAACTCCTCGAGCGCCTCCAGCGGCTCCCAGCGCGGCTGCGCCGACCGGCTCCGCAGCCAGATCCTGGCCGGCCCGCGGAATCCGTCGGCCGACTCGTAGCACCCATCGGTCCCCTGCAGGGCGTAGTGGACCATCTGATGCGGCCGGTCCGAGAGCATGTCGACCCGGATCTGGGCCAGCCCGCCCGAGCTGAGCCGGCACATCATGGTCACCGAGTCCTCCATCTCGTACTGGTCGCCGCGGGGATCGCGGTAGTGGTGCCCCGTGCCCATGGCGCAGACCGCGGTCACCCGCTGGCCGGCGAACCAGCGGAGCACCGGACCCAGGCTGTGGGTCGGGTAGGTGCAGCCATTGACCCCGGTCTGCCAGCGCCGCCGCCAGGGGGTCTGCTCGTTGAGCGCCTTCAGCTCGTGGATATACGCCCCCTCGGCGTAGTACAGCTCGCCGAAGAGCCCCAGG
>JBAZUN010000615.1:0-2842 GCA_041661365.1 Candidatus Latescibacterota bacterium
GATACCTTTGCCCTGCTGTCGGGGGACAGCGACTTCTCGCCGTTGGTCTCCAAGCTCAAGGAGAACGACCGCCGGGTGATCGGCTGCGGGGTGAAGAGTTCGACCTCGGAGCTGCTGGTGGCCGGATGCGACGAATTCATCTTCTACGACGACCTGGTCAGCGCCGCCGAGAAGCCGCGCCGGCGGCAGCGGCCCGGCAAGGTGGCCAAGGGACCCAAGGGAAGCCAGCCCGAGGAAGCGATCGACCGGCTGCTGGCGATCGTGCACTCCCTGGCCGCCGAGTACGATCCGCTGTGGGGGTCGCTGGTCAAGCAGACCCTCCGGCGCGTCCATCCCGGGTTCAGCGAGCCGAACTACGGCTTCGCGTCGTTCGTCGAGCTGCTCAAGGCGGCCGAGGAGGCCGGCGACCTGGAGCTGGACTACGACAAGGAGCGCGGCAACTACAAGATCCGCCTGCTGAAGGAATAGTGCTCCGTTAAGGAGATGTCCCGGTATTCGGCCCCCGATCCATCCCGGCCTACTTCGTTCCGCTCGCTCAGCGCATCTCCCCTCGATGCGCCACCGCTCGCGCGCCTTGCAGGTCGGGCGGCTCGGAGCCCTTGGTACACAAGGTGATCTCCTTAACGGAGCACTTGACCGCCGCGACCGCAACCAGGAGGAGAAGAGGATGATCCAGATCGCCGAGGTACTGCCCGTGCGTCCAACCCCACTCTGGCGGCTGGTCAAGCAGTGCGGGGTCGACCACGTGGTGGGAGGGCTGGACTACAGCCGAGGCACGGCCGTGCCGCGCGACCAGTTGCCGTGGAGCTTCATGTCCCTGCTGCGGGTGAAGACGGCCTACGAGGACGGCGGCTTCCGCTTCGACGTGCTGGAGAGCCGGCCGCCGATGGAGAAGCTCAAGCTCGGCCTGCCCGATCGCGAGGAGGAGCTGGAGTACGTCTGCGACCTGCTGCGCAACCTGGGGCGCCTCGGGATCTCGGTCTGGTGCTACGAGTGGATGCCGGTGATGAACTGGCTGCGCACCTCGACGACCACGCCGGCGCGCGGTGGGGCCCTGGCCACGGCCTACGACCACGAGCTGATGAAGAACGCGCCCCTGACCGACTACGGGGTGGTCACCGAGGAACAGCTTTGGGAGAACCTGCAGTGGTTCCTCGAGCGGGTGGTGCCGGTGGCCGAGGAGGCCGGGGTCAAGCTGGCCATGCACCCGGACGACCCGCCGCTCTCGCCGATCCGCGGGCTGAGCCGGATCATGCGCAGCATCGACAACTACCAGCGGCTCCTCGACCTGGTGCCCAGCCCGGTGAACGGGATCGGCCTGTGCCAGGGAAACTTCACCCTGATGACCGACGACCTGCCCGGGGTGATCCGCCACTTCGGGGCCCAGCAGAAGATCTTCTTCGTCCATTTTCGCGACGTCCGCGGCACCCCGGAGAAGTACGTGGAGACCTTCCACGACGATGGCCAGACCGACATGCTGGCCTGTATGAAGGCCTATCGCGAGATCGGGTTCGACGGGGTCTGCCGGCCTGACCACGTGCCGACCATGGAAGGGGACAGCAACGACAGCCCTTCCTACTCCTCGATCGGACGGCTCTTCGCGATCGGGTACCTGAAGGGGCTGCGCGAGGCGGTCTACGCGGGGTAGGAGGATCCGGGAAGCCGCCGGCGTCGGCGATGGATCAGCCGGCGGCGCGCTCAGAAACGATCGATCACCGTGACCCCGTGCTGGGCGAAGCGGCCCATCGCCTGCAGCTCTTCCGGGGCCTCCTCCAGCGGGATCCGCTTGCCGATCAGCCGGGCCGGATCGATCCGACCGGCGACGATCATCCCGAGCATGTCGCCGAACCGGTGGGCCGGCATCCCGTGGCTGCCGAGGATCTCCAGCTCCTTGGCCGTAACCTGGTCCATCGGGATCGGCACCTCGCTCTGCTCGGCCAGGGTCAGGCCGATCTGCACGTGCCGGCCGCGGCGGGCCAGGCAGCGCACCGAGTTCCGGCAGGTGGCGGGATGTCCCAGGGCGTCGATCGAGACCTGGGCCCCGCCGCCGGTGATCTCCAGGAGGGCCGGGACCGGGTCCTGATCCGGCGCCACCCGGACCGTGGCCGTGGCTCCCAGGGTCCGGGCCAGCTCCAGCTTGACCGGGTCGATATCCACGCCCACCACCCGGGCGCCCAGGGCCGTTGCGATCATCGTCGCCGACAGCCCCACCCCGCCGCACCCGTGGACCGCCACCCACTCCCCGGCCCGCACCCGCCCCTGGTCGACCACGCCGCGGAACGAGGTCATGAAGCGGCAGCCGAGGGAGGCGGCCTCGGTAAAGTCCAGCTCCTCGGGCAGGCGGACCAGGTTGGCGTCGGCAAAGGGGATCGCGACCCGTTGGGCGAAGGAGCCCCAGGCCGAGAAGCCGGGCTGGAACTGATGGGGGCAGACCTGGTGATGGCCGGCGCGGCATTCGGGACAGACCCCGCAGCCGCAGCAGAAGGGGACCGTGACCCGGTCGCCGGCCTGCCATTGCCGCACGGCCGGGCCGACTGCGGCGACCACCCCGGCCAGCTCGTGGCCCGGGACGTGCGGCAGGGGTACAGTCGGATCGTGGCCCATCCAGGCGTGCCAGTCGCTCCGGCAGATCCCGTTCGCCCGGACCTCGATGACCACGCCGTCCTCCGGGGGGATCGGGTCAGGGACCTGGGTGACCACCAGCGGCCCCTGGAACTGCTCCATCAGCACGGCTTTCATCGACCCTCCCCCGCCGAGATACCCACCGCCGCCGGACGGTGACCGGCGGCGGTGGCCCTGAGTTGCTAGACCGTAGCCTTGTGGATGCGGCGCTTCATCTGGT
>JBAZUN010000616.1:0-2778 GCA_041661365.1 Candidatus Latescibacterota bacterium
CACGGTGTAGGTCACCTCCGGGGCCGGCGCCTCGTGCACGGATGCGACGAGCACGCGGGACGTATCCGCGTGCCGCTTGGTGCACCACACCGAGACCAGGTGCTCGCTGCGGAGGTGGGTGGCGAGCGGGAAGGCGTAGTTGTCCAGGTCGGCCATGTCGATGAGGTCGCGCCCGGTTGGGAGGCCGACGTCGAGTCGGAGCGCCCAGGGGCCGTTGACCATGGCTGGTGCCAGGAGCTCGGCGGTGTCCTTGAGGTACTCGCGCAGCCGGATCTGGTCGGGGTCGGAGGCCTTGTTCCAGCTGGCCAGCCGCGGGGCCTTCCGGAGGATGAGCCCCTCACCCTCCGGCCTCGCGTACCACCGGGCGCCGGTCACTGTCGGTGCATCGCGCCGGCCTGGTCGACCCACCACACCTCGATCTGCGCAGCGGCGAGCGAACCAGACGTCTCGACGTACAGGTCGCGGTAGCGAGAGAAGTCCGGAAGCGCGATGACGCTGCGCCAGGCCGGCTCCTTGCTCCGCAGCCGCATCGCGGCCAGCACCGCCTGGGAGTACCAGTGGCCGGCCTGCGTGCTCGGGCTGGTGCGCTTGACCTCCCCGGCTCGGGCCGGATCGGCGTACCCGCGGCTGGGGAACCCCTTGACCTCGACGCCGACGGTCTGGCCATCAAGGGCGGCGATCACGTCGATGCCGTGCTCCTTGGTCGCGGTGTTGGCCACCGACAGGATCCGCCACCCCTCGGCGGCCAGCGCGGTCACCAGGGATGCTTGGACGTTGGCCTCGGTGTGCCACTCCCCCGACGGCACCGCTGGCTCCTCGAGGTCCTGTGCAGGCGCCCCAGCCGGCGATGTGGCCGCGCTGCGGACCACCGGCAGCTCGGTGCGCGGCTCGACGTTGCCGGCTACTTCGTACCCCAGCGTCGCCAGGTGCCGGCGGGCGGTGTTGGACATGAACTCCGATCGCGGGATCCCAGTAGCGGCCTCGAACGCCTGGATGACCGGAAACCAGGTTCCGTTCACCATCACGGCGTGCTTGCGAATGGCGTCGGGTGCGACGTCGGCCAGGCGGTTCTCGACGTCCTGGCGGGCCAGCTCGTAGCGGTGGCCGTTCAGGGTGAACCGGATTGACGCGCGGCCCTGAGTCTCCATGGCCAGAACGTACGGCAACCGGCCGACACGAGGCGGCCGGTTGCCGTACTTCTCTGCACCCGAGCTACGTCAGGGGCGGTAGCGCCCCTCGATGATCCGGATCGGGTCGCCCATTCCGGCGTCGGTGTCGATCAGGTCGCGGTCACGGCACCACTCGGCGACGGTGAGGGCTGCGGCCAGTGGCCAACGCAGGTGCTCCGCGAACGCCTCGACCGGGACCTCGTCGTCGACCGTCGGGCACAGCTCGTCGTACACCGCCATGAACCGGGCGATCGTCGTCGACGGCATCGGGGTGACCCCCGTTGGCATCTTCATGTTGTCCATCTCGAGTGCTCCTTTCCCGAGCACTCCGGATGAGCGCTCCCTAGTTGTATCGGCATTTCGGGGTCCCAAACCCCCGATCGCACCTTCCGAAGGCGTACTTCGACCGCCCCGCAGATCGAACACCTGTTCTACTCTGGGTGTCATGGCAGGTGGTGGTTACGGACGCGGGGCCGGCATCCCGTTGAAGGACCGTGTCCGCGCCGGCGAGCAGCAAGAGCCGGCCGACGCAAGCGTGTCGTCGAGCGCTGATCACCCCGGTCGGCACAGCTGGATCACGGTGCCTGTCGACGGGGCACAGCCCCGCCCCGGCCTTCTCCTGGAGTGGCGCCGCACGGGCCACCTCTGGGAGGGCCGGGTCGTCTACGCGGCGCAGCTGCGACTCGGGCGTTGGGCCACCGTGGAGGAGTGGCTCCCGGCCGAGCTGCTCACCACCGAGTGATGCCTGAGGTGTCCGCGAACCCGCCGAAGCACGACGCCTGGCGACCGTACGGCGATGTTCGGTTCGTGCTCGTCCGCAACAGCGGCCGCCTCAAGCCGTCCCGCGGGCTCATCTTGGACTGGAAGCGTGAGGGCCGGCGCTGGGAGGCCCTGGTGGTCTGGCACGACGACGCCACGCTGAAGCCTGTGGTCAAGATGGACTGGCTCCGCATCGAGCGGTTGATCCCGGTGCCGGTTGATCCGAACTGGACAGGGCCGGCCAATTAGGAAGCTCAGTTGCGCTCGGAGTCTAGGAGCTCGGCCCGTTCTCGTGCTCGACGTCCTCACGGTCGATCTGCGCGGACCGGTAGCAGCCGTCTCCGTCCTCCCCCCGTCTGGTCGGCGCTTTTGGGTGGCCATCAGCTGGCCCAGCTGAGGAGGTCGGGCGGGTCGTCCAGGACACGCTCGACCTGGGTGTTCCACATCCAGTCGACTCGCACAGCGGTCTCGCCCGGCGGCTGCATTGCTCCTTTGATCGTTGGTGGCGCCCCCTGACCGTCCGGCGGTGCTGGCCTCGAGATCGGTCTGATGGCCACGTATGCGGGTCTCCGACGGCAAGCGGGTTATCCACAGGGCCGGGATCGGGTCCGCCGGCAGCAGCTACCGACCGGGCGCAGATCGCGACATCGTGGCCCCGGTCGGCGGGACGCGGTCGGGCGGTCTGCCCCTCGTCGCGGGGACGTAGGACTCGTCAATCGGTGGCGCGCTCGCCACGGCGGCGGCCGCGGTGAGGTCGGCGAGGACATCCTGGGCGTTCGTGACCATGGAGGCCTGGCCGTACCGGATCAGCTGGTGGACGCCGGTGGAGGCAGCGCTAGTGACGGGGCCG
>JBAZUN010000617.1:0-2772 GCA_041661365.1 Candidatus Latescibacterota bacterium
GTGCTCGATGCTGAAGGAGACGTTTCTGAACGCATCGTGGGCGCCGAAGTACTTGCCCACGCCGCTGCCGGAGATCAGTGACAAGGCATCCTCGTCGGCCGGGCGGACGGGACCCCCGCTCCCCCCGGCGCGGACGCAAATAAGAGCCCCGGTCCAAGGCGGCGCAAGGTGTCGTGCGGGCCGTCAGTTGCCGGTTCCGCACGACACCCGCCGACGCTCATCGATCTCCGGCCCAGCCCGAGGCCGCGAGGCGGAACGGGCCGCTGAACTCGGAATCGGCAAACTCGGCCCCGGCGCGCTGGCCCAGGAGGTGGCGCCGGTGGCAGTCTGAGCGGCGGCGGCGCTGCCGCGCGTGGGGGGTTTCGATGTCGTAGAGCCGGCAGAGCCGGCTGAAGCTGCCCGGCGCGATACCCAGGGCGCGGCTGGCCTCCTGGTTGCTGCCGTAGATACGGGCGGCGCGCTCCACCCGCGCTGGATCGATCTTCCTCATCACTGGCGTCTCCGTCGGCGCCGGACCACGGGGTCCGGCTGGTGGCGATGAAAAAAGGCCCCGGCGCCTCTGCGCCGTGGCCTGTTATCACCGGCCGACCTTCCGCCAGGTCAGTCTGCCGTTACCGGGAATCTCCGGTTTCCAGGACGCAGAAGTGCCTCCGTCGCTCGTTGGCGGCGTCCCGGAATACCCGGGCTGCCCCACCCTATTATTAGCCGAGGGTGGATGCACCCGGTGCGGCTCCGCCCGGCTCTCCGGCCCTTACCCGTCGATGGACGGGCGCTGGATACGGGAGACCGGGAGGAGGGGTTCGGCGAAGCCGGACCCCCGGCTATCCGGGACTACCGCGCAACTCGGTAGTGTCGGCGATCGGCATGTGTACCCCCTTCACGCGGACGAACGTGAGCGTGAGTCGGTAGAGCTTCATGGCAACTCCCTCCTGCCGGCGCCGGGAGCGGCGCCGAAGCGCGATGACGCGCACCCTTAATGGGTAAATATCCCGGTCGTATAATGTCAAGGGCGAATTCGCGAAAAACGGTTATCCATCAAATCCCATTGACAGGGCCGCGGAGGCCGGCGAATATCTGCCTCGCTGCGCTCACCCGCTCGTCCGACGAGGCTCGCATGTCCCTGGCCCGCCCGATCCGCATCGACCTGGCGCCCCTGCTCCGACCCTGGGCCAGCGAGCTGATCACCCGCTGCATCGCGATCGAGCAGCAGGCCGTGCAACGGTCGGCGGAGCTGTTGACTACCCACCTGCCGTCCGGCCCCTGGCTGCTGGCGGCCGATCCGCATACCTGGGAGGCTGCCGGCGAGGCGGTCTGGTGCGGGCTGATCGGGGCCGGCGTGGCCCTGACCCATCACCCGATCGAGCCTGACCCGGGAAAAGCCGATCCGGTGGCCGACGACGCGCGGATCGACGCCCTGACCGAGCGGCTGCGACAGGGACGGTTCACCGCCGCGGTGGCGGTCGGCTCAGGCACGGTCAACGACGTCGTCAAGCTGGCGGCCGACCGCGCCGGGATCCCCTATGCCACCGTGGCCACCGCCCCCTCGATGAACGGGTACACCTCGAGCCTGGCCGCGCCGCTCAGCCGGGGGGTGAAGACCACCGTCCCCTGCCGGCCGCCGGTGGTCTGCCTGGTCGACCTCGAGGTCATCGCCCGGGCTCCGTACCGGATGATCGCCTCGGGGTTGGGCGACCTGATGTCCAAGCCGGTGAGCAACGCGGACTGGCGGCTGGCCTACCGCGTCCTCGGCGCGCCGTACGCCACCCGGGTGATGGAGCTCATCGAGGCCGGCGCCGCGCTCCTGGACGGGGTCCCCGAGCGACTGCCGCAACGCGATCCCGAGGCCGTGGGCAAGCTGGCCGCCAGCCTGTGCGTCTCGGGACTGGCCATGGGGATCGCCGGCTCCTCGGCCCCCTCGAGCGGCGGCGAGCACCTGATCAGCCACTACCTCGACATGACCCACTTCGCCCTCGGCGAGCCCCACGACCTGCACGGCTGCCAGGTGGGGGTGGCCACGGTGAGCACCGCGGCCCTGTACGAGTGCCTGGCCGCCTGGTCGCCGGCCGACCTTGACCTCGAGGCCAGACTGGCGGCCCATCCCACCTGGGACGAGTACGCTCGGGCGGTGCAGTCCCGCTTCGGACCCCTGACCGAGGCGGTGCTGGAGCACGCCCGCCAGGGACACCCCACGCGGGAGGAGCTGGCCCGACGGCTGCACCTGCTCGTCGAGGAGTGGCCCTCGATCCTGGCCGACGTGCGCCAGACCCTGCGTCCGGCCGCCGAGCTGGTCGCCGAGCTGACCCTGGCCGGGTGTCCGGCCACCTTCGGTGAGATCAACGTCACCCCGGAGCGGGCCCGGCGGGCCCTGCGGTACAGCAAGGACATCCGGGCGCGGTACACCATCCTGCACCTGGCCGCCGACCTGGGGCTGCTCGAACGGTGGAGCGACCTCACCCTGGCGACCTGTCACCGAATGGGCTAATACAGCCCCCTGAAGGAGCCCATTCGGGCTGCGGCCGGCGTATCGCCGTCCGCTACCCTTCCGTATATTCCCGAAGCGCGCTATTCCTCAAACCACGATCGCCCATCCCCCCTCTCGGATCGAACCCCATGACCTCCAGCGATTCCCTGGTGCTCTACGTCGCGCCGGACGGCAACGACGCCTGGTCCGGTACCCTTCCCGACCCGCGAGGCGCCGACGGCCCGCTGGCTACCCTGGAGGCGGCCCGTGATCGACTGCGCCAACGATCCGCGGCAGACCGACGCTGCCCG
>JBAZUN010000618.1:0-2771 GCA_041661365.1 Candidatus Latescibacterota bacterium
AGAAGGACCATCGCCGCACGACATGGCGGAAGTCCTGAACAACCTGGCCGTGCTGGCCACGATGCGCGTCCGGCTGGATGAGGCCTGGACGCTCTACGAACAGGTCCTGGCACTCGACGAACAGGCAGGACCGTCTCCGCAGACCGTACTCACGTGCTACAACATGGGGATGCTGCGGGCAGACCAAGAGCGATGGGACGAGGCTCTGGAGCTCTACGGCCGCAGCCTGGAGCTGTGCCGCACGACCCGTCATCTCACCCACGAACCGAACATCGAGTTGAACCGCGCCGAAGCGCTAATGGGCAAGGGCAGCCTGGTCGAGGCCAGGGAGGCGTGCAGCCGGGCCCTGCGCGGCTTTCGACGGCTGGATGACGCCCTCGGGATGGCGGATGCGCTACGTCTCTACGGCCGGCTCTGCCGTTTGGAGCGCAACTGGGACGACAGTTTGACCTACCTGGAGAAGAGCGTCGAACTCAACCGCCAATTCGGCGAGTCCATCAGTCTGGGCGAAGCTCTCTACGAGCTGGGGCTCCTAAACCGAGACGCCGGGAGATCAGCCTCAGCTCTGGAGCCACTGCGCGAGGCCAAGGCGATTTTTGTGCAGGCCCAGGCGGAGCTCGACCTGAAGCGCGTCCGCACGGTCATAGAAGAGGTGGAATCCGCCTGACTAGCGTCGACATCGCCGCCTATTCATCATTGCCTTGCGGCAGGGACGGCTCTTCGGCCGTCCCTGCGTTGTGTTCCTCCCTCAGCTTGACAAAGGGGGCATACTGGCCCGTGGGTAAAGCTCTCCGTTGGCAAACGGGTGAAGGATGCTGAACATAGAAGCCGGCTACTGCAGCAACCAGGGCGATCGCGAGCGCAATGAGGATCGCGCCGAGATCCTGGGGGGGGGGCGCGTGTGCTTGGTGGCCGATGGCATGGGGGGGATGCAGGGCGGCGAAGTCGCCAGCAGCCTGGCGGTGGAAACCGTGCAGCGCCTGCTCGGGGCTGGCCTCCTGGCAACCCTCGAGGGAGAAGAGTCTGTCTACCAGGGATTGAGACAGGTCTTCAGCGAGGTCAACCAGCGCATTCTCGTGGCTGGCCGCGATGCCCTCGAGCTCCTGGGCATGGGCACCACGCTGACCCTACTCCTCATCGGGGAGGAACGCTTGTTCTTTGCCCACGCCGGCGACAGCCGCCTCTATCTATGGCAAGAAGGATATAGCGAACAGCTTACGGAGGACCATACCCAGGCCCAGGAATTCGTGCAGCGGGGATGGTTTTCTCCAGAGGAAGCGATGCGTTCCAGGAACCGCCACTTGCTCACCAGGTACCTGGGCACCGCTGGTCCGGTAGAGCCCCAACTCGGAACGCGGCCGGTGCAGGCAGGAACCCGTTTGCTAATGTGCTCGGATGGTCTCTACGATAAGGTCGGCCCGGAACGGCTGAACGCCCTACTGGCTGATGATCAACCTTCCGAAGCGGTGGCTGGACGCCTAGTGGCGACAGCCAGGGGCAGTGGCCGGACAGACCTGGACAACATCACTGCCTTGGTGGTCAGACTGGGTTAGGACAAGCAAGCGCTGACCCGAAACCGGGAACGATAGCGTCGTGGACGACGACGAATTGTCAGCCCGGCACGCCCCGATCTCCTTCGGTTCCTATCTTCTGGAGGGATCTTTCGCTGGCCGGCCGCTTGAAGATCTTCCCTGCAAGAAGCGCGGCTTCTGCCCAGCCTGACCCGATGGCGGCCGGCGCGCCTCCGTCCAGTCGCCGCCGCCATCGAGCCCACCACCACCCCACGCCCCCATCAGCGCCCTACACCCCGGGGAACCTCCACCACCGGCGCACCCCGACCGCAGCCCCTTCCACACCGCCCCTCCCTGCTTGATCCGCCGCCCGAACAAGCCCCTTATACATCCTATAGCCCGCTGGCGAGAAAAAACAGACGTAGCCTCAGTGGCTGAGGGACCGCCGACGGTCGAAAAGCCCATCTAGAGCGGAAGCGAGACAGCGAACGCCAGAGCCACCACGACAACCCATGGAGCCGGCACAGGGCCGGGGGGGCTGGTCGCAGCGGGAAGCGGCGAATCGCTCTGGCCTCTTCTGGAAAGCCACCTTCATCAGCAAATGAAACCATGACAAGACCAAGCGAGCATGCGCCAGCGACGCGCGAACAGGCGGTGCAGATGGTCCAGGCACGTGAAGGCAAGCGCCGCTGCCAGTCCCGGGCGATCATGTCGATCACTGCCCCAATCGGCCGTTCAGACGGCGTGCGGCGCCCGTCGGCCTACCGAGTCGAGGCGACTACCGGGTCAGGCTGCTGCGGCCGGGCGCCGACGGGCCTCGCTACCCCCTGCGTCAGCCTTGCGCGTGCTGTCCCTGTGCGCCGATCCCATCGATCCCCAAGTCCTCTATGCCGCGGTGTTCCTGGCCGGCGTCTACAAGAGCCGCGACGGCGGGGCTACCTGGACCGCCGCCAACACCGGCCTGACGACGCTGAACGTGTTCAGCCTGGCCATCGATCCAGCGGCACCCGAGACGGTCTACGCCGGCGGCCAGCAAGGCGCTCTCTGCCGCAGTATCGATGGCGGTGCATCGTGGACGCCGATCGGCGCCGACCTGGATATCTCGGGTATCCGGGGGCTGGCGGTCGGTGGGGGGCGACCCGCGGTGCTGTACCTGGCGACCTTGGCAGACGGGGTGCTGATGAGCGTGGATGGCGGCGCGTCGTGGTCAGCACTCAACGACGGGCTGACCGCACTCGATATCCGCTGCTTCGCCGCCAC
>JBAZUN010000619.1:0-2771 GCA_041661365.1 Candidatus Latescibacterota bacterium
GATGATCCCGTTCGAGACGAACATCACGGCGAAGAAGAAGAAGCAGCCGACCACGATCCGCAGGTAGCTCGTGCCCATCGCCGTCACCTGGGGATCGATCCGGCTGTTGATGAAGAGGGAGAGCAGGGCTCCGGGGAAGGCCATCACCGCGGCCGAGAGGAGCAGGGTCGTCCCCCCCGAGATCAGCACCCCCCACCAGAAGATCCGGCGCACCCGGTCGTAATTCCCGGCGCCGATGTTCTGCCCGGCCAGGGTGGAGATCGCCATGCCGAAGGTCATCGCCGGCAGGCTGGCGATCTGGTCGATCCGGCCGGCCGCGCCCAGGGCCGCGGTGGCGTCTTCGCCGTACTGGTTGACCAGGCCGACGACGAAGAGGATCCCCAGGCTCACCAGCCCCTGCTGCAGCACCGAGGGGAAGCCGATCCGGGCGATCAGGGCCACGGTCGGCCGGTGGAGGCGCAGGTCACGCAGGTCGGGAGCCACGGTGTGCCGCTTGGCCTCCAGGTAGGCCAGCAGGGCGATCAAGGCCAGCACCTGGGTCGACAGCGCGGCCACCGCCGTCCCGAGCAGGCCCAGGCGGGGCATCCCCAGCCAGCCGAACATCAGGAGCGGGTCGAGGATCGCCGTAAGGAGCAGACCGCCGGTCAAGAACCACAGGGGGGTGGTGGAGTCGCCGACCCCGCGCAGCAGGCCGCCGGTCAGGGAGATGAGGAACATCGCCGGCAAGGCCAGCAGCATCACCCGCATGTACGGCCCAGCCAGGGGGAGGACCTCCGGGGGGGTGCCCACCAGGTCGAGGAGCGGCCCGATCGCCACCTCCCCCACGACCAGCAGGACGACGCAGAGCCCGGCGATCATCAGGTTGCTGCTCTGCACCACCCTTTTGACCCCGGCCCAGTCGCGGGCCCCGGTGTACTGCGACACCAGGATGTTGGCCCCCATGGAAAAGCCGTTGGCGATCGCCATCAGCAGGAAGAGGATCGGGAAGCCGACGGTCACCGCGGCCAGGCTGGCCTTGCCGAGGAAGCGACCGACCCAGATGGCGTTGACGATGCTGTACGACATGTGCAGCAGGGACCCGGCCAGCATCGGCAGCGAGAAGAGCACGATGTGGCGCGGGATGCTCCCGGTAGTCAGGTCGCGGCCCGGCTTCCGGGCCACCGGCGACGGGGTCGACTCCTCGGCCACCGCCAGCGGATCCGGGGTGTGCTCGGGGTCGGGAAACAGGGGCTGGGTCTGGCTGGTCTCGGGATCGTCGGGCTCAGGCACGGGGGTCACCAGGGTGAACGGGCCGAAGGCCGGCCGCCGTAGCGATGGGTGGTCAGGTCGAGGGTGATCCCGGTCGCCGGGGGAAGGTCGACCTGCAGGTGGGTGCCGTCGACCCGCTCGATCGCCGTTCCGGTGCTCCAGGCCGGCGCGGCGTAGTCGTCGATCTCCCCCGGGTACTCGCCGTCGCGCACCGTGTACCGCACCTCGCCGAAGCGGTGCTCCCCGTAAGCGCCGCCCTGCACCACCACCCTCCGGGAGTGACGCGGACTGAGGTTGACCAGGCGCAGGACCGTGCGCTCGGCCTCCAGCCGCTCGACCAGAGCCGCCACCTCTCGGGGCAGGCCCGGTCGCCGAGCCTCGGCGTCGAAGTACCGCACCCGGCAGGTCAGCAGACCGCCGTTGTAGAGAAACTGCGGCCCCCCCAGGGTGAGCTGGACCAGGGCCTCGGTGGTGACCGGGTTGAGCTTCTGCCAGTGGTGCACGTCGGCGTGATCCTCGGCGTGGGGGTCGGCCTCGATCAGGGCCAGGCGACGACAGACCTGGGCCCAGGCCGCCTGCAGCGCCGCCTCCGGGTATCCCGGGTTCTCCCCGGCCAGGAAGCGCAGCCAGGGCTGCTCGTGGCCGGCGTCCTCCTTGGTGTGGAACCCCTGCACCCGGCACCAGTCGTACCCGCTCTCCTGCCGCACTCGCTCCAGGCAGGCCCAATCCTGGTCGGCCATCGACAGGTTCCACAGGGCCGTCGGGTAGATCGGCGAGAGCGGCTGCCAGTCGAACCAGCCCTGATCCCCGTACCGGTAGGGCACCAGGAAGGTGGTCCGGTCCGGACCAAGGACCTCGAGCTGGCTGATCCAGTGCTCGCGCAGGCTCATCTCCTCCTGGTCGACGTTGCGGCGCTCGCCCATGGCCATGATGCGGGCCAACTGCTGCCGGGGGAGCTCGAGGTAACCGGAGTCGCCGCTGAGGAGGAGGGCATTGGCCGCGGCCAGGGTGGCGGCCAACTGCAGGTTGTAGAAGCCGTGGGGCCAGGTCCAGCCGTAGAGCCCGCCGTACCAGCGGCCGTCGAGGTACTCGCCGACCTGGCCCGACAGACCGGCGTTGTCGGGCATCAACCCGCCGTTGGCCCGGGCCCGCGTCATCCAGACCTCGACGTAGTCCAGCACCCAGCGCCGGAGCCGCTCCTCGCCGGTGAGCAGCCAGGCATTGGTCACCAGGCTGGTCAAGGCCAGGTTGGGGGCCACGTCCCCCCGGCTCATCCGCTCCTCCATGGCCTGGCCCATCCGCCGCGCCAGGTCCGGGTCCTTCAGGTCCTCGATGCGGGAGATCCCCGGCAGGTCATAGTAGGGAAGGCCGTACCGCGCCATCCCCGCGGACCAGCCGTAGGACGGCTCTCCCCCCCGGTAGAACCGGAGATCGGGGGGCGCACTGCCGTTGTACGGGGCGCGGACCAGGCGTCGGGCAAAGTCGTAGTTGACCACCTCGGGGTCGTCGTTGAGGTACAGACC
>JBAZUN010000620.1:0-2750 GCA_041661365.1 Candidatus Latescibacterota bacterium
GCCTTGCCGGGTCAGCGGGTAGGCCAGGCAGGCCGTGGGGAGGAGCCGCGCCGCGGCCCGGTCGAGTGCGGCCAGGTCGGCACCGGGGTACCCGGCCTCGATCCACTCCCCGCCGGTGTTGCTCGCCGCGCCCGGGAGCCACAGGCCGCCGGGAAGCTTGTGGGAGTAGACCAGCCCCTGGGGATGGCGACCGAGCCGCTGGCTGACCCCCTTGAAGACCA
Organism: Candidatus Latescibacterota bacterium; assembly: GCA_041661365.1. GTDB lineage: Bacteria > Latescibacterota > UBA2968 > UBA8231 > UBA8231 > CAITNQ01. The sequence continues at coordinate 222 of JBAZUN010000620.1, forward strand.
GGGTGGTGCCCAGGGTGGTGTTGTAGTCGCCCGGACGACGGACCCCGGAAGCCAGGCAGGCCGCGGTGCCGTCGGTGGCACCGGTCATTACCGGCAGGCCCGCGGGCAGGCCGGTCGCACTCGCGGCCGCGGCCGAGACCGAGCCGACCCGGGTCCCCGGCGCCACCACCTCGGGGAGTCGCTCGCGCACCCCGGGCAGGCGGTCCAGCCACGACGGCCAGTCCTCCTCGATCAGGTCGTACCCGGTCTTGAGGGCGTTGCTGTAGTCGGAGACCCGGTACTCGCCGCACAGACATCCCTCGAGCCAGTCCCCCTGGTGCAGAAAGCGGACGGTCCGGCCGAAGATCTCGGGCTCGTGGCAGCGCACCCACTCGATCTTGGCCAGGGCGTAGGAGGCGGCGAAGCGGTACCCCAGGCGGTCGCAGAACTCCGGCGCCAGGGCATTGAGCGCCTCGGCCTCGATCCCGGAGCGGGCATCGTTGTACATGATCGCCGGCCGCAGCGGTACGCCGTCCCGATCCAGGCAGACCAGGGTGCCCGAGGTACCGTCCACGGCCAGACCGGCCCAGGTTTCGTCCGGATACCCGGCCTGGCGCAGACTCGCGGTGAGCCGTTGCAGCACCTCAGCGGTCACCTCCCACCAGACGCGGGGCTCCTGCTCGTGGCGACCGGCCGCGTTCGTCACCCGGGCCGCATCGAGCGAGGCGCTCTCGCCGGCGACCACCCGGCCGTCGGCGCGCACCCCAAGGGCGCGCACCCCGCTGGTGCCCAGGTCGACGCCGATGAGGAGGCGGTCCTCCATCTCACGGCCTGGCGCTGCGCAGCGGATGGGCCGGGGAGAACAAGGTGCGCGGCGCATGGCGGACCCGCAGCCACGAGGCGTACGGACTTCCGCCTTGCCCGGCGCTGGCGTAGTCGCACAGCACCAGCCGCTTCCCCCCCGCGGCCGGGAAGGAGAGGGCCTCGATCACCGGCAGCCAGCCCCCGGTCTCGACCAGCTCCCCTTCGAGATCAGCGGCATCCAGCACCGGCACCCGGTGCGGGTCCACCTCGTTGAGCCGCCGGTCGTAGGTGAGGAGGACCGGACCGCGGAAGATCGAGGTCCGGCCGCGGCACTCCTGCTCGCCGGCCCAATAGTGGAGGCTCAGGTCGAGGTCCAGGTCGATCCGGTCGCCGCGGCGCCAAGTCCGGTCCAGGGCCAGGTACCCCGCGGTCGGGGCCGGCTGCCGCTTCCCGTTGACCCGGACGGCGGTGTCGGCCGACCAGTGCGGCACCCGCACCTTGAGGGTGAACTCGCTGGAACGGGAGGGCGAGACGGTGAGGCGAACGCGGCCCTGGCAAGGGTACTCGGTCTCCTGTTCCAGGCCCACGGTCAGGCCGGGACGGAGCGGGACCGTCACCCGCCCCGGTCCGAACCAGTTGAGGACCAGTCCGTCGGCGTCGCGCATCACGGCCCAGTCGTTGATCAGGCCGAGACCGCGCGGGCCGTTGACGCTGCAGCAGTTCAGCTCCGGGCTCCCCTCGCGGGCCTGGAAGACGATCTCGTGGCCGCTGGCCCGGCGCAGTCCGTCCATCGGGGTGTTGTAGGTGCACCAGCGACCGGTCCGCGACAGCAGGCCCAGCCCCGAGTTCAGGGTCGACAGCTCCAGCTCGTCGGCCACCACCGGGTCGCCGGTGAGGCGCAGCATCTCCACGCTCAGCGCCATCCAGGCGATGGTGCAGCAGGTCTCGATGGCGCCCTGGTGATAGGGGTTCCCCTGGGCCTGCTCACCCGAGGAGAAGCCGCCGTTGTTGTGGCGGTCGAGCTGGGCGATGCTCCACCAGATCTGTTCGAAGGCGGTCCGGTACCGCTCCTCGCCGGTGAGCCAGTAGAGCTCGACCAGCCCCATGATCGGGTGCAGGCTCTCCCACCGGGGCTTGGGGCCCTGGAAGAACTCCCGTCCGGCCAGGGCCACCCGCAGGTAGTCGCCGGCCAACGGACCGTCGGCCCCCTCGGCGCTGAACTCCTCGACGAGCTGGAGGGCCAGGTCGAGGTACCGCTGGGTGCCGGTCCGGCGATAGAGCAGGCAGAGGGAGTGGACCGGCGCCAGGTTCATCTCGGTGCTGCCGGTGTCGACCAGCCGCACGCGGTGCCGGCCGAGGAAGCGACGGCAGAGCAGGTCGCCGATGCGGGAAGCGGCGCTCAGAGCCGCGTCGCCGCCACCGTCCTCGTGCCAGAGGAGCAGACCGAGCATCAGGTGGTAGTGGCCCCAGGCGTCCCAGGTGCTCCCCTCCTTCCCCATGACGTTGGGGGCCGCGCCGGTCAGACGACAGGCGCGGGGCCACGGCCCGAGGTACCCGTCGTCGGCCTGCAGGGAGATCAGCTCCTCGACGAAGGCGGCCACGCCGGCCCGCAGCCCGGGGTCGCCGGTCAGGCGCAGGACCTGCACGGCGCTGGTCAGGTACTTGCCGGCGAACTCGCCGGCCCAGGGGACCAGGTTCCGCCGGGGAAGCCGGTCCCGGTCGCGGAAGATCTCGAGCATGGCCGGG
>JBAZUN010000621.1:0-2712 GCA_041661365.1 Candidatus Latescibacterota bacterium
GTTCCCCGCCCGTTCGACCAGGACGTTCTCGCCGGCCTTCAGTTCCTGGTCGCGGCCGTTCCCGGCCTGCAGGACCGTGCCGCAGACGTCCATCCCTTCCTCACCGGCCGTGGCCACCCGCCGGCGGGCGAGCACCTGCTTCTCGTGGACCGGAACCGGCTTTGGGTGGGTTCCGTCCTCGGGTGACGAGACCACCGGCACCAGAAGCCGGACCAGGGCGTGCTGGCCGTCCCGCGACGGCCGGCCGGAGGCGACCAGGACCGCCTGGCACCGGTGCGTGCCTTGGGTCACTGCCTCCACCAGCGGCTCGATCGCCTTCCCCAGCACCCCCTCGATCACCCGGGCACCGGCCAGGCAGCGCAGGATCATCTCGACGTCGACCGGTCGGCGCTCCGGGTCGAGGAGGAGCCAGTAGGCCGCCATCTGGTCCTGGTCGACCAGTACCGGGGACAGCACCGAAAGACGGCCGTCCTGCAGACTCAGGTACCCGTATCGCAGGGCCCGGAAGAGTCCGGGCTCGAGCGCCGCGACGTGGGGGCCGGCGGTCAGGGGAGCGGTGATTCCGGTCAGCGGCTCCTGTCCCAGGCGCAGCACCTCGCCGGCCACCACCGAGCGCAGCCGGAGCCGCGGCACCCGAAGCCGATAGAACGGCGCCGTCGTGCGCAGGGCCTGCAGCTCGACCGCGGCCTGTTCCAGCCCCACGGGGATCGGGCTCTGATCCCCGGGATCGGCGACCCCGTCCGGCTGCGCGGTCAACGCCTCCAGCGACTCCTCCCGGTCCATTGCCGGCGGAGAGCCGGTATCCTGGCCCGCGTCTGCTTCCGGCAGACCCTTGGCCTTGCTCATCGCCCGTTTCCCCTGCTCCCGCTACTCCAGCGCTCCCAGCAGCGAGGTTCCCTGTTCCAGCTCCTCGGCGATCAGGGCCCCTCGCAGGGCCAGAGCCGCCTCCCCGCCGAGCCGTTCGAGCACGGCCGCCGCCTCCTCGCCGGCCTTGCCCGTGGGCAGCGCCTCGGTCCACAGCACCCCGAGGACCTCCTCGCGATAGATCACCGGCACGGCGATACCCTGCTCGCCGGCCCGGACCTGTCGGCCCGAGGCCAGGGCCTCGATCCGGGGACCGCCGGCCGCCAGCTCGACGGCCGGCACCGTGGCCAGCTCAGCGGGCTCCGCGATCCTGCCCGGGGCGCTCAGGCCCATGGCTGCGGCCGGCTCCAGCCGCGTTCCGTCCGCGTCAGGCCGGTAGAGCACGACCCGTTCCAGGCCCAGGGTCTCGCGGACCACGATCAGCACCTCGACGCTGGCCTCGTCGATGGTGTGGACCGCCATCTGGAACCGGACGAGCCGGTCCCGGCCCTGCAGCTCCCGCAACTGTTGCTCGAGCTGGCGGTGCGCCGCCTGAAGCTCGGCGGTCCGCTCCGCCACCTTCCGCTCGAGCTCGTGCTGGTAGGAGCGGTTCTCGGCGATGAGCCGCTGCCGCTCCATGCCGCGGCGGATCTCGGCGGTGACGAGCTCCATGTTGAACGGCTTGAGGAGATAGCTGATCGCCCCCAGGCGCATCGCCTCGATGACCGAGCCCAGGTCGCCCAGACCGGTGGCCATGATGACCCCCAGGTCAGGGTCCTGCTGGCGCAGCCAACGGAGCGCCTCGAGCCCGTCGACCTCGGGCATCATGATGTCCAGGGTGACCAGGTCGAACGGCTCCTCGGCCAGGGCGGCCTGCATCTCGGCGAAGTCGCGGGCCTGGCTCACGTGGTACCCCCTTCGCACCAGCCAGTCGTGCAGGATCTTGCCCACGGGAGCCTCGTCGTCGACTACCAGGATCCTGCCGCTGCACCCGCTTCCTCGTTCCATCGATCCCCCTCCTGGGGCCTACCAGTCGACCCGGACCGGCCTTCCCCGTCGGGCGCTGGCGATGGCGCCGAAGACCATGGCCAGGCTCTTGATGTTGTCGGTGCAGGCGGTCTCGGGAACCGTCCCCCGGCGGACGCATTCGACGAACTCGCGGATCAGACCCTCGTGACCGCCGATGCGGTCTCCCCGTCGCAGCGGCGGGAGCGGCACCTCCTTCATGGTCGAGAAGAAGCCGTCTCGTTGGGCCAGGCGCTGGACGGCGATCCCCTGACCGCCGTCCCAGGTGACCGTGCCCTTGGTGCCGACGATCCGCCACTGGCTCTCCCACGAGGTGTTCAGCCCCTCGGCGCACCAGCTTCCGCGGTAGGTGTAGACCACGCCCCCGGTCATCTCGAAGACCGCCACCGCCGAGGCGTCGTGGTCGTACCAGGACCCGGCCGGATTCCATTCGCGGCAGTAGACCGAGACCGGGTCGGTGCCGGTCAGCAGCCGGGCCTGGTCAAAGGTGTGGATCGCCATGTCCAGCAGCAGCACGTGCTCCATGCGGTCGCGGAAGCCGCCGAAGTGGGGGCCGAGGTAGAAGTCGCAGTTGACCGTGGTGATCTCGCCGATCGCCCCCCCGGCCAGCAGCCGCCGCAGCCGTCGGATGCTCTCCATGTACCGCCGGTTCTGGATCACCGCGTACAGGCGGCCGGTCTGCTCCGCGGCCCGCACCGAGCGACGGGCGTTGGCCAGCGAGTCGGCCATCGGCTTCTCGCCGAGGACGTGGCAGCCGTGCTTCAGTGCGGCCACGGTCACCGGGGTGTGGGCCTCGGGCACGGTGCAGTCGAAGACGACGTCGGGCTCGGTCCCGGTCAGGGC
>JBAZUN010000622.1:0-2705 GCA_041661365.1 Candidatus Latescibacterota bacterium
ACGTCTACCGGTGACCCTGTACGCCAGTACCCGCGAGAGCGTCCTTTTCGCTCGCACGGTCGAGGTTCCTACCGCGGTGACCGACGACCAGGACGAGGGGGTTGCAGGGGACTGGGCCTGCTCAGCAACTACCCCAATCCCTTCAACGGCGGTACCGTCATCCGCTTCTTCCTGCCCCGCACAACGTATGCCACGCTGGCCATCTACGATCTTGCGGGACAGCGGGTGGCCGAGCCGTTGCGCCGCCAGCTCGGTGCCGGGGATCACGTCGTTACCTGGGACGGCCGCGACCGCCAAGGGCGCGATCTGGCTGCGGGCCCATACTGGTGTCGCCTGGTCGCCGGAAGCCTGGCCCAGACTCGCGCCATGCTCCTGCTCCGCTGATACGGTCTATCCCGACCGCAACCGCGGCGCTCTGACCGCCGGTCACTCCATCTGGAGTCGGCCCGTCGACGCAGCGGTCGCGTCGCTCCACATCGAGGCCAGACGCCGACCGCCTGACCTTCAACGGGGCCGTGGCGCGTAGTCTGCGGGCCAGGTTGCCGACCAGGATCGAGTCCAGCGGCACATCCAGGAGGACCACTGCACCTATACTGATGAGGCTGTCGCGATACGTCCTACGGCTACCCCTTGGCCGTCGCCCGCTGGCGCTGACTTGAACTCGACGCCCTCACTATTGCCCCCAAGATCCCCTGAGGCGACGGCATCCCTCCTGCAGCTCTCCCCGCATGAACTGCTCGAGAAACAGGCCGCCCTGGAGCCGCCACCTCGTCTGCACCTGATCCACTACCACGGGGTGCTGACGCTACACGCCGCCGACCGGGTCCAAATCGTCCTCGGCGCTGCCACCACCCTGCCCGCGGACGCTGCGGCCCCGATCAGCACCTGCCTCTGCTGGCGGTCGTGGGCCTGCCGGCCCGGCTCTTTCGCACCCCCGTGACCGTCTGTCCCGCCTACGGCGGTCCGGTGGAGATCGTCGCCGCGCTGACCGACCCCGGCGCCCGACGTAGCGAGACCGCCATAGGCACCGTGGATACCGGAATACGAGAGGCACAGATCGGAGTGGTTCCCGCGAGCGGTCAGCCGTCCGAGGTAGGGATCGCTTGGTCGGGGGGTGGCATCGCCCGGACAAGTGCTGGGGGCGGCCCGCATTGGCAGTGGGCTGGGTGTGGCCGTGTTGCCAACCGACCAGTGGGGAGGGACGTTGACGAGGCTGTGGCTGAGGTACGACTCGACAGCACTGGCGGTGGCCGATTCAGCTTCAGCAGTTCCCCCGGAATGCCTGGCGCGCGTGGAGGCATCGCCCCATGGTCAGGCCAGCCTGGAGGTGGAGTGTTCCTCGTGGCAGAGCGGCACATCCGTGGCCTTGCTTGGTGTCGAGGTTCTGGACGGGCTTAGCCACTGGACGGACATCACGCTGGACACCGTGAGCACGGGCGGAACGAACCTGCAGCCAGGAACAGTCCTGCGCCTGTTTGAGGGCTCGTCCAACGCGGGTCTGCCCATGGACTTCGACGGTAGCGGCGTGGTCGACTTCGACGATTTCTTCATGTTCGCGGATCGTTTCGGGTCCACGAATACGTTCTACGACTTCGACGGCGATGGTCGGGTCGACCTGGATGACTTCTTCCTCTTCGCCGACAGTTTCGGGAAGTCGATCGGTTACTGACGCGGTGTCAGCCCCCGTGACCTCTGGCGGGACAGCACACCGTGCCGCCGATCGGGCGCGCGTCGGGGGCGGTGAGAGGGTCGCACGACGGGTACGCTGGCAGCGGAGTTGCAGCCGTGGTTGCGCCGGGAGATCGAGTAGGACCCATGCCGGCCCGGGGCATCGGCCCCTAGGCAGGGCCGCGGGGTAAGCGGCCTATGGTCGCAGGGTCAGGGCGTCGATGGGCCTCGGCTCACCCGCCGCCAAGTCTCCTCGTAGATCGAGTGACGTGGCCCGACCGCGACGATCTCGACAACTCTGCCGGTAATCCGATAGATGATCCGGAGTCGGGCGACGCGGCAGCTCCGCAGGCCGGCAAGCTCATCACGGAGCGCCTTGCCGACCGTGGGAGCGGCAAGGATATCGTCGAGTGCCGACCGGACCTTGCGCTTCAGGTCCGGATGGAGCCCGCGGATTAATCCGGCTACCTCGTCCGGAACCCTCAGCCGACGCATGTGGGTCGCGAATCAGTCGGCGAACAACTCGTCAAGGGTATAGATCTTCGCTTTACCGCGCCTCAAGGCGGAGAGCCCCAGACGGATCTCGGCGACGAGATCAGCATCAGCCCGGATGGCTGCCGTCTCCTTCCAGCTTGCCAGATCCTCCGGATTCACCAATACTGCGACTGCCCGCCCATTGCGGGTGATGACGATCTCCTCGTCGCGCCTTTCGACGGCGTCGAGCAGTCTGCTGAGCTTGGCCTTGGCTTCGGAGAGTGGGACGGTCTTCATCGCCGGCACCTCCCTTATGGTCAGAATTATGACCAATGTAGACTTGTGGGAGGCAGGTGTCAACGGATGGATTCGGGCTTCTTCGCCGGCTACCTCGACGCGTCGGCCTTGACGCCGGCGCACGGGCACGCCAACACGCGGATCCATCGGCTGGCCAACCGCCAGGCCGCGATTGATTACCTGATGCCCATGGCCACGCGCCACGGCGGTCGGACGGGCAAGCCCCTGTCGTGCGCAGTCGCTGCTTATGCCCAGTAGCTCGAGGT
>JBAZUN010000623.1:0-2691 GCA_041661365.1 Candidatus Latescibacterota bacterium
GGCAGTGGGTGGTGCGCGAGCGACTCACCTTCCCCCTGGTCCAGGTGCCGCTGGCGATGATCGAGGACGGGGACCAGCCCTCGGCCCTGAAGCCCTTCTTCAAGCGGCCGCTGATGTGGGTGGGGTTCGCCGTGCCGTTCCTGGTGGGGTCGCTGCGGGCGCTGCACAATTACTTCAACTTCATCCCCACGGTCAACCTGCAGATCGGCATCCCGCTCTTCCGCAACACCACGGTGCTCGACGTGGCCCTGAGCTTCCCCATGCTCGGGTTCTCCTACTTCGTCAGCCTGGACATCGCCTTCGCCATCTGGTTCTGCAACCTGCTGGCCCGGGTCGAGGAGGGGATCTTCGGGGTCATCGGCGTGACCAGCGCCGAGAAGCTCTGGTACGCGGGGAACTTCGCCGTGCTGGCCCACCAGGGGATGGGCGCCATGCTGGTCCTGGCCCTCTTCGGGCTGTGGACGGCGCGGGGGCACCTGGGCCAGGTCTGGCGCAAGGCGATCCACGGCAGCGCCGAGATCGACGACCAGGACGAGATCCTCTCCTATCGGGTGGCCGTCTTCGGCTGGGTGGCGGCCAACCTGTTCGTCGCGGCCTGGCTGGTCCTGGCCGGCATGGCCTGGTGGGTCCTCCCCCTGTACCTGGCCGCCATGTACCTGCTCTTCCTGGCGGTCACCCGGGTGGTGGCCGAGGGAGGGATCGCCGCGGCCCGGGCCCCGCTGATCGCCTCGGACTTCGTCAGCTCGGGGATCGGCAGCGCCGCCCTGGGCCCGCACACCCTCACCGCGCTGGGCTTCACCTACGTCTGGGCCGCCGACATCCGCACCTTTGTCATGGCCTCCTGCGCCAACGGCCTCAAGTTGGCCGAGGAGCAGCTCCCGATCCGCCGGCGGAGCTTGTTCTGGGCCATCCTCCTGGCCATCCTGCTGAGTCTGGGCGCCTCGATCTGGACCGTGCTCTACCTGAGCTACGCCTACGGCGGGATCAACCTCAACGGCTGGTTCTTCGGCCCGGAGGGCGGTCCGGCCTACCCCTTCAACTTCATCAGCGGCGAGCTGAACAACCCCGACGGTCCGGATCTGGTCGGCTGGATCTCCACCCTCACCGGCGGGGGGATCATGGTGGCCCTGATGCTGGCGCGGCAGCACTTCCTCTGGTGGCCCCTCCACCCGCTGGGCTTCGCCGTCAGCACCATCTCGATGACCAACTACATCTCCTTCAGCGTCTTCCTCGCCTGGGCCCTGAAGAGCCTCATCCTCAAGTACGGCGGCCCGACCCTGTTCCAGCGGCTGCGCCCCCTCTTCCTCGGGCTGATACTCGGCCAGTTCACCGTGGCCGGGGTCTGGCTGGTGATCGACTACCTGACCGGGATGACCGACAACAGCATCTACTGGGTGTGACCAGATACCCGGTGCTCTCCGGGAGGAAGTCACCGCCAGATGAACACCACCGCACCGGCCCCGCTCTTCCCCCACGCCCAATGGCGACCGTATACCGTCTTTGACGGCCTGGCCGGGATGCAGGTGGAGGACCTCCACCAGGACCGGCAGGGCTTCCTCTGGATCGCCACGGCCGACGGCGGCGTGAGTCGTTTCGACGGGGTCCACTTCGTCAATCTCACCTGTGCCGAAGGTCTACCGCATCCCACGGTGATGAGTATCGCCGAAACCGATGACGGGCGGCTATGGTTCGGCACCATGGGCGGCGGCCTGGCGGCATATGACGGCCATCGCTTCGACGTCTTCACCACCGCGCACGGCCTACCGTCGGACGTGGTCATGCGGCTGCACCCGCGACCGGACGGCTCCCTGTTGGTAGGCACCCGGAACGGGGTCGCGGTGTTCGTCCAAGACCGCTGCCAGGAGGTGGCCACCGGTATCGACGGTCGGCCCTTTGGCTGGGTCTACGACTGCCTGACCGATCGTGCCGGTACCACCTGGATGGCCACCAATGACCTCGGGGTGGTGAGTCTGGATGGCCGTTGCCTGCTTTCCCCCGAGGGGAAGTCTCGGGAGGAGTTCGTCTGGCCGTGGCATCTGGCAGAGGACGCGGCCGGAGCCCTCTGGGTGGCACCGATGTACGTGGCCTCGGACGTCCACCTGTACCGCTGTAACCCGGCGACCGGGACGGTTGAGAGGGTGCGGGTGGCAGACGGATCGCTGGGGCGGTTGGTCAAACACGGGGTGCTGCACGTACGCACGGACGACGCCGGCTGGGTGTGGGCCACCCACCGGGGGGCGATGGCCTTCGATGGCTCCTGCTGGCGCACCCTCGAGATCCCCCTCGACAGCTCCTCGCTGTCCGACACCAAGCTGACTTATCAGGACCGCGAGGGTAACCTTTGGCTGGGTTTCTGGGGCGGTGGGGTCGCGTTCTGCGACCCCCACAGCGTGCGTCGCTTCACCCGCGCCGACGGGCTCCCGGACGACGAGGTTACCTGCCTGGCAGAGGATCGGCAAGGCCGTGTCTGGATCGGCACGATGGGAGGCATGGCCCGCCTCGAGGAGGATCGCGTTGTGCCTCCTCCCACCGACGGCTGGCCAGCCTGCATGGCCCGCCAGATGATCGTGGACCGTCTGGGACGCGTCTGGTGGGGTGGCCATCAGGCGAAGGTCCATTGCTGGGACGGCCGAGCCCTGCGCGCCATCGAGGTGGGTGGTAACGAGGGGATTACTCGGGTACCCTTTCCCG
>JBAZUN010000624.1:0-2684 GCA_041661365.1 Candidatus Latescibacterota bacterium
TCCGTCGATCCTACCAGGATCCCCTCGGCACCTACGCCACCAACGTCCTGGGCACCGCCCATCTGCTCGAGGCCGCCGGCCGCTGTCCCACGGTGCGGGTCGTGGTGGCGGTGACCTCGGACAAGTGCTACGAGAACCGCGAGGGACAGGGCGGGTACCGCGAGACCGACCTGCTGGGAGGGGCCGATCCGTACAGCAGCAGCAAGGCCTGCGCCGAGCTGGTCGCCGCGGCCTGGCGCCGCTCCTTCTTCGCTCCCGACGCCTCGCCGGCCGGGCCGGTGCTGGCCACGGTGCGGGCCGGCAACGTGATCGGCGGGGGGGACTGGGCGCCCGACCGGATCATCCCCGACTGCGTCCGGGCCCTGGCCGACGGCCGGGAGCTCTACCTTCGCTACCCGGCCGCGATCAGGCCCTGGCAGTTCGTGCTCGAGCCTCTGCGGGGGTACCTCGAGGTGGCCGAGCGCTGCTATCCGACCGACCGGTCGTACGGCGAGGCCTGGAACTTCGGCCCGCGCGCGGCAGACGCCCGGCCGGTCTCCTGGCTGGTGGAGCGGTTCAGCGCCCTTACCGGCGGCCGGCTGCGGTTCCGCGTCGACGCGGGGCAGCATCCGCACGAGGCGGGGTACCTCGCCCTCGACTGCAGCAAGGCGGCCGAGCGGCTGTCCTGGTATCCGGCCCTGGACGCGGAACAGGCCCTCCGCTGGACCGCGGCTTGGTACGAGGCGTGCCTGGGGGGAGCTGACATGGCCCAGGTCACCCTGCGGCAGTTGGGCGAGTACGAGGAGGCGCTCGGACCGGCTCCGTGGCTTCCCGGCCCGGAGAGGGGGAGGCGATGACCCAACCATCGACCGGGACGAGCCCTGAGCCGTGCTGCCGTTTCTGCGGCGCCCCGCTGACGGTGACCTTCGTCGACCTCGGCATGTCACCGCTCTCCAACGCCTATGTACCGCCGGAGCGGGTCCGCGAGATGGAGCCCTTCTACCCACTCCACGCCAGGGTCTGCGGCTCCTGCTTCCTGGTCCAGCTCGAGGAGTTCGCCTCGCCGCAGAGCATCTTCGGCGAGTACGCCTATTTCTCCTCCTACTCCGAGACCTGGCTCGAGCACGCCCGGCACTTCGCCGCGGGGATCGTCGCCCGTCTCGGGCTGGGACCCGCCTCCCTCGTGCTCGAGGTGGCCAGCAACGACGGGTACCTGCTGCAGCACGTGCAGCGCCTCGGGATTCCGGTGCTCGGGATCGAGCCGGCGGCCAACGTGGCCGCCGCGGCCCTGGCCAAGGGGATCCCCACCGAGACCGTCTTCTTCGGCACCGAAACCGCCAGGCGGCTGGTCGGCGAGGACCGCACCGCGGACCTGATCGTGGCCAACAACGTGCTGGCCCACGTCCCTGACCTCAACGATTTTGTCGCCGGGATGGCCCTGGTCCTCAAGCGATCCGGCACGATCACGGTGGAGTTCCCCCACCTGCTGCGGCTGATGGCCGAAGGGCAGTTCGATACCATCTACCACGAGCATTTCTCCTACTTCTCCCTGCTGACCGCGACGCGCGTCCTGGCCCGTCACGGGCTGGAGGTCCACGACGTCGAGGAGCTGTCCACGCACGGCGGCTCCCTGCGCCTTTACGCCCGCCACGCCGGCCTCGGTCTAGGACCGGTCGACGGGCGCGTCGCGGCGCTGCTGGAGCGGGAACGGAGCGAGGGGTTGGATCGCCTGGACCGGTACCTCGGCTTCGAGACCAAGGTGCAGAAGGTCAAGCGCGACCTTCTCCGCTTCCTCATCGAGGCCCGCGAGGGAGGTAAGCGGGTGGCCGGGTACGGCGCTCCGGCCAAGGGGAACACCCTGCTCAACTACTGCGGCATCCGCACCGACCTGCTGGCCTATACCGTGGACCGCAATCCGGTCAAGCAGGGAACGCTGCTCCCCGGCACCCGCATCCCGGTGCGCGATCCCGCGCGTCTGCGGTGCGACCGGCCCGACTTCCTGCTGGTCCTCCCATGGAACCTGATCGAGGAGATCGTCGACCAGCACCGGTACATCCGGGAGTGGGGCGGCCGGTTCGTGGTGCCGATTCCGGCGCTGGCGGTGCGGTGAGGTGAGATTCTGCGCGACCGAGCTTCCCGGGGTGTACGTGGTCGAGATCGAGCCGCTGGCCGACGAGCGCGGCTTCTTCGCCCGTACCTGGTGCGGTGAGGAGTTCGCCCGACGCGGTCTGAATCCGGCGTTGGCGCAGTGCAGCGTGTCGTTCAACCGCCAACGCGGAACCGTACGCGGCATGCACCTGCAGGCCGCTCCCTTTGCCGAGGCCAAGCTGGTCCGCTGCACCCGGGGGGCCGTCTACGACGTGGCCCTGGATCTTCGCCCGGACTCTACGAGTTTCGGCCGGTGGACGGCCCGCGAGCTGGCCGCCGACTCGCAGCGAATGCTGTTCGTGCCCGAGGGGTGCGCCCACGGGTTCCAGACCCTTACCGACCAAGCCGAGGTGTTCTACCAGATCTCCGTGCCCTACCACGCCGAGGCGGCCCAGGGCGTCCGGTGGGACGATCCCCGCTTCGCGATCCGCTGGCCGTTGCCGGTGTCGGCGATCTCGCCGCGGGACGCCGCCTTCGCGGACTTCGCCGGATGAGCCGGGTCCTCGTCACCGGCGCCACCGGATTCATCGGTCGCCACTGTCTGGAACCCCTCCTCC
>JBAZUN010000625.1:0-2676 GCA_041661365.1 Candidatus Latescibacterota bacterium
GCCGAGGAGGCGCGGCCGTAGCTCGGTCTCGAGCTGGGCCTTCACCGCCATCTCGTGGTACTCGGTGGTGGCCTCGCCCAGGCCGGTGATCCCCTCGTCGGTGACCACCTCGACGAAGACCCAGTTGCGGGCCGGGGTGACCCCGTCCGGGCCGGGGACGTTCATGACGTGCGCGCGCAGGTCGACGATCTTCATCGCGGTGAGTCCCTGATGGGGGTTGATCGAGTCCGGGACGATCCGATCGCGGGGGGCGGAAGATAGCGGGTCGCCGCCGGTCCATCAAGCACCTGGAGGCGCGACTCGCGCTGGTCCGGCCTTGTTTTCATCGGCGAGCGCGCCTACCGTCTTGGTGCGGCGTCCGTGTTGCTCGCCCACGGACGGTGATGTGTGCGTCCGGCGCGGCGGGGTATCCGGCAGTCAACCTATCTCAACGAAGCAACGGTGCGCCATGCAGGAGTGGCAGGTAGCCCCGGAGGACGAGGGTCTCCGACTCGACCAGTGGCTGGCCCGCCGGGTCGAGGGAGGCTCGCGGCGACGGGCGGCCGAATGGCTGACCTGCGGCAAGGTCTACCTCGACGGGCAGCCGGTGGAGTTGGCCGCGGCCGGGTTCCTTCTGCATGCCGGTCAGCGGGTGGGCCTGTGGATGGACCGCCCAGGCTCCTCGCGCCCGGCGGAACGTCAACTGGTCGACCACCGGCACCTACTGTCCCTGGTCCACGTCGACGAATCGCTCGTCGTGGTCGACAAGCCGCCGGGCCTGCTGGTCGAGCCGCTCCCCGGCCGGAGCGGGGAAGAGGTCACCGTCCTCGACCTGCTCGCCGACCACTTCCGCCACGATCCGCGATCCCGGTTCCACGTGGTCCACCGCATCGACCGGGACACCAGCGGCCTGGTCCTGCTGGCCCGCACCCCGTCCGGTCGCGACCTCCTCAAGGAACAGTTCGAGGCGCACACCCCGGAGCGGGTCTACCTGGCCGTGGTGCAGGGGATACCCCACCCGGATCACGAGGTCTGGCGAGACCGGCTGGCCTGGGACAGCGCGTCGCTCAGACAGCGGCGGGCGCACGGCCGCGATGCCCGCGGCAAGGATGCCTGCGCCCGATACCGGGTCGTCGAAGCCTTCGCCGGGGCCGCGCTGCTCGAGGTCTCGCTGCTCACGGGGAAGCGCAATCAGATCCGGGTACAGGCCGGGATGCGCGGCCATCCGCTCCTTGGCGAGCGTCAGTATCGGTTCGACGCGCCGGACCCGCCTCCCGGCCTGCCGGCCCCCAAGCGACAAGCCCTGCACGCCTGGCGTCTGGGGTTCACCCACCCGGCCACCGGCCAACGCGAGACCTTCGAGGCAGCGATCCCGCCGGACCTGGCAGGGCTGCTCGCGGCGCTGCGGCGACCGGCGCCGGCTCCGGAGTCTGCTACTTCTCCTCAGGATGGAGCATGGCGTGGATCGCCGCCTGGACCTGGTCGGGCTCGAAGACCTGCTTCCAGTCAGGGCGGATCAGCCGCTCGGTGCCCCAGCGGATAGCGATCTGGGCCGCGTCGGAGAACTTGGCCTGGATGACGCCGAAGAGGATCGCCAGGGGGACCTGGGCGTGCCCGAGCATGAACGACTCGGCGGCCGGCCGGGGTACGCCGCGCCGCACCGCCTCCTCCATGGCCTCGTAGATGATCACCGCGGCCGAGGCCCCGATCACCTCGGCCATGGCCGGCTCGAGGATGGCCATCTGCTCGACGGTGATCCGGTGGGCCGTGCGGACCGGGTGGAAGATCACCCGACACAGAGCCTCGGTCCGGGCGTAGGCCTCCTCGCTCCCCTGGAGCAGGGCGACGACGATGTCCTGCCAGGCCGCCACCCCGCCGAACAGGTCGTGCCTGGCCTCGTCGCTGGGTTGGTCGCCGAAGAGCGGTGGGTGGCAGGGGTGGCTGACGACGTAGTGCAGTTCCGGCCGCAGGGCGATCTCGCGGGCCATGGCCGCGGCCGGGTCGAGGAGCAGGAAGGTGGCGCCCGGGCGGGCCAGAGGGACCAGCTCGGCGCTCACCGTCCGCGCCAGCCGGTCAGGGACCGCGAGGATGACGAGGTCAGCCTCGGGCACGGCCACGGTGGCCGGGGTCACCTCCTGACCGACCTCGCGCAGGCGGGCGATCCCGGCCTCGGCGACCTCGCAGTACCGGGTGACGTAGTCGTGGCGGCCGGCGAGCTTGCCGGTGATCCGCATTCCCATCTTGCCGCCGGCGCCGATGAGGGATATTACGGGGGGCATGGCAGATCCTCCTTTATTGGGGGAGCGGGGTTCTCAGATAGGCGACGCTGCGCCGAGCCCACTCCTCCTCCTGGCGCAAGGTCTCCTCGAGGAGGACGCTGGGCTCCCGGCCGTCGGCCTTCCTTAAGATAGCCCGCGGCTGTCCGCGGTGCATCGTTCGCGCCCAGAGGCAGGAGGGTAATGGACCGGTCATGGAAACAGCGAGAGGTTGCCCTCCTCGGGCACCGCGATCACGCAGTCGGGTTGGTCGTAGGTCACCTGGTTTACCCGTGGGGAGACCGGATACACCACCAGATCCTCGGCCGCGTAGGGCCGCAGCAGTGCGAGCAGCGGTTCGGCCCCGGCGGCGTTCGGGTCCAGCCATCGCGATACGGCAGCGGGCTCGAGGATGGCCGGCATCCGGTCGTGGATCGACGCC
>JBAZUN010000626.1:0-2670 GCA_041661365.1 Candidatus Latescibacterota bacterium
GGAAGGCCCGGGTCGGCACCACGCCGCAGGCGGTCATGTTGTTCCGGTTGTACCAGCGCTCGGGCTGAAGTCCGGGGCGGATGAAGGCCTCCTCCCAGCGGCGGAAGTTCACCCCGTCGCGGCTGGTCATGAAGACCCCGTCCGACAGTCCCTCGGGTTTGGGCTCGACCACCCGGCGGCCGGGCACGAACCGCTTGGGGAACCCCAGGTAGAGGTGGGGGGCCCGGAAGTAGGGCCCCACCTGATTGGTGTAGAGCTGTTCGAGCACGGCCAGGGGGAACTCCACCCAGACCGGGTCGGTCCAGTGGAGGAAGTCCTCCGAGGTGCAGGTCATGATCCGCCGGACCGCGACCCCGTCGACCTTCTCGAGCTGCCGATGGAACTCCACGTACCGGCCGCGCCCCCCGTCCCAGAAGGCCAGGTTCTGCGAGTCGAAGGCCCCTTTGGTGATCACCGGCTCCTGGCGCAGCAGGGACCAACGCACCCCGTCGGCCGACACGAGCGCCCGCAGCCCCTCCTTGCCGCTGCCGGCCAGGGCCTTGTACCGCGCCTCCGGCCGACAGGCCGGATTCCCGTCGAGGAACGGGGCGAGGTTGTGCGCCCCGTACCCGTTCCAGACGATGTTGTTCTGCCGCGATCCCTGGAACTCGACCAGCCCGAGGTCGGGCTTCTCCCAGTGGATCCCGTCCCGGCTCTCGGCGTAGCAGGAGACCTCCGGGTGGGTCGAGCGTTCGGCCTGTTCGTCGTAGTGCGAGCCGCGGTAGTAGAGCCGGTACCGGTCCTCGTCCTTGAAGACCGTGTGGTAGCAGCAGGTGTTCCCCTCCCACGGGGCGTCGTGGACCAGGGCTACCTCGCGCGGCACCGGATGCTGCAGGCGCAGCTCCACGTCCACGGTCCGCTCGATCAGCAGATCGTCCACCAGCAGCTCGAGTCGCGAGCCGATCTCGATCCCCTCATCGCTCATCGTCGATTCATCCTCCGGATTTCGTCTGACCATCCGCCTGTATGAGGGTAGTCCCGGAAACCGGCCGGGGTCAAGCTCGTGGAGCCGCGCCGGGCGGCGATGGCTCCACGTGGATCAGCACGTAGGTCCCCGGCAGTTGCGCCCTGATCTCGCCTTCGACCCTGTTGCACAGCTCGTGGGCCGAGGCCACGTCGGCCTCGGGAGCCACCTTGATGTGGATGTCGATCTCGCGTTGCTTCCCGCTGCGACGGGTGCGGAGACGATGGTAACCGCGGATCTCCGGGTACCGGCCGATCACCTCCTCGACCACGGACAGCTCCCGCTCGGGGAGGGACCGGTCGGCCAGGTCGTCCAGGGCGCGACGGGTCAGGTCCCAGGCGGCGCGCAGGATGAGTGCGGCCACGCCCAGGGCCACGAGCGGGTCGAGCAGGTGCAGCCCGGTGAAGTGGATCGCCACCAGGCCGGCGAAGACCCCCACCGAGGTCCACACGTCGACCGACAGGTGCATGGCATCGGCCTCGAGGGCGATCGAATGCTCGCGCCGGGCCACGCGGAACAGCACCCGCGAGACCCCCACGTTCACCACCACCGAGGCCAGCATCACCAGCATGCCCCAGCCGAGCTGGTCCATCTCGGCCGGCTTGGCCAGCTTGATTACCGCCTTCCAGGCGATCAGGCCGGCGGCGACGAAGATGAGGATCGCCTCGAAGAAGCCGGAGATGTTCTCGAACTTGCCGTGGCCGTAGGGATGCTCCGAGTCGGCCGGCTCGTTCGACTTGCGGATGGAGAAGTAGGCCACGACGCTGGCCAGCAGGTCGATGGCCGAGTGGACCGCCTCGGAGAGGACCGAGATCGAGCCCATGGCCAGACCGGCAGCCACCTTGAGAACCACCAGGCCGGAGTTGGAGAAGATCGAGAGGAGCGCCGCGGTCTGCTTGTTCATCGTAAGGACTCGGGCCAAGGGCCAGGCGCTCGATCATCGAATCGATGCAGGCCCGATAGATTGAGGTTATTTTTACTGACCGATCAGTAAAGAATCAACAATGGAAAAAAGCCGACTATAGGATCATCCCCTGGCTCGCAAGTGGTGGGCGATATGGGTCTGCTCGAAGGCGGCGACGAACTGCTGGTGGATGGCGTGGTCGTCGACCCCGAAGGAGTGGGCCCAGCGCTCGTGGAAGACCATGAAGAGGACGATCGGGATGATCCCGGTGAAGAACTCGGTAACCATGTGGAGCGACTCCTCGGCCGTGCGCTTGTTCGAGGCGGTTCCGGGCGGCTCCATCAGGGCCCGGGCCAGGCGGAAGAGGGGCGGGTCAGCGGCCGAGGACTTGAGCGACTCCATGAGCACGATCCGCACCAGGTCCTTGCGCTGATCGATGAAGTCGTGGAGCACGGCGATCATCCGCTGGATATCCTGGTGAGACTCGAAGTCCACCCCCCGCTCGAACGATCCCTGAACCAACTCGGCGGCAGCGGCGATCAGCCCGTCGACCAGGCCGGCGAGGAGATCCTCCTTGCCCCGGAAGTAGTAATAGATGAGCGGCTTGGTGACCCCGGCGCGGGCCGCGATCTCGTCGACGCCGGCCGCGTTGAACCCCTTCTCGGCAAAGACCGCCTCGGCGGCCTTGAGGATGCGTGCGCGTGACTGGGAGGCTCTCATAGGCTTACTGACCGGTAGGTAAACTACGTGCCGCGCCGCGGAT
>JBAZUN010000627.1:0-1754 GCA_041661365.1 Candidatus Latescibacterota bacterium
GGCCAGCTTGTCGTCGACGTACCTGACCAGGCTGGCCACCGAATCGAACAGCTCCGGCCTCAGCTCGTCGTCGCCGACCTCGATCCCGAATTCCCGCTCGAGGCCAAAGACCACCTCCAGGGCCCCGATCGAATCCCCGCCGAGACCTCCGCCGAAGAGCGGCTCGCTATCGGGCAACTCCTCCGGTGACACGGCCAGCTCGAGGGCCTTCACCACGACCCGTCTGATCCGCGCCTCGATCCTTCCAGTACCCGTGGCCGCACTCATCGCTCTCCTCCCTTGGTCTCGGCAAAGCAGCGCACCACCTCAGTCACCAGCCGCGCCACCCCTTCCGGGTCGCCGATACAGGCGGACGGCAGACCGGACTCGGCCTCCAGCCTGGCCAGCACCGAGGCCACCTCGTCCCTGGTCAGGAGGCGCTGCGCCAGCCAGGTACGGCCCCCCCTCTCCCCGATCTCGCGGGTGCGGTCGCTGACCGCCAGACCGAGGGTGCGGGTCCCGGCCACGGCGGCCAGGGCCGCGATGGTGTCGCGCACGTACTCCGGCGGGTCAGCGGGGTTGACCACGAGGATGCCGGCGTCGGGTCGAGTCCCCAGGAGAAAGGCCAGAGAAACGAGGGAACCCGCCGCGTGCTCCCCGAGGTCGTACGGGATGGTCCCCGACTGGCATCCGACCAAGACCAGATCAGGGATGACCGCGCGGCAGATCGCCTTGAGGCTGCCGTCGAGATAGGGTACGTAGAGCTGCAGGGGGAGATCGAGCGGCGAGGCGTATCCCATGGGGAAGGCCAGGTCCATGCCGAACAGCTCGGCGTGGGGCTCGGTGCCGACCTGGGCCAACCGGTACCCCGCGGCCAGGAGCTGCCGCCGCAGCTCGAGTTGCAGGGTGAACTTCCCCTGCTGGCTACTGGTGCCGAAGACCCCCAGCACCGGAGCCGTGATCGGCGCGGCCGAGGACGATAGCTCCACGGCCGCGGCCACCTCTGCCGGCGGCAGACCGGGATAGACCAGGCGAAGTCCTCGCGACTCGGCCTGAGCATGGAGATCGGGATAGGTCTCGGGTCGCACCGAGAGTAGGCTGAAGACGTTGAGACCACGGTCCAGGGCCTGGGCCACGCACTCCCGCAGGAGATCCCTTTGGGCCAGCCGACCGAGCTCGTCGACGCAGCCGAGGATCAGGGTATCGGCTTCGGTCTCGGTCAGGGCCGCCTCGAGCCGGGCCCGGATCGGCAGGCCCGTAGCCGGCAGTCCCAGCACCTCCCCCGCGTCCCGGCCGACCAGCCCCTTCCCCGGCGGATCGGCCACCCCGGCGATGGAGAACCCCAGCAGGTCCCGGCCGCGCACGAGGGCGTGCATCTCCTTGTTGAACGGATACAGCACGGCGCGTCGGATCCAGCCGTGCCGCGATCCGCGCCGCGGGTGGCGCTGCTCCAGCGCCGCGTCGCGGCCTTGAGCCGGATCGGGGGACGGCGACCGCGGGACCGACGCGACCGCGTGGAGGCGAAGGACCTGCCGCACCTGCTCCAGGTCCGCGCCCGGCAGGGCCTGACGGATCAAGGCCACGATCCCGGTAAGGTGCGGGGCCGCGAAGCTGGTCCCCGAGGCGAGTACCTCCCGTCCACCCCGCCAGCAGACCCGCTGCAGGTCGCCGCGGGCTTCGTACTCGGGGACGCACCCGTCGAGGTAGCGGTATTCGTGCAGGCCGCGCTGATTCCCTCCTCCCACCGAGAGCACCTCGGCAAAGGCGGCCGGGTA
>JBAZUN010000627.1:1764-2669 GCA_041661365.1 Candidatus Latescibacterota bacterium
TCCACCAGGGCCGCTCCCGGGGTGCTCAGCGAGTCGTCGAGGATGGCCGCGCTGAAGAGCTCGGCCCGCGGGGCGATCCGCCGGATGATCCCGGCGCAGGCCGTGCCGTGACCTGCCCGGTCTGCATCGGTTGGAGCCCAGACCGGCGCGCCGCCCGATGCCTGGCGCAGCTCTACCGCCTCGGTCAACGGACCGATCCGCGGGTGGGAGGTCTCCACCCCGCTGTCGATCACCCCGACCCGGACCCCGTTGCCGTCCAGACCACCGAACTCGAGCCTCATGGCGCGACCTGCCGCAGACGACTCAGATAGAAGGGCACTCGACGGCCCTGCACCTCCAGATCGACGATCACCTTGGACAGGGGACGTCCATGGCGGTCGCTGACGCGAAACTGCCCTGCCGCGGTCTGCCTGGCGGGCAGACGATGGAGCAGCGGCCCGTGCCCGGCGCCGCTGGCCCGCACCTGGGCCCGGTAGGTCAGGTCGCCGCGCGTGCGGTTCTCGAGGCAGTAGAAGATCGCCAGCGGGGCGTCGTCCCGGACGAAGCACCAGACGGCCCAACCGTCCCGCTGGATCGAGACGAGCTGCTTCCGCTCCCAGTCGACCAGCACCCGCAGCTCCTCGCCGGCCTCGCTCCAGGCATAGGCGAACAGGCTCAGGCCGCAGACCCGCACCCCGTCGTACCCGTAGCTGCGGCGGCACTCCAGCGCGCGCAGGAAATCGTGCTGCTCGAAGTAGTCGACGAGGGCAGGATGCCGGACGAGGGTGGGGAGGTAGTTCTCCATGGCCAGGGAGGTGCCGGGCACGGCCCGGAAGCCGGCCCGCTTGTACAGGGGAATCCCCTTGCGGTTGAAGGTCCAGGTGGTCGCCTCCAGCCGTTCGAGACCCCGGCCGCAGAAGCGCCGC
>JBAZUN010000628.1:0-2658 GCA_041661365.1 Candidatus Latescibacterota bacterium
GGCACCGCCGGATCACCATCGGTCCGTACCGCTGGTACAGGGACTCGACGTCCAGACTCTCAGCGGTCCGGTCGTCAGATGGAACCCCGGAAGGGAGTAGATCCGTCACCTCGGCCCGCTCACTTCCCGTCCTTATCCTCGTCTTCGTCCTCGTAGCTCAAGTGATCCACCTCCGCGTCGTCCTCCTCTTCCGGGACTTCCTCCTCGGGCTCCTCCTCCTCGGGCTCCTCCTCCTCCTCCGCCGCCGGCGCTGCTTCCTCCTCGGCCTCCGGCTCGCCGCCCATCGACTCCAGCTTGTGCTTGAGGGCGTCGTTCAGCCGGTTGGCACCGGCCAGCCGGGCGCTGAGCAGGGCCACGATGTTGTAGATCAGCCGCAGGTGCAGGTCCTTGTTGTTGCCGAGGAGGACCATTAGCTCGGACTTGCGGATGATCAGACCGGCAGAGCCCTCGGCGGCCACGATGCTGGCCGAGCGCGGCTGCCCGGTGAAGATCCCCATCTCACCGGTGGCGGCCCCGGCCTCGAGCGTGGCCAGCACCTCGCCGGAGCGGCCGGTGACCTTGAGCCGGCCCTTGAGCAGGATGAGCATCTCGGTGCTCGGCTCGCCGATGGTGTAGATCACCTGCCCGCTTTTATACGCGGCCGATCGACAGATCTTCAGCAGCAGCAGGGCCTCCTTGACGTCGAGCCCCTTGAAGACCGGAATCTTCTGCAGCACCTGCATCATCTGGTACTGCTGTGCGTTCATCACCGTTCCGCTCCTGGGTCTGCCGTGGGTGCACCGGTCGCCGATACGTCAGCACGCGGTCGCGCCCCGCGCGCGGCCGCCGGCCAAAGATATCTAAATCCCCGGCCCGGCCCAAGGTGGCTTTCCCCCGGCGACGCGGATGCGGAGATTATCCGGCGCTCGCGGCTCGTGCTTCTTCGCCCCGGCCGGGCACGGCCGGACGTTGTCCCCGGAGAAAGGACTCCCATGCCCCTCAAGATCGCGGTGATCGGCGCCGGTAGCATCGGCTTCACCCGGCGGCTCATGCAGGACATCCTCTCGGTCCCCGAGTTCCAGGATACCGAGTTCGCCTTCCACGACGTCAACCGGCGCAACCTGGAGATGATCGCCCAGCTCGCCCGGCGCGACATCGCCGGAAACGGGCTCCCGGCCCGCCTGACCACCAGCCTCGACCGCCGGCAGGCCCTGACCGGGGCCGACTACGTGCTCAACACCACCCGCATCGGCGGCCTCAAGGCCTTTCAGACCGACATCGACATCCCGCTCAAGTACGGGGTCGACCAGTGCGTCGGCGACACCCTGTCGGCCGGGGGGATCATGTACGGCCAGCGGAACATCCCCCAGATCCTGGCCTTCTGCCGCGACCTCCGCGAGAAGGCCAGGCCCGGGGCCCTGTTCCTCAACTACGCCAACCCGATGGCGATGAACACCTGGGCCGGGATCCACCACGGCGGGGTGCGGATGGTCGGCCTGTGCCACGGGGTCCAGGGCGGCCATCACCAGATCGCCCAGGTGATCGAACTCCTCGTCAACAAGGGCCGCCAGCCCGGCAGCCAAGGCTACCGCGCGGTGCCGGCCAGCGAGGTCGACATCGTCGCCGCGGGGATCAACCACCAGACCTGGTACATCAAGGTCCAGTACGACGGGACCGACTGGACCGGCCGCCTGCTCGAGGGGTTCGAGCGTCATCCAATCTACAGCCATACCGAGAAGGTGCGGATCGACGTGCTGCGGCGCTTCGGCTACTACAGCACCGAGTCGAACGGACACCTCTCCGAGTACCTGCCGTGGTACCGCAAGCGGCCGCGCGAGATCCGCCAGTGGATCGACCTGAGCAGTTGGATCAACGGCGAGACCGGCGGATACCTGCGCGTCTGCACCGAGGGCCGCAACTGGTTCAGCACCGACTTCCCCAACTGGCTCAAGCAGGACCCGCCCCGCTTCACCTACGAGAGCCGGTCGCACGAGCACGGGAGCTGGATCATCGAGGCCCTGGAGACCGGGCGGGTTTACCGCGGCCACTTCAACGTGCCGAACCAGGGGACCATCCCCAACCTGCCGGCCCAGGCGATCGTCGAGGTGCCGGGGTACGTGGACCGCAACGGGATCAACGTCCCGCGGGTCGGCGATCTGCCGCTGGGATGCGCCGCACTCTGCCGGGCCTCGATCAGCGTGCAGGAGCTGTCCGTCGAGGCCGCGGTCCGGGCCGACCTCGAGCTGCTGCGGCAGGCCTTCCTCATGGACCCGCTGGTCGGCGCGGTCTGCTCCCCGCCCGAGGTCGAGCAGATGGTCGACGAGATGCTGGTGGCCCAGGCCGAGTGGCTGCCCCAGTGGCGGACCGAGATCGGGAAGGCCCGCAAGCGACTGGCCGGGGCCAGGCGCCTCGGCACGAGCAAGAGCCGCGGTGCGGCCCGCCTGCAGGTCAAGAGCGTCGCCCGGATGCGCCAGGACCAGGCCGCGGCCAGGCAACGGACTGCGGCAGCGGGCAAGGGGAAGGTCGCCGCGAAGAAGAAGGGGTGAGAACGAGTCAGCCCGTTGTAAAAGTCGCTTTGCTTGGCGAGGCCGAGGGATGGCGGGGCCTGGCTAGGCGCGCGAGCAACAGCGCATCGAGGGAAGATGCGCAGCGCGAGCGGCACAGGGACGTGGCCGGATC
>JBAZUN010000629.1:0-2649 GCA_041661365.1 Candidatus Latescibacterota bacterium
AGGGTCGCCTCGGGATCGGGGCTGGTGCTCAGGTGAAAGCGCAACATCGGCGTGTCGGTAATCCCCGGGCAGACGCAGTTGCAGCGCAGGCCGTCAGCGGCGTAGTCCAGGGCGATCGAGCGGGTCAGCCCCAGGACCGCGTGCTTGGAGGCGGTGTAGGCCGGGGTGCGTGGCTGTCCGACGAAGCTGGCCACCGAGCCGAGGTTGACCACGTAGCTGCGGCGGGCCCGGCGCAGATGCTCGATCCCGTGCTTCACCGCGAAGAAGATCGACTTGAGGTTGATCGACATCAGGCGGTCCCAGTCGGCCTCCGCGTAGGCCTCCAGCGGCGCCACGTGGACCACGCCGGCATTGTTGACCAGGATCTGCAGGCCGCCGAAGGAGGAGACCGTCTCGGCGATGGCGTCGCGCACCTCGTCCTCGCGGCCGACGTCGCAAGGCAGATAGATCGCCTCGCCGCCCGCACCGCGGATCCGCTCGACGACCTCTCGACCGCGATCGTGCTGCACGTCGGCCACCGCCACCCGGGCCCCTTCGGCGCTGAACAGCTCGGCCGTGGCCTGGCCCATGCCCGAGGCCCCGCCGCTGATCCAGGCCACCTGTCCCGCCAGTCTGCGCGCGTTCACCTGCTCACCTCCCTCTCCGCGGTCGGTCCTCACCGCCACGGATTACCGGCCTCGGTGGCGCACGCCTCGGTCACCACCAGCCGCCGCGGCTCCGGCCCGGCGTAGACCCACAGCATCCCCATCGGCTCGTGGGTCTCGTTGATGAAGTAGTGGACCCGGCCCCGGGGCTGCAGGGCGGTGCCGGTTCCCGACAAGGCATACCGCCGTCCCTCGACGATACAGGTCGCCTCGCCCTGCACGATGCAGATCGACTCGTCAAAGTCGTGCACGTGGGCCGGTAGTCGGCCGCCGTGGCCGAAGAGCCCGTACCCGCCGCTCATCTCGATCCCGGGCATCAGCTCCTGGTTGAAGAAGTCGACGAAGCTGGTGTTGGGTCCGGGCTCGTACCGGCGAGCCGTGCGCGACCGGGTGACCCGCTCGTGGCCGTCGCTGCCGTCGGGGTCGGTCAGCACGGCCCGGCGCGAATAGAACCGGCCGACCGGTGTTCGCGCTGGCCGGTCGGTCGGCATGGCGGTGTGGAAGATCGCGGGCTGATGGGCCGACCGATTCGTGACGCGGTGGGCCAGGCCGGCGGGAACGGTGAGGTTGTCCAGCGGCTCGAGCTGGTACATCCGGCCCTCCACCTCGATCACGGCCTGACCGCTGAGCAGGGTGAGGGAATCGCTGCAGGCGTGGGTGTGATAGGGCAGGATCGCTCCCGGCGCCAAGGTAGTGATCCCGGTGGTCAGGTTGCGGGCCCGGTTGTGCGCGCCGACGCGGGCCTCGAAGACCACTCCCGGAGCCAGCTCCTCCCGCGGGCCGCTCCCCGGCGGGTTCATCACCTCGGGACGATCGGGTCGCATGTTCTCGGGAGGCCGAGCCGCCGGCTGAACCCCCGCGGGGATCGGCTGGTTCTCGGGCACGAAGCTCGGCCGCATCCGGCGATCGCGGCCGACGCTGGCCAGGGCGCCGCGCACGCTGCGGATGAGCAGCCCGCCGTCCAGTCCCAGGCAGAGCATGCGGAACCCCTGGTCGCGGCGCTGGCCGAGGTTCGCGTCGCTGGTGGCGATGACCCCGCACTGCTTGCCGCTGGCCAGGACGGCATCCTTGGCCGCGAGGATCTGCTCGGCCACGCCCGGCCCTTCCCACTGGCCGGGGTATCCGGCGGTCGACGAGTAGTCCGACGGGCCGAAGAAGAAGACCTCGGTCCCGGGCACCTCGATCAGGCTCCGCAGGTTGCGCGTGGCCTGCACCGACTCGATGATCGGCACCACCAGGACGTTCTCGTCGGCCTCGCCCACGTGCTCGCGCAGGCACTGACCCCAGCAGGTGGCCCGCTCGCCGCCGATCCCGCGGCGGCCGGCCGGCGGGTAGTGGGCCCAGGAGACCGCACCGCGGGCCTGGTCGGCGGTCTCGACCCAGGGCACCACCACCCCGTCGGCGCCGATGTCCAAGGCCCGCTTGATCAGCGAGCCGTTCAGCTCGGCGACCCGTACCAGGACCACGGTGTCGCTGCGGACCGTGGCCCGCACGTGCTCGAGGATGTCGTGCCAGTCCAGGTGGCCGTGCTCGGCGTCGACGACGATCCAGTCCAGCCCCAGGGCCACGGCCATCTCGGTGATGCTGGCCGCCTCCAGGGTGATCCACAGTCCGTAGACCGGTTCGTCGGCGGCCAGCCGCTCGCGGAACCGCCGCAGTGCCGGCGTCTTCATCTGCTCTCCGTTCTGCCGAAGTGGCTCGCGCCTGCCCCCGGCCAGCTCAATCAGCAGCGGCTAGAACAGCGCATCCCAGGGCCGGCAGCACGACTCGCACCGGTCCGGTCCCCGGCAGGTTGACCGGCGGCTCGGTCCGTTCTCCTGACCGATGCAGGGTCACGGTCGAGCCGAGGCGTGCATCCGCAATCTCGATCTCCTGGGGCTCGGTCGTCCAGTTGGCCAGGACCACCCCGAACCGGCCCGTGGGATCGGTCCAGGCCGCGTGGAAGACCGCGGGGATGCGGTTGTCGTGGCCGCCGTGCTGCCACTGGATAGTCCTGATCCCGGTC
>JBAZUN010000630.1:0-2632 GCA_041661365.1 Candidatus Latescibacterota bacterium
GGCTGGAGGTAAGCAGCGCCGGGATCAATGCCTGGGTGAACGGGATCCTGTGCCATCAGAACTACCCGCTCAACGGCCTGACCCTGGACGGCAACGTCGGTATCGGCAGCTATGGTTGGGGCCAAACGGCCGAGTTCGATTACTTCGCGGTGCTGAACGCGCCGCCGATTCCACCGGCCAATGCGCTTAGCTTCACAGCCGCCAACCGGCAGGAGGTCAACGTGGGGCTGGTCAGCACCACCGGGAATCAATACACGGTGGAGGCCTGGGTGTCGATGCCGAGCGTCAGCGGAAACTACCAGATCGTCGGCCAGCACGCCACCACCTGGGACGCCAAGGGGTCGCTGTCGGTGCTGGATGGTCAGGTGCGCTTCGAGCTGGCCTCGCCGAACTACGTCTGCCTGGGATCGATAGGCAGGCTGCAGGCGAACCAGTGGTATCACCTGGCAGCGACCTATGACGGGACCTACATGCGGATCTATATCAACGGTAATCCGGACAACCTGATGAACAACTCTGGCAACATCACCGGCATCAACATCCGCAGCACCCAGTTGGGGGGATACGCGGGTAGTGATACGGGACCATACTGGTTTGGCGGGGTGCTCGACGAGGTACGCCTGTGGAACGTGGCTCGGACCCAGGCTCAGCTTCAGGCAGACATGAACCACGAGATCGCGGCGCCGCAGGCAGGACTGGTCGGGTACTGGCGGTTCAACGAGGGCAACGGGGCGACGACCGCCGATCTCTCGGGGAACAACCACACCGGGACACTGACCAATTACTATGGGTCGGGGACGCCGCAATGGGTGGCCAGGCCGTTCCCGCCGCCCAAGCTGGTGGCGACCGAGACCGCGGTATTGCCGGAGACCACGCCGTTGCTGGGCAACTACCCCAATCCGTTCAACCCGCAGACCACGGTCACCTACCGCATCGACCGCGAGACGCTGGTGACGGTGGCGGTGTTCGACCTGGCCGGTCAGAAGGTGCGGACGCTGGTCGGGGAGGTGCAGGTCCCGGGGGAGTATCAGGTATCGTGGGACGGCCGGGACGACGGGGGTGGTTCCGTGGCCACCGGGGTGTATCTCTGCCGGATCACCGCCGCCGAGCATTCGCAGAGCCGCAAGATGACGCTGCTGCGCTGAAAGGACGGAAGCGATGCGAGCGATGAGTGCCTGGGGTTTGGCTGCGGCGCACCTGGTCGTGGTGGGGGCGGGATGGTGCACCACTCCGGAGTATGTCCTTCAACGGCTGCAGGACCGGCTTAACAGTCGCGCCTTGAGCAGTGTGGTGGGGACGGTGGACTACGAGTATCTGTACGTGGTGCAGGGCAGCGACGCGGTGGTGTTGTTGGAAGAGCCGCCGGTGGTGGTGCCGACCTTGCCGGATACCGGCAGTACCGCGGCCCCGGCTTCGGTCGAGACCTCCCCGGTAACCCGCGTGGCGGTCCTCGACAGCGTCAAGGACTCGCAGGGCCGGGACTCAGTGGTGGTCCGTTGGACCGAGGTGCCGGCCCCGGCAGCTCCCCCGGTGGAGGCCACGGCGGTGCGCCCACCCCGACTGACGCGGGCCGAGCTGCCGGCGGAACTGCGCCAGGCGGAGGTGGCGGCGTTGAGGCGGGAGCTGTTGCCGGCCGTCTCAGGAGGGGAGCCGGTCTACCTGGCCGTGCGCCCGGTCGAGGACGACCGGCGCTTTCCGGGGGAACGGTTGACCCTGGTCGACCAGGAGTTGCCTCTGGCCGGCCGCCGACTGCTGCGCTGGCAGGCCCAGCAGTGGTATCAGCAGTGGCCGCCGGGGAGCGCGCTCATCCTCGAGCACGCGCCGGTGGCGGCCAGCGGCGACCGGCTGACAGTGCCGGTCCGCTGGTCCTATCGATTACCGCTGATCGACCCGTCCGATCCGCGCGCCATCCTGGCGGAGGGCGAGGTCGTACTGGCGCTGGTGCGGACCGCCGACACCTGGCAGGTGAGTCAGGTGGAGAAGCTGGTGGCGGCGTTGCAACAGGGGGCCGCACAAGCCCGCCGGCCTGACTGACCTGCTTGACGAGCGCGAGCCCGGCACAGGCCGAGTCTTGTTCTTGCCAGTTAGCCCGGCCTCGAGGTACGGGTCCCGGCCGCGGTGCCGGGACCCGTACCGCCCGTGGGCTGGGCAGGCCTGCACCCCCGCCGCCTTATCCCCTATCCCACCCCCACCCTGAGCGTCTTGATCTCGAACGGCCGGAACCAGGTCTTCACCCGGTCGTTGCGCAGCGGCAGGACCTGGCCGCCTTCCTCGAGCATGTTGGTCTCCCGGACCTGGCGCACGGATGGACCAAAGGTGATCTCGGCCTGGACCCCGCTCCGTTCCGCCTCGTACAGACGGACGACGAAGCCGTCCCCGTCCTCAGCCCACTTCACCGATTCCACGACCACATTGGCGGCGGAGACGGTCAGCAGGGACGGCAGGGGCGTCGTTCCCGTTGGCACCGGATGAACCAGCGGCGGCACGTTGAACTCGTACGCCGGACGGATCACGCTCTCGGCGGAGAACCCGCCCTCGTGGGGGAGGAGGGCATAGGCGAAGCGATGGCGGCCCTGCTCGGCGCGCGGGTCAGGATGTGTGCCGGACTTGATCAGGGTGAGGCCGAGGTCCC
>JBAZUN010000631.1:0-2623 GCA_041661365.1 Candidatus Latescibacterota bacterium
GGTGGCGCGGGTGGCGATCGGGCCGGACGGGAGCGCCGGCCGCTTCGAGCGGGTGGTGCATATGCCGCGCCACGTGCCCGACGGGATCGCCTTCGACGACCAGGGGCGGCTCTGGATCGCCTGCCACCGTCCCGACGCGATCTATGTGTTCGACCTGGATACCCGGCATCTGGAGCTGTTCGCCGAGGACTGGCGGGGGGAGGCCCTGCGCGGGCCGACCGACGTGGCCTTTGCCGGTCCGACCCGGGAGATCCTCCTGGCCGCCTCGCTGGACAACCTGGTGGTCCACCGCTTCGACGGGGTCGGGGCGCGGGGGCTGAGGCTCAACCACCCGGCGTTCTGAGTCGTCCACCGGTGCCAGAGGGCGGGCGCCCCTCCGGCGAGATGCTCAGGCGAGTGGGCCGGGGAAGCGATGACGAAGGAAAGCGGGTGCGGACGTGGATGGGGGTACACGAACGGGTCGCGGTGCCCCGGTCCACCGCGACCCGTCGAAGCGATAAGAACACGAGATCAGGCCATCCCGGCGCTACCGGCAAGTTCCACGACGGTGACCGCGGGATCGGCCTCCTTACCAATACCAATCCGTGCCCATTCCCGCCTCGGTCTTTACCGACTTCACCCCCGACACCTCGCCGGCGATGCGCGGGATCAACTCCAGGGCCCGGCCCGACGCCACCGTCCCCGAGACCACCACCTCACCGTCGCGGGCCGTCACCTGGAGGCCGGCGCTGCGGGTCTCGGCGTTCCTGGCCAGGGAGCCCCAGACCCTGCAGCTCAGCCGCAGGTTCTCGTACGCCTCCAGCCCCTCGGTCGTCGGCTGGAACTCCGGCATCTCGGACATCCGCACGATGGCCTCGCAGGCGCTGGCCGTGCTCAGCCGTCCCAGGTTGACGGTCAAATGGTACTGAGTCGGGTCCTCCCAGTCCACGCCGTAGAGCAGCCGCGCCCACCGGGCGCGCTCCTCGTCGACCCGGCGGATGTGGGCGATCGCCTCGTCCCGCTTGAGATGGACCCGTTCCATCGCCGATCGGATGCGGAACTCCAGATCGGCGGTGACGCGGACCCGCAGGACGTGGGGCACGGCGGCCAGCAGGAGATGACCGACGTGGCCGTGGTAGAGCAGGTTCCCCTGGCTGGCGTGGTCGAGCAGGACCGCGGTCACGCACTTGACGTAGGCCAGCCGCTTCCCCGGCACCTGCTGCCAGAACGGCGGGGCCTCGTTCAGGGAGCGAGTAAGCTCCGACTCGAGGATCCCGTATTCCTGGGCCGCCTCGGTCAGCACGTGCTCCCGGCTCAGGGACGGGTACCCCAGGAGCTGGGACAGCCTTTCGGCCACGGCCCGGCCCCCGGCGAACGACCCTCGGCTGACGGTGATGATGCCCATGCCAGGCTCCTTGCGGTTCGGGTCCCGCCTGGCTCGGCAGGACCGCGGTGAGCGGATCGATCGAGTACCCGCCGCGGCGGTCCCCGGGGTATGCCCGCCACCCCGCACCACCCCACCGCCAGCCCCTGGACACCGCCCGTGAGTCGCCGTACCCCGGCGGTGTTACCTTACGTATGAGCCACCCTCCGTCAACCCGCGAACACCTCCCCTCATCCGCTGATCCCTCTCCTCTGTCCGACGACGATCAGGCCGCGACCGCCGATCGCGGCGAAGGCGGCTTGAGCAGGAAGCTCGCCAGGGCCGCGGCCACCAGCAGGCAGGCCGAGCAGTAATAGGCGAAGGTGAAGGTCTTGGTCTGATCGTAGACCTGACCGGCCAGCAGGGAGAGCATGAAGCCGCCCAGCCCCCAGGCGGTGAAGACCAGGCCGTAGTTCACCCCGAAGTTCCGGATGCCGTAGAAGTCCTTGGTGACCGAGGGGAACAGGGACAGGTTGGCCCCGTAGTTGGCACCGATCAGCGCCGACAGGAGGGCCAGGACCACGGTCGAGCCGAGGAAGTTCCCGGTGGCGGCCCGGGAGAGGAGGAGGATCAGCACGGCCTGCATGACGAAGCAACTGAACAGGGTCGCCTTGCGGCCGATCCGGTCAGAGACGATCCCGGCGATGATCCGGCCGCCGCCGTTCCCCACGGCCAGCACCGCCACCAGCACGAAGCCGAGGTTCACCCCGGCCTGCACCTCGGCCATCTTGGCCAGCTTGGAGATCACCATCAGGCCGGCCCCGGCGCCGCACACGTACATGAACCAGAGCAGGTAGAACTGCCAGGTGCGGAGTACCTCACCAGGGGTGTAGTCGTCCTTCTTGGCCGCCGCGCCGGCCGCCGGCGGAACGGTACCGACCGGGACGTACCCCTTCGGCGGCGGCTGCAGAAACTGCGACAGTCCCACCACCACGATCAGGAAGCCGATGCCGAAGCTCAGCATCGTGGTCGGCACGCCGTAGCTCTTGATCAGGCTCTTGGCCAGGGGCGCCACGTACACGCTGGCCAGACCGAAGCCGGAGACCACGATCCCGGCGATCAGTCCGGTCCGGGCCGCGGGGAACCACTTGACCGCGGGCGGGGTGGCCGAGGCGTACCCGAACCCGATGCCGGTTCCGGCCAGCACGCCGAAGCCGATGACGTACCCCATGTACGAGGTAGTCTGGCTGGCCACGATCATACCGAGCCCGACCAGCAGAC
>JBAZUN010000632.1:0-2608 GCA_041661365.1 Candidatus Latescibacterota bacterium
ATCGGCGAGGTCTGGATCGGCTCAGGGCAGTCCAACATGCAGTGGCCGGTCCAGGCCGTGGTGAATGCCGAGGCCGAGATCGCGGCGGCCGATCATCCGCAGATCCGCCTCTTCACCGTGCCTCGGGTCACGGCCTTCGCTCCCCAGGAGGACACCAAGGGTCGCTGGCAGCGCTGTACGCCGGAGACCGTGCCGGGCTTCTCGGCCGTAGCCTTTTTCTTCGGCCGCCAGATCCAGCAGGAGCTGGGTGTGCCCGTGGGCCTGATCAACTCCTCCTGGGGCGGCACCATCATCGAGGCCTGGATGGACCGCGCTTCATTAGAAGAGGCCGGCGTGGAGGCCGAAGGCTTGGCCGCCATGGAAGAAGCCCAGGCCCGGCTGCCCGAGCTGCTGGCCGCCAAGGAGGCGGCCCAGCGAGCGGTGGTTCAGGCGTTGACCGACGACGGCCCGGCCGTTGTCGAGGCGGTCGACGATGGCTGGGCCACCATGGAGGTTCCGGCCCAGTGGGAGCAGGCCGGTCTGCCCGGCTTCGACGGTCTGGTGTGGTTCCGCAAGGTCGTCGACCTGCCGGCCTCGTGGGCCGGCCGAGACCTGGTCCTGCACCTGGGCCCGGTGGACGAGATCGACGACACCTTCTTCAACGGCGTCCGTATCGGCGGCCTGGGCTCCTTTGCCGACGGCGTGGTCGAGTATTGGGACGACTCCCGCGTCTATCCTGTTCCGGGGAGGCTGGTCAGGGCTGGCCGCAACCACCTGGCCGTTCGCGCCCTCGATACGGCCATGGCCGGCGGCCTGTGGGGGGCGCGGCCGGAGGAGATGTTCCTCCAACCGGCGGGCGGCGCGGGGTCATCCGATGAAGACGTGCGCCTGTCCGTGGCCGGTGCGTGGCGCTACCGGCCCGGGCCAGTTTTACCCCAGGTGCCCACCCTCGACAATCCCAACCAGCCCACCGTGCTCTACAACGCCATGATCCACCCGCTCATCCCCTTCTCCCTGCGCGGCGCGCTGTGGTACCAGGGTGAATCGAACCGTGGTCAGGGCCTGGAGTACGAGCAGCGCATGCGCTGCCTCATCAACGGCTGGCGCCGGCTGTGGGAGGTGGGCAGCTTCCCCTTCCTCTACGTGCAGCTCGCTCCCTTCCGCTACGGGGACAACCCCGAGCTGCTAGGGGCGATCTGGGAGGCCCAGCGGCGGGTGCTGACCCTGCCCAATACCGGCATGGCCGTCACCACCGACATCGGCGATCTCGACGACATCCACCCCGTGAACAAGCAGGAGGTCGGCCGCCGCCTGGCCTTGTGGGCCCTGGCGCGTACCTACGGCCGCCCGAATCTGGTCTGTTCCGGCCCGCTGGTCACCCGCGCCACTGCCGAGGGGAACAGCCTGCGGCTGGCCTACGATGGTACCGGCTCTGGCCTGGCCTCCCGCGACGGCCAACCCCTCACCTGGTTTGAGGTGGCCGGTGCCGACGGCCGGTTCCATCCGGCCACTGCCCGTATCGATGGCTCTGCCGTGGTGCTCACCAGTCCCGCGGTGACCACGCCGGTGCAGGCGCGCTTCGCCTGGAACGAGGAGGCCGTGCCCAACCTCATCAACCGCGAGGGGCTGCCCGCCTCTCCCTTCCTGATCGAGGCGCGCTGATACGCCCGATCCGCGTACGCCGTACACCGCCATTTCGGGTATGCCTGCCAGCACTTGCCAACATGGCCATATCGCCATATACTGGTGCCCACGGAGGAGGCGATGCCACAGGTGGTACAGGCAGTCCGGCAGACCGATGTCTTCCGCCAGCAGGCGCGGATCCTGAAGGCCCTGGCCAACGAGTCCCGGCTCAGGATCGTGCACCGGCTGGCCGAGGGGGAGTGCTCGGTGGGGGAGTTGACCGACCTGGTCGGTTCGGACCGCTCCACCGTGTCCAAGCACCTGGCCGTGCTCCGCGCCCACGGCATCGTCGAGGATCGCCGCGACGGGAACGTGGTCTACTACACCCTGCTCACGCCCTGCGTCATGAGCTTCTTCACCTGCGCCACCCAGGTGTTGCGGGAGCGGGCATGAGCGCGGTTGGCTCTTTTTTTCGCCTCAGCGGTGCGTATGTGGCCATGTCGCCATACGAGTTGATCGGCCTCGGGAAGTGACCAGGATGTCCGCGGAGCGAGCATCGTCCCCCATTCCCCCCTCGCTGTCCAGCCTCGTTGTCTCCAGGCACGCACCGGTCTGGTCGCGCGGTGCTCCCGTCCTGCTCGGGGCAGTCGTCTGGTGGATGATCTACCGACATCTCGAGCCGCTGGCCCAATGGCTCACCTACGACCTGCTGGCCATGGCCGCGGGCAGCCGCCTGGCTCTGGCCGTCGAGTTCTTCGTCTTCGAGGCGCCCAAGGTCCTGATGCTGCTGGTCCTGGTGGTCTTCGGGGTGGGGATCGTCCGCTCCTTCTTCACCCCGGAGCGCACCCGCCTCATCCTGGCCGGCCAGCGGGAGTCGGTGGGGAACGTGCTGGCCTCCCTGCTGGGGGTGGTGACGCCGTTCTGCTCCTGCTCGGCGGTGCCGCTGTTCATCGGCTTCATCACCACCGGGGTCCCGCTCGGGGTGACCTTCTCCTTCCTCGTGGCG
>JBAZUN010000633.1:0-2572 GCA_041661365.1 Candidatus Latescibacterota bacterium
GCAGCGTGCGCCCGGTGATGCTGTTGCCGCCGTGAGAGGTCAGGATCGTTCGGCCGGTTCCCAGTGGCAGCAAGGCGAGCTGGTCGTCGTCGAGCAGGTCCATGTCGTCGACGACGACCAGACAGGTTCGGGGTCGACACTTACGGCCGACCGGCTGATCCAGCTGGTCGGGGTGCTCGGGCTTGCAGGGCAGGTCGGCCCACTCGCTGGGCGCGGCGTACACATGCGCATGGCGGCGGGTGTTCGCCAGCCACCAGCGGGTGATGTAGCGCGCGGTGGTTGTCTTGCCGCGGCCGAGGTCGCCGACCAGCAGCAACGGCCGGGCGCTGCTGGTGTCGAACCCGGCGGCCTGCCCGTCCGGTGTGATGCCGATACGTACGTCCATGCTTGGAAAGGCAACCCAGACCGGGCCGGATCGGACACACCAGCTCGACCAGTTTCAGAGCACTCTTGCTGGGCCGTCCTCACTTGAAGTGGTTAGGCGGCCGCGGCGGGCATCCCGCCGAGGTCGAACGTTTGCTTGGGCAGGGCCCAGGTCACCGAGCCGCCGGGTGTGTGGACGTCGGCGAAGCCCACGCAGCCGTAGACGCCCTTGGCGGCGCAGCCGTAGTCGTTCCCAAAGATTTTGCCGCCGCCGACGTAGATCGCCACGTGACCGACGCCATTGCCGGTGTTGTAGGAGACCACGGCACCCACGGGCGGGAGCGGGTCGAGCCCGGTGCCGTGGGACTGGGACAGTCCGGCGTTGATGATGCCTTGGGCGACGTCCTGTCCGTTCCCGTAGCCCCGGCCGACGCCGGGTCCTCCGTAGAGCGCGTCGACCACCTTGGGGCACTGATTGTCGTACGTGCAGGGGGCTCCCCTGGTCCACGACAAGCTACACAGGCCGTTGGAGGTCTTCATCATGGCGTCGACGCGGGCCGAGAGCGCGGCCGACAGCTCCCCGGCGAACTGGATCGGAGAGGTTGTACAGCCGGTGTCGGTGACGTTCGTGGTGCCGCCCGCGGTGGCGGCGACCGCCTGGCGGGCGACATCGAGGTACTGGCGGTAGTCGGACTTCTCGAAGGGGATCCAGTCGGCGAACTTGGCCTCCCCAGATCCGGGGCGCGCAGAGTAGAGAGCGAAGGCGTACCTCGCGTTGAGGAGGGGGTCGAAGATGTCGGTCTGGGTGTCCCAGCCGGGGACCTTGCCTTTGTGCTCCTGCGCGATCTGCCAGAGCCCGAAGTGGCTTCCGTTGGTGGCCTTCGGATTCCAGGTCGATTCGACGCGGGCGATGGCCACCGCGGTGACCAGGTCCTCGCCGCGGAACCCCGCCTGGTACGCGGCCGCGGCCGCTACCTTGGCGGCGCTGAGGTTGCCGGGGGCCGAGACGTTCTGGAGCAGCACCGTGCCGAGGTTCCCGAACGTCGGGCACGGCGGGCAGCCCGCCGGCCTCGTGTCGATGGGCTGGGTGCCGGTGGGCGTGTTCGCTCCGGGGCCGGCGTCGTTCATGGCCATGCGGGTGAACAGCGCGGGGTGATCGGAGTGGACGGCGGCCCTGCTGATCTCCCATGTCTTGGTGACCTTCACGGGGGTGGCGTAGAAGCTGTAGATGACGCCGGAGTCCTTGGTGTAGCTGTAGCCGGCAGCGGCCATCCGGGGCGCGGCCGCGTTGGGTCCGTCGTTGGGGTGGGAGTTCATGTCGCCACCCACCAGCACAGGCCCGTACGGGGCCAGCACGCCGACCAGGGCGGTCAGGTAGTCCATCCCGAGGCCGTACTGCTCGGCGCGGCTCATCGGAGGGTTCCCCCACTGGCGGGGGAACCGATAGACCAGCCTATGGGGACGAAGTCAACGGGCTTGGTTTTGTTGAGTTGTGCAGGGCTGATCGGCTCGCCGGGTTCGCCGGCGGGCTGCTGGTCTTGGTGTGCGGGGGTGCGTCGTGACGTGGGCGGGGGCCTCGCGCCCGTCTCCTGCCCTACGTAGCGTGCAAGCGGGTTCGTTCCCGACAGCCTTCATCCGGGCTTTGCTGGAGACGGGCGGGGCTGCCCATGGTCTATCGCGGGATGTGATCCCGACGCACGTGCGGGCTCGCCCCGTCCGGTCGGCTCCGACGCGGGGTCAGGCGGCAGCGGCGGCCCCCTTCGCGCATTCACGGGACTGGGGCTTGAGGCCACCGGCGATGGCGGGGTCCCAGGCGGTGCCGGTGGTGATTACCGCGTGCAGCTGGCGCAGCAGGCTGCCGGCCACCGCGACCCGCGCCTGGGTCTTGGTGAGCTTGTTGTCGGCCCGGCCGGTCAGGTGCGCGTATCGGGCGGCGAGCACGGGATTGTTCCGCAACGCGGCCCACACCGCCCGCCACGCCGCCAGGGGCAGCTGGGGGCGTCCGCGGCCGCTGATGCCGGTCTTGCCCTGGTAGGTGCCCGAGGCGTTGTCGCGGGGGCAGAGCCCGGCGTGTTTGACCAGCGCCCTCGCGCTGGAGAACCGGGTGGGGTCGCCGGTCTCGGCGAGGATGGCGGCGGCACCGACCGCGGACAGCCCGGGGATGCTGGTCACGAGCTTGGTCAGGCCGAGCTCGTCGAGCACCTCGACC
>JBAZUN010000634.1:0-2572 GCA_041661365.1 Candidatus Latescibacterota bacterium
CAGCTATGCAGGTCGGGCGCCTCGAAGGCCTCGCCCAGCACCAGGCTGGCCAGCACCTCCCCGTTGCCGACCAGGGCCAGGGAGGGGAAATAGGCGTGCACGCTGTGCACGTGCGGGATCGGATTGCGGTAGATCAGCCCCTGCCCGGTGCATGCGATCCCTGCCATGTTTCCCTTCCTTGTCGATGTTGACGAGACCGGAC
The DNA here is from genome assembly GCA_041661365.1 of Candidatus Latescibacterota bacterium. Classification (GTDB taxonomy): domain Bacteria; phylum Latescibacterota; class UBA2968; order UBA8231; family UBA8231; genus CAITNQ01. Next base: position 203 of record JBAZUN010000634.1, read on the forward strand.
CAAGCAGGTCCCCTTCCCGGCGCCTGTCGTCGACGAACTTGGCGCTACTCCCAGCGGTACAGCCCGGGATCGGCCGCGGGCTTGGACCAGTCGATGACCAGGGTCCGGGTGCCGCAGTCCAGGATCACGGTGCTGCCCAGGGCAAAGTCGTCCGGCCCCTCGCGTCGCAGGGTGCGCAGCGGCTCTGGCGCCCGGGCCAGGAAGGTGCTCAACCGGTCGGTCACCGGCGCCAGGCCGTGGTCACCCCCCTCGTGAAGGATCGCCTGCACCGGCTTCCCCATGGCCTCCAGCCGCCTGGCCAGCCTGCCGGTGTGGGCCTCCCAGGGGACGGTCGGATCCGCGGTGCCGTGCTCGAGGTAGACCGGACATTGGATGGCGCCGGCCAGGGCCTCGACGTCCCGCGCCCGCAGCTCGTGGGGGGCGAAGGTGCGGCCGGCCCACTCCTGCATCGCCGGCCCGAGATGGCTCACCGGACTGGTGGCGTAGACCCAGGCAAAGGTCTGGGGCGCGTAGGCCGCGCCCAGCAGGGCCAGGTGACCGCCCTGGCTGCGACGGTAGTGGACGATCCTCCCGCGATCGAGGCCCGGGTAGAGCTCGAGGGCGCGCCGCAGGCCGTTGAGCACGTCAAGGACCTGCAGGAAGCCGGCGTCGTACGGCACGTCCCACCCCGTGCCCCGCACCGGGTCGAAGTCGAACCCACTCTGGCGGAACTCGACCGAGACGCCGACCAGGTCAAAGGCCTCGACCGCGGCCTGCATCTTGTCCTCGTGCTGGTAGCGGTTCCCGCCCCAGCCGTGGGTGAAGAGCATGGCGCCGGTGCGGTCACCGACACGGTCCGGGGTCAGCACCAGGGCCGTGAGCGGCTTGGGGTAACTGGCCGAGTTGACGCTCTCGTAGGTGATCTCGCACCGCTGCACGCGTTATCTCTCCTGTTCCTGCCCGCGTCTCAACTCACCATCCGCCGGAACAGCTCCTCCTGCATCGGGCACTCCAGCAGCTCGTCCAGCCGATCGCGCCGCAGGCCGTCGGCGATCACCCCGAAGCTCTCCCGCACCGCGCGGACGGTGATCGCCACGGCCTCGTCGTCGTGGGCGCAGTTGAAGAAGAAGCCCGGGGCCAGGATCACCCCGCGCTTGGCGTTCTCCTGGATGAACAGGGTGGCCACCTTCTTGGCCGCCTGGGGGTTCTCCACCTGGAACCGGATCCCGGGATGGGCGGCCACGCCGACGCACTCGGCGGCCAGCCCGGCCTGGCGGGCCGCCTGGTCGACCTGCGCCATGAAGCTCGCGCCGAGCCGCTCGAAGTGGGCCACGGCCCGACGCCGCTCCAACTCGCGCAGGGTGGTCAGGGCCGCGACGATCCCGACGCTGTCGTCCCAATAGGCGCTGGAGATGAACATCCGGCCGGCCGGCTCCATCACCTCGCGCCGGCCCACGATCGCGGCCATGGGGTACCCGTTGGAGATCGCCTTGGCAAAGACCGAAAGGTCCGGCGTCACCCCGGTGTACTCCTGCACCCCGCCGAGCGCGATCCGGAATCCCGACGAAACCTCGTCGAAGATCAGCACCACCCCGTACCGGGTCGCCAGCTCGCGCACCCCCTCGAGATACCCCGCCGGCGGCAGCTCGGTGCGCATCGGCTCCATGATGATGCCGGCAACCTCGCCCGCGTGCTTCCGGAGCAGGTCCTCGAGCATCTGCAGGTCGCCGTACTTGAAGGGGATCGAGGTCCCCTCGAGGCGCGGGGCACGCCGGTCGGCTCGATCCCGTTGAAGAGGTGCTCGTCGAGCCGCTCGTGCCCCAGGTTGGCGGCCAGGTACCAGTCGTGCCAACCGTGGTACCCGCAGAACAGGACCCGGTCCCGGCCGGTGAAGCCGCGGGCGATCCGGATCGCCACGGCGCAGGCCTCGCCGCCGCCCTTGGCGTAGCGGACCATCTCGGCCGAGGGGATCAGCCGCACCAGCTCCTCGGCCAGCTCCACGCCGCTCTCCTGGACGATGCTGAAGACCGTGCCGCGGTCGATCTGCTCCTTGACCGCGGCGTCGACGACCTCGTCGGCGTACCCGAGGATGATCGGCCCGATGCCGCTGTACCAGTCGACGTACTCGTTCCCGTCGACGTCCCAGATGCGGCACCCCTTGGCCCGCTCGGCGTAGATCGGGCTGACCCCGAGCGCGGCCCGGGTCGGCCGCCGGCTGATGAGCTGGGTCACGCCCGGGATCAACCGGACGGCCCGCTGGTAGATCTCCATCGAGCGCTGCACGCGGTGGGTAGTCATGTACTCTCCTTAGTAGACGGCCGTGGGGATCAGCCGGTGGTCAGTTCATGGACAATCTCGGCGTAGCGGCGAACCCGGGACACGGACGTGCCT
>JBAZUN010000635.1:0-2567 GCA_041661365.1 Candidatus Latescibacterota bacterium
CGGCCGGGCCGGCCAGGACGCAGGCGAGGAGCAGAGCCACGACTCCCGGCATGCCCATACTCACTTCAGCCCCGCGTGAACGGTGAGGAAGAACAGGCTGCGGCGCTCGGTCGGCCGATCGGGGTAATGCAGCCGCCCCACCTCCAGGCCGATCCGGGCGACGACCGTGTACCCCTGGTAGGCGTTCCGGTTGACCAGTTGGCACAGGGCGTTCCAACTGGCGTGGTCCACCTCGGCCGCTCCCCTCTCCCCCTCCCCGGCGAGCTGCCGGTACCAGGACAGCTCCAGACCGGCCTGCAGTTCGCTGCTGTAGATCCCACGGCCGTACCGGGGGAAGTAGGCCACCCCCACCCGCTCGGCCATCACCGGCTGGGTCCACAGCAGGAAGAAGGTTTCTTCGAGACTCTCGGTGGCCGGGTCGGTCTGGACGTAGGGGCGCTCCCGGCGGTACTCGCTCTTCCACCTCGGCTCGAGCACGGCCAGGCCGACCGGCAGGCTCCACTCGACCTTGTCGATCAGACCGAAGAACCCGCTGGCGCGGCGGGCCGTCCGCTGGCGCAGCTCCTCCCGGTCGTCCCGCTGCCACCACAAGTCCCAGCGCCAGCGGTGCAACAGCCGGATATCCGGCCCCAGCCGGTGCTCCAGGTCGAGGTAGGCCGACTGGACCCAGGTGTCGCGGGCGGCCAGGGGATCGGCCAGGTCGCGCATCTGCCCAGCCAGACCGGAGATCTGCTGCCACTGGCGCAGGGGGTCGGGGACGTTGTCGCGGACCAGGGCCAGGTGCTCGAAGAGCCGCACCCGGCCCGCGCGCGGCAGGAACCGGGTGGCGCGGAGGAGCGCGTAGTCCGCCCTGGTGCGGCCGTCGCCGGAGAGGAGGTGCAGGCGCTGTTGCCCCAGGGTGAAGACCAGGTCGGGGAGCGGCTCGTAGGCCGCGTAGGCGTTGTACCCGCGGCGATCCTGGCGGTAGGGGTAATCGGGGAACTCGTCGTTCTCGAAGCGGTCGATGACCCGGTTGTAGTTCAGGTCCAGCCCGGGGAGGAACTCGGGCCGGTCGGCGCGGAAGCGCAGGAACGGCTCCTCGTAGTCGGGGTAGAGGTTGCTGTTCTGGTTGCCGTCGTTGAGGAAGTCGGCGTTCTCGTCGTACCCGGGCCAGGCCGCGTCGCTGGACGGCTGCAGGGCCCGCGGCCACTCGGGCAGGGCGTTCAGGTCGTCGTCGTCGTCGACGAACTCGTAGAGCGACACGGCCGGGTTGTTGTACCGGACCTGGCCGTCGCTGCCGGTCAGCCAGGCGCTGGTGGAATAGGCGTCGTCCAGGTGGAACCCCTCGGCGTAGAGGGTGACCGGGGTCTGGGTGTAGGAGGCCTGGAGATACCCGGCCTTGGCCTGGTCGACGGCGGGGTGGGGGTCGGTGACGCCGAGAGTGGGGTAGCGGCGGTGACGGCGGCTGAGGGCGGCCTCGCCGAGGAGGGTCAGGCCGTGCCACCCGGTGAGGGACCAGTTCATCCCGATCACCTCGGTGGCCGTGGGCAGGCCGTAGTCGATCACCTCGACCGTGGCGTTGCTGTTGTCCTGCACGTTCCCGGCAGCCCGGCGGACGGTGAGGAAGACCGGGGCCGGCCGGCGCACCTCGCCGTCGTTCTGGCGGTCCGAGGCCACCTCGATCCGGTAGTCGTTGGCGACCGACAACTCCACCCGGACCTGGCGCAGGTCGGCGCTCTGGGTGCCGTCGTGGTCGAGGGTGGTCAGGTCGTAGGTCAGCAGGATGGTCTCGGAGCCGTCCGCGGCCAGGGCGCTGCCGCGGGCGATACCGCCCTCGACCCTGGGGAGCAGCCCCACCTGACGCCCCCGCAGGACGCGACCGCTGGTGTCGGTCAGGGCGACGTCGTGGTCGAAGAGGAGGGCCCCGCCCCGGCCGTCGGCCGGCGAGTCGTCCCGCAGCCGCACGTACAGGGTCTTGAGCGGCTGGTTCTGATAGGTGGTCAGATCCCCCTTGAAGGGGCTCCCCTCGCCCAGGGCCTGCCGGGAGTTCCCGTGGTGGGCGTTCAGGTAGGTGAACCCGAGGAGGCCCTGGGATAGGGGCTGGAGTTCGGCGTGGCCGCCGGTCAGGTTGGTGTAGTCAGTCCGGACCGAGGGCATGCTGGTATACTGGACAACATCCTGGTCGGGCTTGCTCGGCCGGGAGAGGATCAGGGAGCCGCGGGCCCGGTCCGCGGCGAAGTCCAGCCGCATCCCGTTGAACCGGGGCTTGGCAAAGGTCAGGGGGGTGAAGACGGTGTTGATCTCGTTCCCCACCATCAGCCGGTAGTTCCCGCGTCGGCCGCCGTCGGTGGCCACCAGGAGGTTCTGGAACAGGCCGGAGTATTGTTGGCTCTTCCAGACCGAGCTCCCCTTGGTCTGGTCCTGGGTCTGGCTCCACTCGTAGAGGAGCCAGCCGCGGCCCAGGTCCTGGCCGAAGCGGTCCTGCAGCAGCCGCCCCTCGAGCTCGGCGTCGACGTACCGCCGGTAGATATCCCGATCGTACCGGGTGTTGACCCGGTACCACGGACTCTCGTAGGTCTCGGGCAGGT
>JBAZUN010000636.1:0-2560 GCA_041661365.1 Candidatus Latescibacterota bacterium
ATCGCTGCGCAGCAGGGGCACCGCCCGGCGCAAGGTCTCCAGGTCATTGCGCCGCCCGCCCGAGGCGCAACTGTCGATGAGCATGTCGGGGTGCCGGCGGCGCAGCTCATCCCAGTAGGCGAGGTAACCCTGCACGTGCAGGTTCTCGGTCATCCCCTGCCGGTCAGGCGCGTCGTTGTCCCGCCAGTAGGGCAGGGGATCCATGTTGAAGTCCTGGCGGTAGAGGGTGATCCCCTGCTCACCGATCATGCGGTCCACGTGCTCCGTGAGCCAGGCGCGGGCCGCCGGGTCGCCCAGGTTCAGCAGCATGGTGCCTTCCCGGGAGCCCAGCAGCCACTCCGGGTGGGTCTGCGCCAGCCACGTTCCGGGCATGACGCGCTCCGGCTCGAACCACAGCACCAGTCCCGCGCCGAGTGAGTGCGCGTGGTCGGCGACCTGCCTGATGCCGTGGGGGAAGCGCTCGGGATCCGGCTCCCACGTCCCCACGCCCTGCGCCCAGTCCTGGCCCGGGTACCAGCCGGCGTCCATCCACCAGTAGTCCAGCTCGATGCCTTGCCGGTGGAGCGTGTCCAGAGCCTTCATCTCGTCGGTCGCGTTGCACTTCAGGCCGGTAAAGAAGGCGCCGTCGCAGAAGCAGAAGATCGGGCCGGGAGGCTTGCCGCCCGGGTGCGGCGTGTTGTGCGTCAGCATCCAGCGTCGCCACAAATTCTGCGCCCGCACCAGGTCCGTCCCTTCCCACCGCAGGACGACGTTCAGCGGGGTACGCACCTCCTCGCCGGGCCGGAGGGTCAGGTGCGTCTGCTCCTGCCCGGCACGGACCGCCAGGCCGCGGTCGGCGTCCCGCGTGTAGGTGCTCTCCCACTGACCCGGCCAGCCCACCGCCAGGATGATCCCGCCGCCGGGGAGCTCCAGGTTGGTGCATGGATAGGCCCCGTTGGTGGGCCGTCCCCCGGTGGAAGCGAAGCGCTGCCGGCTGCCCGGCCCGAGCACCAGGTCGAACGGCTCGTAGCTGTCCGGGGTGCAGGAATCCCCCTTGATGCAGTGCAGCACGTATTCCCCGTCCGGGTCGCGCTCCAGGTGCAGGTCCAGGCCCTGGAGATCCTCCAGGATCGGGGTGCTCCTCGTACCGGTGTTGCGGAGGTAAACCGACCACTCGACTACCGGGAAGTCCCGGTACTCCACCGCGATGCAGCGGACCTGCAGGCCGGAGCCAGGGTCGATCCAGGTGATGGTCCGCTGGGTGCGGGCAGCATCCAGCGCGGCCACCTCATCGCTGCGGGGCGACTCGGCCAGGAGGATTGCCGAAGGCTTGCCGCCATAGGTGAAGGAGAAGGGCAGGCGGCCCGACGCGACCGCTTCGACCGCGGGCGCCAGGTGCTCTTCCGCCCAGGTCCGTGCCTGTGCCAGCTCTGATTCCGTAGGCGCCGCGGCCGGGGCTGCATCAGTCTTGACTGTCATCATCCGTCCGATCTGAAAAGGAGGACGAGCTTCAGGCCGCGAGGACGCGGCCTTGGTGAGCACCGGTCGGCTCGCCGTCGGCCACGGCGACGACGCCGTTGACGACGACGAACGGAACGCCGGTCGCGTACTGGTGCGGGTCGGTGAAGGTCGCGCGATCGGTGATGGTGGCCGGATCGATGACGGCCAGGTCGGCGGCGAGGCCGGCGCGGATCCACCCGCGGTCGCGCAGGCCGAGGCGCGACGCCACCTTGCCGGACAGGCGATGGACGGCGTCTTCTAGGGTGAGGACGTGGAGCTCGCGCACGTACCGGCCGAGGACGCGCGCCGCTGCCCCGTAGTTGCGCGGATGGGGCCGGCCGACGCCGGTCGGACCGTCCGCGGTAAGGGCCGAGCCGTCTGACCCGACCATGGCGCGCGGGTGGCGCAGGAATACCTGCATGTCCTCTTCCGTCCGGTAGAAGAAGATGATCTGCACGCGCCCCTCGTCGGCCGCCATCAGGTCGAGGGCGGCGTCGATCGGCGCGACCCCGCGCGTCTCGGCGAGCTGGGCGAAGGTCATCCCCTCGGCGTGGCGCCACTCGGGATTCAGCACCCGGCAGATGAGCAGGCGGTCCCAGTGCCACGGCCATCCGGCCAGGAGTCCGTTCGCCTCCATCTCGGCCCGGATCCGCGCGCGCGTCCCCGGGTCGCGGAGCCGGTCGACCGTCTCGCGGCGCCCGCCCGACTGCGCCCACCCCGGCAGGCACTGGGAGAAGCCAGAGCTGGAGGCGGCGTACGGGTAGACGTCGCAGGTGACGTCCAGTCCGGCGCGCGCCGCGGCGTCGAGCTCTTCCATCACCGCGCCGGCGGTGCCCCAGCGGCGCGGGTCGTTCACGGCCATGTGCGCCAGTTGCACCGGCACCCCGGCACGCCGCCCGATCTCGAAGGCCTCGCGCATGCCGGTCGGGCCGGCGGCGGTTTCGCCGCGCGTGTGGCTGCAGTAGAGGCGTCCCTGCCGGCTCGCGAGGGTGCGGCACAGTCCGACGACCTCCTCGGTATCGCCGTAGGCGCTGGGCGGGAGCGTCAGGCCGGTCGACAGGCCGAAGGCGCCCTCGTCGAG
>JBAZUN010000637.1:0-824 GCA_041661365.1 Candidatus Latescibacterota bacterium
GTCCGGCCACACGGTCCCTGAGGAGCCCGTGAGCGCAGCGAGCGGGCGTCACGAAGGGGCCGTGGAGGCTGCCCAGGACACCCCGACGACCGACCCCGAGGGCTTCGTTCCCGAGGGGGAGGCCGGTGGGGACGGCGCCGAGGAACCGATCGAGACGAAGGCTTCGCCGATCCGCGACGCCAAGCTGTCGGAGATGCAGGAACTGGTGGATGAGCGCACCAACGACCTGCAGCGCCTCCACGCCGAGTACAGCAACTACAAGAAGCGGGTCGACCGCGACCGGTTGCTCGCCCGGCAGGGTGGGGTCGAGACCGTCATCCTCGACCTGCTGCCGGTCCTCGACAGTGTCGAGGCCGCGCGCGAGCACGCAGAACTCGTCGGCGGCTTCAAGCTGGTGGCAGACGAGCTGGAGAAGATCACGGCCAAGTACGGCCTGGAGACCTTCGGTGAGGTGGGCGAGGAGTTCGACCCCCAGATCCACGAGGCCCTGATGCAGATGCCGATCGAGGTCGAGATCACCGTGCCGACCATTTCGGCGGTGATGCAGCGCGGAGTGAAGTTGAATGATCGGGTGCTGCGTCCGGCCCGCGTAGGTGTGGCCAACCCGGAATGAGCAGGAAGGAGGCGCGGTGAGTACCAAGGACTGGCTCGAGAAGGACTACTACAAGGTGCTCGGCGTCTCCAAGGACGCCAAGCCCGACGAGATCAAGAAGGCGTTCCGCAAGCTGGCCAAGGAGTTGCACCCCGACAAGAACCCCGGCGACAAGATCACCGAGGACAAGTTCAAGCGGGTGACGGCAGCCTTCGACATCCTGGGCGACGCC
>JBAZUN010000637.1:834-2517 GCA_041661365.1 Candidatus Latescibacterota bacterium
GCCAAGCCCGAGGAGATCAAGAAGGCGTTCCGCAAGCTGGCAAGGCAGTTCCATCCTGACCAGAACGCTGACAACGCCGGCGCGGAGGCACGGTTCAAGGAGATCTCCGAGGCGAACTCGATCCTCTCCGACCCGGCCAAGCGCAAGGAGTACGACGAGGCGCGCAGCCTGTTCGGTGGCGGGGGATTCAGGTTCCCCGGTGCCGGGCAGGGCAGCGGCCCGTCCATGGAGGACCTGTTCCGTGGAGGCGGCGCCGGTGACTCCGGCATCTCCGACCTCTTCGGCAACCTCTTCGGCGGCACCACAACCAGACGCACCTCGACCCGTGGGCCGCGTCGTGGGGCCGACATCGAGGGCGAGGTGACGATAGATTTCGCCGACGCCCTCGCCGGCTCGCTCGTCAGCATGCAGACGACGTCGGACGCAGCGTGCGAGACCTGCCACGGCACGGGCGCCCGTCCCGGTACCCAGCCGACGGTCTGCCGCGCCTGCCAGGGCAGCGGCATGCAGACGTCCACCTCCGGCGGCGTGTTCGCCGTCAGCGAGCCCTGCCGCGACTGCCGCGGTCGGGGCATGGTGGTGGAGGACCCGTGCCCCACCTGCGCCGGCAGTGGACGCAGCCGCTCGACCCGCACCATGCAGGTGCGGATCCCGGCAGGCGTCACGGACGGCCAGCGCATCCGCATCAAGGGCAAGGGTGGTGCAGGGGAGAACTCCGGCGCTGCCGGCGATCTCTACGTGCTCGTGCACGTGCGTCCCCACAAGCTCTTCGGGCGCAAGGGCGACCACCTGACGATCACCGTGCCGGTGACCTTCACCGAGGCCGCGCTCGGCGCGGAGATCGAAGTGCCCACCCTCGATGGTGCCCGGGTGCGACTGAAGGTGCCTGCCGGCACCCCGAACGGGCGCACCTTCCGCGTCCGCGGGCGTGGGGTCAAGGGCGGTGCCGTGGACGGAGACATGCTGGTGACCGTGGACGTCCAGGTCCCCCGTCACCTCTCCGATGAGGCACGAGCCGCACTGGTCGAGTTCCAGGCCAAGGCCGGCGGTGGCGACCCGCGGGCCCACCTGCTGGGGAGCCACTGATGGACCTGCTTCCCGACCGGATGGACGCTGACGCCCCGATCTTCGTGATCTCGGTGGCGGCCCAGCTGGCCGAGATGCACCCGCAGACCCTGCGCGGCTACGACCGTCTCGGCCTTGTGGTGCCCGGTCGCGCCCGGGGGCGCGGCCGGCGCTATTCGCTGCGCGACATCGCCAAGCTTCGCCACATCCAGCACCTCTCCCAGAACGAGGGCATCAACCTCGAAGGCGTCCGGCGCATCCTCGCCCTGGAATCCGAACTGGACGGCCTGCGAGGCCAGGTGACCCGCCTCGCACAGGTGGTGCAGGAACTGCAGCTCCTCCCCGAGGGTGTGCGGCTGTTCACAGCAGAGGCCGGCGGTTCCGTCCACATCGGACGGACGCCCCGTCACCGGCCGCTCGCCCTCGAGCGCGGCATCAGGCACCCGGAGGTCTGAGAGGCGCACGGTCCTCCGCCCGGGTGCCAGACAGGCCCGCGGTTACCGGTTAGGGTGTCGCCCAGTTGACCGGCACGGTCTGGGACAGGGAGGTGCGCTGTGCGCGCAACAACCACCACCGGCCCCCGTGCCTGGATCCTCGCCGTTGGCCTTGCCGCCGTGG